>JANPPN010000223.1:0-82378 GCA_031428535.1 Bdellovibrio sp. | reverse complement strand
GTTTTCATGGTCGTGGGTAATTGTTTTTTTTAGAAAAATCGTATATGAAATATGAAAATATAAGGTGGTAATATGAAATTGATATCAATAGTTCTTTCGGCAGGGTTTCTTCTTTTAAGCGGGTGTGCGGCAACTAGCGAAAATCCAAATACTGTAAAAGGTGCGGGTATCGGAGTAGCAGCCGGAGCAGTTCTCGGGGGTATTCTCGGTCATCAGCAAGGTAGTGCAGAAAAAGGGGCCGCAATCGGGGCAGTTCTCGGAGGCGCCATCGGAGCGCATGCGGGTCAGAGAATGGACAAACAGGCAAAAGAACTCGAGAAAATTGCTGAAACAAAAAGAACAGAACAGGGATTGGTTACTAAGTTGAAAAGTGACATTCTGTTCGAAACCGGCGAGTATAAATTAAAAGATCAGGCCGCTGGAAATTTGACCGAAATGGCAACGATCATGAAAAAATATCCAGAGAATATATTAACAATTAAAGGTTATACCGACAGCACGGGTTCAGATAAAGTTAATCAGGTCCTTTCTGAACAAAGAGCAGCTGCTGTAAAGAACCAGTTGGTTAAAAACGGAATTTCGGGAACAGTGGTTTCGACTGTGGGTATGGGGCCATCAAACCCGGTAGCCGAAAATAAAACTGAAACCGGAAGAAAACAGAATCGACGCGTTGAAATTGAAGTTACAGTTGACGAATCTAAAGTTCCAAAGACATCAGTTAAATAAGTTCAGAGTTATTTGTTAAGTACAAAGGGTAAATTCGTGTTCTGCGGATTTACCCTTTTTTTTTGAGAATGAGACAGCTCATTTCAGAGCGTCAAGAAAGTATTCAAAATCAGGTATTTCGACACTCAGTTTTCGTCAATTCAAAGCTCCTTGCCGCTCCCGTGGCTTTGCGTTTGCAATTCCTAATTACGACTAGCCGCAGGTTTGAGACAGTTTCTATAAGCTGTATTATTCCGGGACGGTTGTGTTGTTTAAGGGGGGATTCAATGGGACGAAAATTAAGGTCGCGTCGGTATATAGAGGTAATGGATGGAACTATGGTTGGTCACACGATGAGCCGTATCGGCAATGTTACCAATTATTACGCTGACAATACGAAAAACTATCTTTTAAAACCAATGCATCCGATTGACCTAGGTTCTTTGAAAATAAATGACAAGCGGGAAAAACATCGCATTCAGGCAGGTGGCATTGTCATAATTCACGATCTGTATCGCCAAAAGCAATTCAAAGTCAGGATCAGAAATTTCAGCATCGGCGGACTTTGTTGTGAGATCGACAGTTCCGGCTCGGTTTTGCTTGGATCCGAGGTCATGGTTGAATTTGTCGGAGAAATTTCAAAAGCCGGTCTTGACGTGGTAAAAAGTAAGGTAATGTGGGTAACCCCTCTTCATAACAGTCCCGAAAAATCTATGCTGATAGGATTAGAGTTTTCAAATGAAATCAGTGCTACAAAAATCCGAAAGATCAAAGATTTTGTGGAAACTTTACGAAACGAACTGTAAAAAAATCAATCCAATTTCAGCGCTTTTTTAATCTGATTAATCAGATCTTTAAGGACTAACTTGATTGCAGCTAACTGCCACAGGCGGGGCGCGCCGGTGAGTTTTTCTTTCAAATGATGAGATTCGGCATTAAAAATCTTGTTGCCGACCTTGGCCACCAGAGAAATTGCAAAGCTATTTCCTTCGTCAACAATAGTGCCTTTGACGATGCCAACTGCCGGCACTTTTCTGGACTAAGTCAAATTAGAGCAAAGCAAAGGCCATGTGGTTCAAATTTAGAGTTTCTGACGAAGCTGCTTGTTTTTTTCGATGAGGGTATTGTAATTGATTTTGAGCTGGGCCAACTGGGCTTCGAGTTTTGGTTTGTCGGTTTTGGCCTTCTGCCCCCGCTTCATGAGTAACTCATATTCTTTTTTGGCCCGGTCGATCTCATCTTTGCCGGTTTTAATCATTCCTTGCAATTCATTGACATCGTCTTCGGTCTTTTTCATTTTGGTAGTTTCCGCGCTGTTGATTTCCTTTAACTGGGCGGCTTCTTTGGCTATAGCCCTATAAGTATTGCTGGCGTCATTTTGGTTGTGCTTGGCAACGTCAGCCCTGATTTTCAGATTGCTGATCTCAGCTTTCAGCTTGGCAATTTCTTTTGCAGTTTCATTTGTATCTTCAGAGGCCTTTCGGCGGCTTTCATCGGCATCGGAGATATTACGTAAAAAATTCTCCTTTTTCTCTTTAAGATCAGCGAGAATGTTTTTGGTATTCTTTAAGATGTCTTTGGATTTATTCAATGCATTTTCTTTTGCGTCTGATTGCGCCTGAATTGCAGTAAGTTCCTTTTTCAGCTTTTCTGTTTCCTTTTCAAGACGGCCCTGCTCATCTCTGGTCAGTATATCCTGTTTTTCGAGTTCGATTTTTCTTTCCCTAACCTGTTTTTCCTCGATAACGGTACTCGCAACCGTTTTAGAATAAGCATCTTTCAGATCGGCTCGTTCTTTTGTGAGTTTTCCGATTTTTTCCTGCATTTCGGCTTTTTGCTTCTTGAGATCCTCAAGAGTTTCTCTGGAACGTGTGTTTTCCTCGCGTCCGGCTTTAACGACACCTTCCAGCGACTTCAGGTTATCTTCAAGTGCAGGTAGCTTGGCTTTGAGGGCCTCGAGCTCTTTCAGCAGCTTTGCATTTTCTCGCTCGAGGTATTCTTTCTCTTTTTCGGTTTTTTTCTCGAGAGTGGTAACTTTTATGATTTTCAGTTTTTGCTCTTTGAGCTCACCCTCGACTTGCGCGTTGGCAGAATTGGCGGCAAAAATTAAAAAAACCGTGAACAGGATGTGTGATTTCATAAGCCCCCTTGGCTTGAGATAAAAACGTATTCGAGTACAGATTGTTTTCGGCAAGTCAGGGAGCCGACTTAAAGAAATCAAATAGTTTTCTCAAATTGATAAATATCAACATAGATCAGTTTACTGATTAAAGAATGCGTTTGTGAGGCAGGCTTTGGCTTTTGCGTGACGGGTACAGAACGGTGATTTCTGCAAGGTCTTCCAAATGCCGATTTTTTTGCGTTGGGCGGCTTCCATCAGCGTCCTATATTTACCATTGCTGAATTTTTGGTAGTCAAAAGCAAAACCGCTACGCACCATTTCTTCATTGATATCGAGCCCTTCGAGCGTGAGGTAACAGACAATCCTGTCATAAGATTTACCATTGCAATTGAACTCAAGGGTTTTTTTTAGAATTTTGGATTCTAAGAAATTTTTTGCTGCGAGCCACTCGGCCTGTTCAATTTCGGGGGCATCGATTCCTGCCAGGCGAACATTAACCGTACGGCCCTTAACCTCGGCTTTGCAGGTGTCGCCATCGTGGCAACTGATGACCAAAGCCTTGAATTTTGAAATTTCCTGATTGTGCCCAACCTCGGCTTTGCCTTGAACAACCAAAAGATATAATGATAAAACGAGGGCTATCAGACGCACAGTTTATTCGTGATGTTTCTTTTGTAAAACCATGAGGTATTTTGCGGAAAAAATATTTGTTCAGTCAACGGTTTTGTTGGAAACCGGATTGGTCGTCGCGGGACTTCATGTTAAGAAATTGATAAGAAAATTGGACTTCATGAATATAGGCTTAATCGTTGCTACTCTTCAATTTAGTGCTACTATTTAAAGTAAAGGTGGTCACATGTCAGATGATATGAAAGCAGAACTGGAGAGATTGCGGGCCGAGAACGAGGCTCTCAAAAGTAAAAAATCCAACAGCGGTACACTTTCAATGAAGGTCAGTGAAAAAGGCGCTTTGTCGGTTTATGGCATGGGTCGATTCCCCGTAACCCTTTATAAGGAACAATGGCTAAAACTATTAGGAATTGCTGAAGATTTGAAAAAATTCATTCAGGAAAATGATAGTAAGTTAAAGACTAAAGAGTAAAGACTACTTAGGCAGTTTTTCAATTTAAGTAAAATACAATGACCAAACTATATCACTTGTTGCAGCGAAAATCGATTTCGGGATACAAACCGGCAATTCTGGTAACCGGCTGCGGTTCAGGACTTGGACTTGCAATAGCTAGATTATTAAATAGAAATTCTCAGTACCGGGTTTGCATCACGGCCCGAGGCAAAAGCTATGATTTGTTGCTTTCGGAATTTAAACAAGACGAAAGATTTATCATACGTTCGATGGACGTAACCTCGCTTACCGACCGCCAATCGGTCGTTACAGAAATTAATAATATCTGGGGCGGGGTCGACATCCTGATTAATAATGCCGGAGTGATGTATCGTTCCGTCGTGGAGCATATGTCTGAACAGGATGAGGTCAATCAAATGGCCACTAATTATTTTGGACCGATGAGTCTTATCCGGCTAGTTCTGCCCAGTATGCGCGCGCGCGGACGCGGCAAGATAATAAATATTTCTTCGGTCAGCGGAATGCTCGCGATGCCGACTATGGCCTCTTACTCGGCTTCCAAGCATGCGCTTGAAGGCGCGAGCGAGGCTTTGTGGTACGAAACGAAACCCTTTGGCATAGACGTTTCACTCGTTCAACCCGGGTTTATTCACTCGAACTCTTTTCGGAATGTCTATAGAACCGAACGTTACGAAGCAGATAAAAATATTGATGGACCCTATAATGACTTCTATTCAAATATGGAAAGTTTTGTTGAAAAACTGATGCGACTTTCGCCAACGACTCCTGAAAAAATTGCTGAAGATGTACTGGGTCTGATAAAAACCCAGAATCCATTGCTTTGGAACTCCGTTACATTAGATGCCGTACTTTTTTATTACTTGCGCAGACTTATGCCGCGCCGGTTGTTGCTGCCGTTCCTGTATGCGCTTTTACCGAATGCGAAATTGTGGGGCCTTCGGCACACGAATCGCAGAATGAAATAAATTAAATTTCAAATTTAATACCTTGGGCCAGCGGCATCGTTTTGCCGTAATTTATTGTGTTGGTTTGACGTCGCATATAGGCTTTCCAGCTGTCGCTGCCGGATTCGCGTCCGCCACCGGTATCTTTTTCGCCCCCGAATGCGCCGCCGATTTCTGCACCGGAAGTGCCGATGTTTACATTCGCAATACCGCAATCCGAGCCGAGGGCCGACAGAAATTCTTCTGCACTTCGCATATCTTCTGTGAATATCGATGACGACAGACCCTGACTGACTGAGTTCTGCAGTTTAATCGCGTCTTCGAGTGCACCTGAGTATCTGGTTAGGTATAAGACCGGAGCAAAAGTTTCTTCATGAACAATCGCCATGGTATGATCGGCTTCAACCAAAGCCGGTCTGACATAGCAGCCGGATTCAAAACCTGGGCCCTGCAGCACGTCTCCACCGAACAAAAGAGTTGCGCCCTGATCTTTGGCAGCAAGAAGTGCCGCCTGCATTTTCATAACGCTGGCTTTATCTATTAATGGACCAAGATGATTTTCGCTTAATAGTGGGTTGCCGATTTTCAGGGTTCCGTACGCTTTCAGTAAACTTGCTTTGACCTTGTCATAGATACCCGTATCGATAATAAGCCTTCTTGTGCTTGTACATCTTTGGCCGGCCGTGCCGACGGCTCCGAAAACTATGGCTGGAATTGCCAGTTCGAGATTTGCATTTTTGGTAACAATAATGGCGTTATTGCCTCCGAGTTCAAGGAGGCATTTACCTAAGCGCCCTGCGACCACCTTCGCCACATGGCGTCCCATTGGGGTAGAGCCGGTTGCCGAGATTAATGTCACGCGGGAATCTGCAACCATCGTTTCGCCGATTTCAGTGGCATCACCGATGATCAGGTTCATGATGCCTTCGGGTAATTTGTTTCGTATCCAGACTTCATTCATTAATTTAAAACAGGCGATCGCAGTAAGTGGAGTTTTTTCAGAAGGTTTCCAGATGCTGACATTGCCGCAGACCGCCGCAATCATTGAATTCCAGGCCCAGACTGCAACCGGAAAGTTAAAGGCAGAAATAATACCGATTGTACCGAGTGGATGCCACTGTTCCATCATGCGATGGGAAGGGCGCTCGGAAGGCATTGTCAGTCCGTAGAGTTGACGTGATAGGCCCACCGCGAAATCACAGATGTCGATAATTTCCTGAACTTCTCCGTGCCCTTCGCTGCGGGACTTTCCCATCTCGAGGGAAACGAGGTCACCGAGAAACTCTTTTTTCTTTCGGAACTCATCGCCGATCTGTCTGACAATTTCACCTCGTTGTGGGGCAGGCAGTTGGCGCCAGAACAAGCTGGCTGTAGTCGAAGTTGCAATGATGTCTTCATAATTTTTTCGGCCGGCCAGACTCGTGCTGGCGATAACCCGACCATCGATCGGAGAAACAGAATCCAATGACTTTTTCAGACTGCCGTCGGTCCAGACAGTTCCGGTTGAAACCGGAAAGTTTATTTTTTCTAAATTTAAGGATTGTAATAGTTTTTCATTATTCATAAATCAATTACAAAGGAAGGCTAAGCCACGTATCGCGGAAGCTAAGGCGCCGATAGTTTCGATTTTAATAAAATTAGCACCTTTTTTAACGGCTTCGGCTTTAAGATCGTCGAGGGCTTCGGCAGGTGTTGCATTAACGCGATTCGAACGGCCTTCGATTGGTCCAAGTGGCATGCAATTTTCAGCCGCTTCGTTGCGACTGACGATTATATCGCTTTTTTCTGGAATAACGGGATGGGACGTACAAGCGGTAAATATTAAGCTGCATAGAATTAAATATTTTTTCATATGTTCCTCTGCAGGGAGTATTGCGTAATTTACTAACATTGACAACTCTTCAAAATCGTCTCAATAAGCTACAATAAGCAACATATTATTCGCGCTGGTTTGTGTATTTTAATTTTGAAAATGTACTTGCAAGAAAATATAACATCCTCAGATATATTTGGTCCAATATGGTCAGTATGTGCTGAGATCCTTAAGTGCAGTAACTTTCAGTGGAATAGCCTTTTTCTTTAAGCCAAGGATAAAAATCCGTCATTAAAAGTTTCTTCACTCGGGTTAAATCCAGTTGTGCGGGATCAATAAGGTCTTGAGCCAAGGTATTGAGAATTTTAAGCTGTCTGACCCCGGCCTCTTGTGCAACGACGTAAGGAATTAATGTATATGTGATCATCCCGTAGCGCGACCTATAGAGTTCCGGGAATTCTTTTTCAATCAAGGCTTCAATTTTTTTATTGAATTGAAATTTCGGGTCGGCCACTTTATCCCGCATTTCAATAAAATTTTCGAGGGCCATTTCGGCAATTGCATTTGCGTTTGGCCGCTGGTAACCGTCGTAGGCGGTGAGTACGGCTTCCCAATTGCCGGCGTTTTCGGTCAGCAATCGCAGAAGGCAAGTGCAGTCTTCAAAACCCAGATTCATGCCCTGTCCGAAAAATGGAACAATTGCATGTGCGGCGTCGCCCATCAATGCGATTGAATCCTTGTAGACCCATTTGTTCATTTTGACGGTGCCAAGGATTCCGGCCGGATTCTGCTGATAATTTTTGAGAAAATCCGGCATTAGCGGAACCGCGGTTGCAAATTCTTCATTAAAGAAGTCGCGAATTTGCGATTCGGAATTGAGGTTTTCCAGCGAATACGGACCACCGGAATTAGGTAGATATAATGTCATCGTGAAGCTGTTGTCGCGATTGGCAAGCCCCATGAGCATGTGTGTTCCGCGGGGCCAAATGTGAAGAGAATTTTCTTCGAGGCGTGAATGCCCGTTGGGTGGATTTGGCATGTCAAGTTCCTTATAGCCCGAGGTCAGCCAATCTGTGGTTTCGGAGAATTCTTGGGGATATTCGGTAGTCAGGGCTTTGCGGATACCGGAGCCGGCGCCTTCAGTGGCAAAAAGCAAATCGTAACTGTGGTCTTTTATACCCAATGGCGTGCTAATTCGGAGAGTTTTTGCATCGATGTTGATGTTTTCGAAACTGGATTCAAAATTTATTTTAACGCCGATTCGCGCACATTGTTCGATCAGCGCGCGATTGAGATACCATCTCGAAACGGAGTAGTTGCACTCACTTTGGTCTCGCCCGTAAGGCTGAAAAAAAGACGCGCCGGTTTTTGGGTGGATTCTTCGGCCATAAACCGGCACGGTTATCGGTAATATTTCCGGTAGGAGACCTGCGATTTTTAAGGCGTTGAGCCCGCGCGAGGTAATGACGAGATTGATGCTTCGGCCGGCCTGTTCGCTCTGCAGGCGGGGATCGCCCCGCTTTTCAAAGACTTCAACGTCATAGCCCTGGTTCTTGAGCATGAAAGCCCACAGCGACCCGACAAGTCCGCAGCCGACGATGGTGACCTTACGCATCTGCATGAGCTTTCATGAGTTTGACCAGCCGGTAAACATCCTCGTAAGAGTTGTAAAGCGGAGCCGGTGTGGCACGAATAATATCAGGTTCGCGGAAATCAACAATGGCTCCGGCCGCGATTAGTTTTTCGAATCGGGCTTTCGGCTGGCTGCGAAACTTCATGCACAACATAGAACCGCGCGCAGCCGGAGTAATTATTTCGACAACCTCTGCAAGATTTTTTTTAATGAGCCACTCGAAGTAAGCGGTAAGGCGATCGCCCTTCTTGCGCAGTTCTGTTATGCCAGCTTCGTCAAAAATCTCCATCGCCGCCCGCAAAGAGGCCAACTGAAAAATCGGGGGATTACTGAGCTGCCAGGCTTCAACAGTAGGAAGAGGTTCAAATTCGGGCCCCATTTTAAAACGGGTGGATTTGTTGTGGCCCCACCAGCCTTCAAAACGGGGCAGGTTTTTTTTATTATGGTGGCGTTCGTGAATAAACGCACCGGCCAGGCCGCCGGGGCCCGAATTAAGATATTTATACGAACACCAGACGGCGAAATCAGCACCGGAATCATGCAGGCCAACATCGAGATTCCCGGCACCGTGTGCCAGATTAAAACCGACAATAGCGCCGACGGCGTGACCGGCGGCTACAATTTTTTCGATATTGAATTTTTGCCCTGAGAGATAATTGCAATTGCCGAAAAGGATAAGGCTTAATTCGTGCCCGTGAAGTTTGATGGTTTCGAGAATTGATTCTTCCGTTAGGGTAAAACCATCGGGTCCGGCTTTTAATTCAACAACTGTATTTTCAGGTTGATGTCCGTGAAAGCGCGCCTGTGAGTCGACGGCGTATTTATCGGAAGGGAAAGAATTATTTTCGATCAGAATTTTAAAGCGTGATTTTGTTGGCCGGTAAAAACTGACCATCATCAGATGCAGGTTAACAGTTAGGGTATTCATGGCCACGACTTCGCTTGGGCTGGCACCGACCAGCTTTGCAAAGCTTGACGTAATATTTTCGTGATAATGCAACCACGGATGGGGCCCGAGAAAATGCCCTTCAACACCGTATTTAGACCAGGAGTTCAATTCTTCATTAACATATTCCGAAGCCTTTTTAGGCATTAGTCCGAGTGAATGTCCGGCAAAATAAAGTTGATCTTCGCCAGTTTCCGTTTTTGGAAAATTAAATTGAGATTTGAATTTGCCGAGTTTATCCTGAGTGTCCTGCTTTTGCGCGAAGGCCAGATCGTCTGAAAAATGATAGTCTGTCATTTTGACTCTTGAACTTCAACACTGAGACCCGGAAGGGTATCGACAGTCAGTGTGATTTTCATTCCGGGTTTTAACTCAACTGCCGCAGTGGCAGCACCTGCAAGTACGATTGTGCCAGCTAGAAGCTTTCGCCCGCGCAGCGCAAGTAGCCGACAGAGCTCGATCACGGATATAACCGGGTCCCCGGAAATTTCGCTTGAGAGCGCTTCATGAACAACGGTGCCGTTAACCGACATTTTCATTTTGAGCGCCCGGAGATCTGAATTGGCAAAATCTTTCAGCCACGGGCCAAGAACGAAATGTGACGACGAAGAATTGTCGGCGATGACGTCTTCCATCGAAAAATACTTAAATTGTTCGTAGCGCGAATCGAGAATTTCTAGGCAGGCACAAACTGCTGTTGTATTGTTAAGTACGGTTTCACGCGTAACAGTGCCCTCGAGATCGCGGCCGATTAAAAAGGCAATCTCCGGTTCAATTTTAGGATGAATGAGTGGGTCGAGCTCGATATTCTGACCGGCGGCAATAAGCATTTTGTCGGTGAGTTCTCCATAGAGCGGAGAATCCAGATTCATCTGCTTGCGCTTGCCTTCAGACGTCAGGCCCATTTTAAGGCCCACTCTGATTTCGCCGTGTTTTTCCCGCAGTGTGATTCCGGCCTCTTGCACCAGGTAGGCCTCGAGCCTGAGTAAATCGATACCCTGTTTGCTCAGTTGAACAACGGGGCGTTTCAGCTGTCTGGCTTCAAATAAAAGTTTTGCGATCTGATCGTAATCGGCACTTTTGGTGTTCGTGGTTTCCAAGATATTCCGCCTCTGGTGTAGACTTTAAGTTTGCTATCATTTATAACCTAAATATTGTGAATTTGGAAAATAAAATATTGTACGATATTTCGCCATTGATAAGTCCGGAGACTGCGGTTTTTCCGGGGGATACGCCTTTTCAACAGGAATTTCTTTTAAAAATTGAAGCCGGAAAAAATTTGGATCTTTCTACGATTAAAACAACGGTGCATATCGGGGCACATACCGATGCCCCGAGCCACTACCAGGCCGGTGGAGACTCAATTGAAAAACGTAACCTGAATTACTATCTTGGTGCCGCTCAAGTTATCGAGGTTAAATGTACAAGGGGCTCGCGAATTCAGAAGAAAGATGTTACGCAGAACATTAATGCACCTCGGGTTCTTTTTAAGACCGGCTCGTTTCCTGATCCGAATCGGTGGAACGGGGATTTTGTCTCGTTGTCGGCAGAACTGGTTGAATATCTGGCAAGTCAGAAAGTCATATTAGTGGGCATCGACACACCTTCGATAGACCCCTCAGTTGATGAAAAACTTGAAAGTCACACTGCTGTATTTAAACACAATATGGCCGTGCTTGAGGGAATAGTCTTAACCGGCGTCGAACCGGGGGTTTATGATCTTATTTGCCTGCCTTTGAAAATTTCCGGATCCGATGCTTCGCCGGTCAGAGCGATTTTACTAAAATAAGACGATAGGGAAAATGGCTTTATGGAAAAGATTTTAAATTATATCAACGGCGAAATGGTTGAGCCTGTCGATAAAAGGTATCTGGATAATTTTAATCCTTCGCGAGGTACAGTTTACAGTTTGATTCCGGATTCATCTGCGAATGACGTGCAAATGGCTATCGACGCCGCAAAAAAGGCTTTCCCGCGTTGGTCGGCGTTAACTGCTGAACAGCGGGGGCATTACCTTCGCGAACTTGCAAAAGGCATTACACAAAAAATGGAACAGTTTGTTTTAGCCGAGAGCATTGATAACGGAAAACCGGTGAGTTTAGCCAGAAGCGTGGAAATTCCGCGCAGTGCCCGGAATTTTGAATTTTTTGCCGACGCGGTATCGCAGTTTCATGGTGACAGTTTCCGAAGCAACTTGAACACGCTTAATTATACCGATTATTCGCCCGTGGGAGTTGTTGCCTGCATTTCGCCGTGGAATCTGCCGCTTTATCTTTTGACCTGGAAAATTGCGCCGGCACTTGCCGCCGGAAATACGGTTGTTGCGAAACCCTCTGAGTTGACGCCTATGACAGCCTATTTACTTTGCCAGGTGGCGAAAGAAATCGGCCTACCAAAAGGTGTGTTGAATATCGTTCATGGTACCGGTGCAGGCGTTGGCGAGCCATTGGTTGTGCATCCGGAAATAAAAGCCGTGTCGTTTACCGGAAGTACTCTAACAGGTCAGAGTATTGCAAAAGCCACTGCCAGCCAGTTCAAAAAAGTGTCGCTCGAAATGGGCGGAAAGAATCCGAACATTATTTTTGCAGACTGCGATTTTGATAAGGCTCTTGAAACAACATTGCGGTCGTCATTTGCAAATCAGGGGCAAATTTGTCTTTGTGGTTCGCGAATTTTTATTGAAAAATCAATTTACGAAAAATTTAAATCAGCGCTGATTGAAAAAACAAAATTACTCAAGCAGGGTGATCCGTTGTTGAAGGAAACCGAGCAAGGCGCATTGGTTTCTGAAGCCCACATGCAAAAAGTACTTTCTTACATCGAATTGGCTAAAACCGAAGGCGGCAGAGTGTTGACAGGTGGGCGGAGATTTGAAACCACCGGGGAGTTAAGCAAAGGCTACTTTGTTGAACCCACATTGATTGAAAATCTTACTTTTGAATGCCGGACAAACCAGGAAGAAATTTTTGGACCGGTGGCAACACTGATGCCGTTTGAATCTGAAGGTGAACTTATCAAAATGGCCAACTCAACCCGGTACGGGCTTTCGGCATCGGTCTGGACTGCAGACTTAAACCGTGCCGAGCGGTTGTCGTCAGCTTTGAATGTCGGACTTGTCTGGGTGAACACGTGGATGTTCAGAGACCTGCGCACGCCGTTCGGTGGAGTGAAGGATTCTGGATATGGTCGTGAAGGCGGAGTTGATGCCCTGAAGTTTTTCTCTGAAGTTAAAAATGTCTGCATTCAGTACGAGGCAAGATCATGAGCAAGGAATTCAATTCAAGGCGGGCACCTGAGCCGGTAGGACTTTACCCCCATGCAAGACGGGCAGGAAATTTACTTTTTTTATCGGGAGTGGGGCCGCGCGAACGCGGAACGAAGACTATTCCGGGCGTGGAGTTGCATCCAGATGGTAGCATTAAAAGCTACGACATCGAAGCCCAGTGTCACAGTGTATTTAAGAATGTAAGAGCAATTCTCGAAGATGCAGGTTTCGCTTGGACAGACTTGGTTGACGTGACGGTTTACCTGACCGACATGAAAAATGATTTTCCGGTTTATAACCGGCTCTGGGCAGAATACTTCAGCGAAATTCCACCATGCCGTACAACAATTGAAATCAATTGCCTGCCGACCCCGATTGCGATTGAACTGAAATGTGTGGCGGTGTTGGTATGAGTCTTTATCAGAGTCTGAATCTGAAAAAATGGATCGCGGAAAGCCGGCATTTGCTGAAACCGCCGGTCGGCAATAAGTGCATCTGGCTGGACGGTGAAGTAAAGCATGATTTTATTGTGATGGCGGTTGGCGGCCCGAATGCGAGAACCGATTTTCATGTTAACTCGAGTGAAGAATTCTTTTATCAGATTGAAGGCAACATGACGCTGAAAATTATTAATCAGCAGGGAAAAATGCAAGACATCTCGATTAATGAAGGCGATATCTATTTGCTACCGGCAAACACGCCCCATTCGCCGCAACGTCCAGAAGCCACAATAGGCCTTGTTATCGAAAAGAAACGCCTAGCAGGCGAATTAGACGGTTTGCAGTGGTACTGCGAGAAGTGCCAGAATAAGCTTTATGAGGAATTTTTTGCTTTGACAAATATTGAGACAGATTTTGCGGCGGTTTTTGAACGTTATTACAACAGCCAGCGCACCACCTGCGAAAAATGCGGCACAGTTAACGGGCGAAAGTGGAGCCATGCTTAAGATTGATATTCATACTCATATTCTGCCGCCGGAAATTCCTAAGTTTAAGGAACTATTCGGTTACGGTGGCTTCATTGAACTGAAAAAACAAACCGGGTGCAGCCATTGCGACATGTTTGATGACTCCGGAAACTTTTTTCGGCGGGTTGAGGAAAATTGTTTTGCTCCTGAGGTTCGTCTTGCTGAATATCTTGATTTCGGTGTGCAGGTGCAGGTGCTTTCGACTGTGCCGGTGATGTTTTCTTATTGGACAAAGCCCCAACATGGCCTTTATATTTCACAATTTCTGAATGATCATATCGCCGGAGTTGTGCGTTCAGCACCGAGGCGTTTTGTGGGTTTAGGCACTTTGCCCATGCAGGCTCCGGAGCTTGCGGTTCAGGAAGCGGAACGCGGAATCAGACAGCTTGGCCTGAAGGGCTTTCAGATCGGGTCCCACATTAATGAAATGAACCTGTCCGATGAAAAATTATTTCCGGTTTATGAGCGTCTCGAAAAGCTTGAAGCCTGTTTGCTGGTGCACCCGTGGGATATGCTTGGACAGGAAAAAATGCAGAAATACTGGCTACCTTGGCTTGTGGGCATGCCGAGTGAGACCAGTCTTGCTATTTGTTCGATGATTTTCGGAGGGGTGTTTAAAAGATTTCCGAAACTGAGAGTTGCGTTCGCACACGGGGGCGGGGCTTTTCCATTTACGCTTGGGCGTATTCAGCATGGGTTCGAAGTGCGCCCTGATCTCTGTGCCGTGGATTGCGATATTGCCCCGCGCGATTTTATCGGCAAATTTTTCGTAGACAGTCTCGTTCATGATAAACTCAGTCTAGAATTTTTACTTCAGGTTATCGGAAAAGAAAATATCTGCCTTGGTTCAGATTATCCGTTTCCACTCGGGGAAAATACTCCGGGCAAGTTAATCGAAGACTGTTCGTTTGATTTAGAAACAAAGCAATGGCTTAATCACCGTTCGGCTCTTAACTGGCTGAATCTTAAGGCTGATTTTTTTACATAGACATTTCACAAAGAACGGATGCGCAAATGGATTTAAAACTACACGATAAAAAGGCACTGGTTTTTGGATCTTCGGCCGGAATCGGCCGGGCAATTGCCGAAACCCTTATTTCAGAAAAAGCCAGTGTGGTTATTAATTCGCGCCACGAGGGCCGACTGCAACACTGTGTGCAGGAGTTGAAGGCCAATGGCGGTGTCATTGCAGACTTAACACTTCCGTTACAGGCGCAGCAAGCGGTCAATACCGCGATAACTAAGTTGAACGGCCTTGATATTCTGGTCATGAACACCGGCGGGCCCAGCAAAGGTGCTTTTTCGGATATCTCAGCAGCTCAGTGGCATACTGATTTTCAGAGTCTGTGGATGAGTTTTATCGAAGCTGTAAATGCCGCACTTCCGGTAATGAAAAAGCAAAAGTATGGCCGGATTATTCTGGTGACGTCGCTGGCCGCGAAGGAACCACTGCCGAATTTAACGACTTCAAACGGCCTTCGTGCCGGCCTGGCCGGCCTTTGTAAATCTTTGGCAAATGAAGTGGCCGCCGATGGTATTACAGTGAATCTTTTGCTGCCCGGTTACACGGATACAGACCGGCTGAAAGAGCTAAAATTGAGTGAAGAGAAAATCCGCCTCATGATACCGGCAGGAAGACTCGGGGACCCGCAGGAACTGGCTTCGCTGGCCTGTTTTCTTGCATCGCCGTTAGCCGGATATATTACCGGCCAATCGATTGCAGTTGATGGTGGAGTGCTAAGAGCGCACTGATTTTAAACAGTATTAAACAAAATTATTTTTACTGAGCTCAGACCTTTGTAGTGAGGAATTTTAACCAGAGGACTGTCTCTTTATGAACCGCAATGTATCAATACTTTTATTAAGACTTGTTGGCGTGTATCATCAGTGATGTAATTGATGTTTACGATGAGGTAGCTCAATGTTTAAAGAGACAACAAATTTTCTTATAGTTGACGATTTTTCGACCTCCAGAAAAATTGTGAGAAATGCCTTGATTGAGATCGGTTATTCAAACTTACTTGAAGCTTCAGACGGTGTTGATGCTTACCAGGTGCTTGTCGATGCGGCAAAGACTGCAAATCCTGTTGAATTTATTATTTCTGACTGGAACATGCCGAATATGCTTGGTATTGATTTTCTGAGAAAATGTCGGGCAGATCCGGCTTTTAAATCACTGCCTTTTATTCTGATCACAGTTGAAAGCGAACCGACCCAGATTCTGGAAGCCGGAAATGCCGGAGTTACCGATTTTATCGTCAAGCCATTTACGGTGGATGCTTTTCGCTTAAAATTAATCGCGGCTTACAATAAAACGATTGGCACAAGACTTCGAGAGGTTAAATAATAAATGTTTGATCCAAATACTAAGTTTTTGGTGGTAGATGACTCTACAACCACAAGGAAAATGAATAAAAATTCTCTCGCAGAAATCGGTTTTAAAAATGTAGTTGAAGCCGCAGATGGTGTAGAAGCCTTTCAGATGCTACTCGATCTTTCGCAGTCGCCAGAGCCAATCGACTTTATTGTGTCGGACTGGAATATGCCGAATATGCACGGAATCGATTTTTTGAGAAAATGCCGTGCTCAAGATCAGTTTAAAAAGACGCCCTTTATTTTTATTACAGTTGAAAGTGAACCGGCCCAGATTCTTGAAGCCGGCAGCGCCGGTGTGACCGAATATCTGGTTAAACCTTACAATTCCGATGTTCTGAAAATGAAAATTGAAAATGTTTATTGCAAGATAAATAATCTTCCGATGCCTTCACGAAAATAAACAGAGAAGAAAAGTGACTACTCAGAATACGCGACGGCAGCAATATCAGACATTGTAACGAGGCCCGGTTGCGCAAGTCTAACAGAGTGAATCGCGTTTAGCGTAATTGCGCAGGTTGCGATATCCCCGTTAATGCCATTTTCGATTGTAGAACGGATGTTCGGTTCGCCGGAGATTTGGATTGTATCGTAAGATTTTTCTTCTCCGACTGCGGCTCGGAAGTAAAGCGTGATCACTTCGCGGCTTCCGATGAAGCCACGGCCGACCTGTTCAACGCCACAGGCCATGCCGGCTTTAATTACTTTATAGCCCGTTGTGATATCCGTTGCGGCCATTACGGGGTTCAGAGTCTCGGATTTTTTTGTGAGCTTCCAGCCCATACGGGCCGCTATAAAATCGACCGACTCTGGCAGCCCAACGTGCCGTAATGTACCTTCTTTTTCTTTTTTCCGGAATTGCTCTAAAGTTAAACCCGCTCCGATTTTTTGTTGAAACGGCACGCGGCGGACAGATGCGTTCTGCACTCGCCAAACCTGGATCGAATCAACTTTTTTAGAAACAGCGGTAAAGACTGTTGGAAGATAATCCATCAGATATCCCGGGTTTACACCTGTGCCAAGTAAAGCAATTTTATGTTTCTTACAGATTTTATCCAGTTTTCTGGCTAAGGCAACCTGAGTTTGCCATGGGAAGGAAAGCTCTTCACAGGTTGAAACAATCGACAATTTTTCACGTGCGATTTCAGCAACCAGAGCCTCCATTTTAGCTAAGGATGATACGGTTGTAACGACCGCGATATCCGCTTTTTTGTTCTTCAGTGCAGCTTTAACAGTGTTTGAAATTTTGATGTTCATTTTTTTCAGACCACAGACGAGGCCTAAATCTTTTCCGAGCAATTCGGGTGAACTATCAACAGCCGCAACTATTTTAAAGCCACGCTCCACCGCAAATTGTACTGTTTTTTGCCCGAGAGGACCTAGTCCGACCTGAAGAATTCTTGTTTTAGCCACAGTTTTATTCCTGATTAATTTCCGGTTAATGTACTACGTTTCGATTGCTCAATCTTAATCGAATTATTATCTAAAGTCCATTTGCCGAGTGGCCCCATCGTTACGAAAAAATCAATTTTAACTAAAAAATCCTGGCTTCTAACGCCGTTATTGTTGGCATCTTTGCAATTGTGCGCAAGATCCGCGCGAATTGACAGCAGCGACGTAGCGCCGTTCGTCGCAAGCTTATTCCAGTGAACGTTGTGTGCAAGCGTGCTGACCGGTTTTTTCGTTGAAAGCGGAACATCTGGCAAAAAGGGAATCGGAATAAAAAACTTCGGGCAGAAAACGGAATCTTTGAATTGCTGACTCAGATCAAAGGCTTGATCTTCGACATAAAGCAGAATATCGGGGTAAGAGGTGTCGACATCACGATTGATAACCACAGCCGAAATCTGTTCAGACCACGGGAGTAACGGGGTGCTATAAGTCTTTTGCTGCAACATCAGCGCAACCCTGACACCGGTCAGATCCAGATCGGTATGGGCAAAATCACCATAGTGATGGCCCAGTTCATGAACAAGAATGGCGACGCATTCAGAAATACTGAGTGGAATGAAAAAACCCAGCTCATTGCGGGCATAAAGAAGATCGGTGTTAATGAAAATCGGGCTGCCGATTTGTCTACCGGTTTTTGCCACTTTAACTTCGCCATCAATAATAAAGAAACCGGGATTTGTTTTTTCTGAACTGAATTGAATCTGATCGAGGTTCCGGCGTTCTTGGGCCAGGCCTTGGTTAATTTTTTCGAGAATAGAACGTTGCAGGTTATTTACTTTGCACATTTCCGAACTGAGGCAAAGCTTTATATAGCTATCGAGTTTCTGATAAGCATAAAGTACATTTTTTTCGGCGATTCCGCCGCCGTTATTGATCAGGTCGCCACCGGCATTCGCGATAGAAGTGATAAGAATGATGGATATCAGTAAGATTTTCATTTGGCTCCTTTTATTACTGTTAGCGGAAACAGCTGAAACGACAGAGTGTAAACCTCGGTTGCATGGCTATCTTCTAACAAATCGGCGGCTTTTTTTCGAGTTTTTAATAATAAGTCTTTCAGTTTAGGTAGGTTTTTCAAATTCACCGGCATGGTTACAGAGGCGAATTCGCGTAAACCTAAAGGGTCTCGATGAAGTGATTTCTCGGCCAGTTGCAAGTTCTGTGCATGATGTTTTCGGATAGCGGTCGAGGGCAGATCGCTGCTGGTTGTTAGGGGTTGGGCCGTGCGAACCAGGCGTTGCTTTGCGATTTTTAGCAAGCCAAGGCGCTGCAGCCGCTCAAGGGCCTCGATGGCCTGGTAAAGTTCGATGTTGAGTCTTTTTGAGATCCACTTAGGATCGGACTTGTTCATCCTGAGCTTTGCCAGATTAAGTATAGCAATATAATACCAGTCAGAGATCAGGCGGAATTGATCATCCAGCAACAGGTGGCGCACGTCTTCTGAGGTTGCCGGCTTAATGGTCTCTTTTTTTAAGAGGCCGTTTTTGAGTTCAGAAGGCAATTCAATGTTTTGTAAAACTTTCAAGAGATTACTCTTAGAAAGCTCACGCTTACCTGAAAGAACTTCTGAAAGACTGCCAACACCGAGATTCAGGTCTCTCGCAAAAGCCCGCATAGAATAGAGAGTGTTGCGGCTTCTGCGCAGTCTTAACTCGTTCAGTAAGACATTCTTAACGGTTACTTCGATGATTTTTTCCACGTATTAGGACTAGCAAATCAATTCCCTAAAAGCAAGAGGTCGGAACAAAGTGTTCCGACCTTCAGGGTTCGGAACACTTAGAGGGGTACCCCCTCTTGCGGCGGGCTTTGAACCGGTTTATATGTGGGCCACGAACAAAAACAAACAAACTCTTTAAAGGAGAGCAAAATGAAAAAAGTATTATTGGTAGCAGCAGTGGTTCTTAGTGGTTCAGTGGCAATGGCAGATGTTCCGGCATGGTTATGTGCAATGAACTTTACTGGAAAAAGCAAAAGCGTTCAGATTATCGTAGGTGTATCTGAATTTAATGGTACAGGAACGGTACGTTGCGTTTCTGCAGACAACGAAAGAGTAGAAATGCCTGTTAAAATTTCTATGAATTCACACTTTGCTCCTCGCATCGGAATCGGCAAAATGGAACTTTATGGTGAAGCCTTACAGGTGGCTGTTGCCGGCGATCCACAATCTTTACTTGGAAGCTACTTACTAGCTGAAGCCCGTGGCACAATCGGCGTAGGTGCAGGCGTTATCGCAGCAACTAAAGTTGACGATGAATCTTTAACTCTGAGCCTGTCATTACAATTAGTAACTGGCGGCGGTATTGAACTCGGTTTCCGAAAAATGAAAATCGAACTCGACTCTTCACGCCTATAATTCCGTATTAATAATAATCCGGCCGGTCAGAATCTGATTCCAGTTTCTGACCGGAATTTCGCAGAAATTCTCCGCACTCTGTTGATCCAGAAGTCCGAGTTCATTCAGAATAAAGGACATAGCAATTTCAGCGGCTCTAACAGCGCCATCATGAACCTTCACGACAACACCCAATTTTAATTCAGGAATCGTTGCAAACATAACTCCTTCGGCACCGGTTTTTACCAGTGCGCGTCCGTTTAAGGCAGTCATTATCAAAGTACAATATCGATCTGTTCCCGCTACAAAATAGGGATTGGCTACAATGGACGCATAAACTTTCGCTGCTGCCTGCCGGTAAGTTGCAATCAGATTTTCCGGATCTCCGAGTCGTGCCATGCCGGTGGCAAGACTTTTCATCGGCAGATAGTACGTCGGGATTGAACACCCATCGATGGCAATGTCGGTTTCAGGGATCTGTTCTGAACAGAAATCTTCGATCAGTTTCTTTATCATGGTCTGAACCGGATGTGATGCCTTAGAGTATCCTTGCGTGCCTTTTTGAAGTGCAAGTGCCGTTGCAAGCATTCCGGTGTGTTTACCTGAGCAGTTATTATGAAGAGCGGTGAATTGATTTCCGGATTGCATAAGGTGAGCTGCGGCTTTTGGGTAGCCGGGGGGATGGGCCCCGCACTCGAGATCATTTACTGATAGCCCCAGACGCTGCAACCAGCGCTGAATGACTTCGACCTGCTCAGGTTCGCCGTTATGTGAGGCGCCGGCCAAAGCCAGCTCGATTTCGGAAATTGCAAAGCGGTCGACTGCGCCGGAAATTATAATCGGCAAGGCCTGCAAGGCCTTGATTGACGAACGAGGATAGATTTTCTGAGAGGTTTCGCCCCAGGCATGCTGAATTTGCCCTGATGAGTTCACAACGACGGCAGACACCGAGTGGCGGCTTTCAATGTTGGCCCCTCGCCACACATCTACGTTAAGTGGAGGTAAGATTTTAAATGACATTTGAAAGCAGGTTTTTGCGCGCTTTGCGGCTTTCATTTTCATGCCTGATAATTTTTGACGATTATCGGATAAAAGGCAATAGAGCCGCCTCAAATTAACTATCCGCGGGGCAAATACCCGCATGCCAAAAAAACGGGCCGATGAGAGTTACTCAGTCTTGTGGATCAGGGTTTGCATTGAACAGTTTCGTACGGGGCAACATGCATGGCGAATTCCAAAAGAGAACCGCGCAGAATCGGACTGGTTTTAACCGGTGGCGGGGCAAGGGCTGCCTACCAAGTCGGGGTTTTGCGGGCGATTTCGGTTATTACAAAATTTGAAAAAGTGCCATTTTCGATAATCTCGGGATTTTCGGCCGGCGCAATCAATGGTGCGTGGCTTGGAAGTCGTTGCGAGGATTTTGATTCGGCAACGAAAAGCATGTGGGACGCGTGGGCCTCAATGACGACGGATAAAGTTTTTACGACCGACTCTATTTCAATTGCGCGAATTGCGCTTCGCTGGCTGAAAGACCGCAGTCTCGGTGGATTGATGAACCGGCGGTCCGCAATCAACTTTCTGCTGGATACCGCACCGCTTGAAAGCTTCATTAAAACGCATATCGACTTTGCAGCACTCAATGAGCATCTAGAAAAAGAACGGATCCATGCCATGGCCATTACAGCCGCCAATTACCGCAGCGGCCATTCAACGGTATTTTATAACGGCAACCGGGAAATTCAGGATTGGCGGAAATTTAACCGCATCAGCGTGCGTACTGAAATTAAGCCCGAATTCATAATGGCGTCTGCGGCCATTCCGATTTTTTTTCCGCCCATACTGGTCGGGGATTCATACTACGGCGATGGTATGATCCGGTTGAATGCGCCGCTAAGTTCGGCAATCCATCTGGGTGCGCAGAAATTATTAATCATCGGGATTCGCGGGCCCCGCCCTCCTTTCCATAATCTGAACGAAACTGTCAGCAGTATTTCAATTGGCGAAATTGCCGGTACAATTCTGAACGGACTGTTTTTTGACTCGCTGGATGCCGATATCGACCGCATGCAGAGAGTGAATCGCACGTTGGCTGTGATGTCTTTGGAAGAGTTGCAGCAGTTACCGGATCAGTTGCGTAAAATCCCGATACTGACTCTTAAACCAACTGAAGAAATGGCCAACCTACAGGAATGCGAGATGACCACGCTGCCGGCAACTTTAAGTTATGTCCTGAGGGGGATCGGTGTAACGCCGCATAAAGGTAAGGATTTGCTGAGTTATCTTTCATTCGAGCCGGATTATATGCAGTCGTTGCTGAACCTCGGGTATGAAGACACTATCCGGAAAAAAGAAGATGTATTGAATTTTTTTGAAGAGGATTACGAGTGATTCTGTTAAGCTTCAACGCATGATACATGATAGAAAGGCCGATGTTGAATACTAGTTTACAACAATTAGAAATTTATACCGATGGCAGTCACAAAGGTCGATGGGGGAGTTGGGCTTTTGTGATTGTTTGTGATAATAAAGTGCTGAATGAAAATTCCGGCCGCGAACGAAATACAAACAGCCACCGGATGGAATTTCAGGCCGCAATCGAAGCACTTAAAAATTTACCTTCCCTTTCGGTTGTCACGATCAGAACAGACTCGCGCGAACTGATAAAAATGTTCACAAAACCCCGCAAGCGACCGGCCGCAAATGCCGATCAGATTCAGCTTCTCGATTCGTTATTACTGAAACATAAGATTTCCTGGAAATGGATAAAAGCCCATTCTGGCGAGCCGCATAATGAACGCTGCGACAGCCTCTGCATCACCGCAAGAACTATTTCCCCGTGAGCCCGGAAAAATAGGACTGGGCACCGTTATTGCTGTTAACCCGTATTGAATTCATTACGGGGGGAAATAATGTTTCAAAAAATATTTAAAATGCTTTTCTTGTCAGTGGTTGTTTTGTGCTGTGCGAGTATTATCATAGGTTGTGCTTCCGGTGGACACGCGCCACTGAACACGACAGAACAGAACACAGATCTTAATGAACGACTGGCCGCAGCCGACAGAAATATGGCCAAGGCCTATGAGGAACAATGGGACATTCTTGCCCCGGATCAATTCCGGAAAAGTGCAGAACGTCTTGAGAAGTTGAAAAAGATGAACGCACAAGGAAGTAATTTTGAAAAAGTGATTCTCGAATTCCGCAGGTTTGATGAAGAATACCGAAATGCCCAGAGTCTGGCTGAGAGCCGCACATCACGGGTTGAAGGACTCTTAGCGGCACGCCGAAAAATGCTGGATTCCGGAATGCAAAAGAACCCGGCCTACAGTTCGAGAATTAACCGCTTGGATCAGAAATTCAGAAGTTTAGCGGATGACAGCAAAATCAATGTGAATGAATTTTCGGAATTGCAGAATGAGTACACCAGACTAACCGGCGACGTGACAAAAACCCAGAGTCTTACGTTTGCGAAACAACAAATTGATTTTGCAATTAAAAACAAAGCTAAAAGATACGCACCGCGGGCATTGAATAAAGCGCAACTTGATTTACGAAGTGCGGAGAGTGTGATCGAAACTAATCTTCAGGATCCGACCAGCCATGAGGCGGCAATCAAGAAGGCCAATTTTTCCGCGATGATGCTGGCTGCAGTGGTGAACGAACAGCGAAAGGTAGGTTACAACCTCGATGAAATGGCTGCGCTGAAAATCGTACAGCAAAGCCAAAAGATGAACGAACTTAATACAGATCTCCGCAAGAAAGATGAAGAGCTCTATTATTCGCATTCAGAAGTGCAGGATTATCAGAAAGAACTTGAAAACACACGTGGCGAAGTCAGCCAACGTGAACAAGAATTGCTGTCGGCAGATGAAGAGCTGGCCAAGGCCGCGCAAGAGCGGCGCTTTCAGGCGGCACTGGCATCGGCT
Source organism: Bdellovibrio sp. (assembly GCA_031428535.1). Taxonomy (GTDB): domain Bacteria; phylum Bdellovibrionota; class Bdellovibrionia; order Bdellovibrionales; family Bdellovibrionaceae; genus Pseudobdellovibrio. Next base: position 58,798 of record JANPPN010000223.1, on the reverse strand, counting down.
CAGGGCAAATTTTCACAGAACGAGGCCGACGTTTACCGTCAAGGCGACAAAATTCTGATCCGCCTTAAGAAAATTGAATTCCCATCGGGTAAAACCGAGGTGCCGGCAAATTCGCAGCCGCTACTTGAGAAAGTGGCCGAAGTGGCCAAGGAGCTTGGCTCGCAACAGGTCATCGTAGAAGGTCATACAGACTCTATTGGATCGGCCGAAGTGAATAAAGAAATTTCGCAGGGACGTGCCGATTCAGTAAAAGATTTTCTGGCCCAAGAAGGAATTGAGCAGAGTATTTTGCAGTCGGAGGGGCATGGTTTTGATAAGCCACTGACGTCTAACAAAACAAAAGTCGGTCGCGCTCAGAACAGACGTGTGGATGTTTGGATTGTGCCAGAGCCTGCTACCACTGTGCGGGAGTAAATTGTGCCTGCCGGACAGGCTAAGGTCGAAATGGAGACGTAAAAGATGTAAAATCTCCATTAGACCTTGTCAAATCCGCTGAATCTCGATAAAAAAGCCTCTCGAGCGTCAATCTATCAAGCAAAGAGGTTTTTTATGAAATCAATATCAGAATTCCAGAGCTTTACTTTACAAAAAATTTCAGCTGCGAAAACGCAGTTATTAGCGGATGGCAAAACACCGGAAGAAATTTCTGCAGCAATCGGCGAAAATTTTAAACTGGAAGGCGATAAGCTCAGATACGCACTTGCGGCTTCTGATTTAATTAAAGATAAAACGTCTGTTCGTCGCGTGGTGATTGTCGGTTTTGCTGAAGGCGAAACAGCGCCTGTAAAATACCAAAAAGTAGAAGAAGATTATTACCTCGTAGAACTGATTGAAACCCGTCCGCCGGTTCAGGCAGCAGCAAGTGATAAACGCGGTGGTCCACGACGTGGCGGTGGTAATAAGCCAAGCGGCCCTAAATCTTCTCCTTGGGGCATGAGCCCGGAAGAAAAAGCAGCTAAAAACAAACCCGCTCAAACTCCAAAAACGTAGTCAAAAACTTCCTAAAAGCTGGAAAGCAGATTGCATTACCCTGATTGTCCTATGGGCAAAAGGGGTGAACCGTGCAAAAAAGTGTTGATACCGAAGTTTTAACCAAAGTTAAGCGTAAGCCCGAGCATCGGGAGTATTCAATTTTTGCCATGTTTTTAAAAAGTAGTGAGGCCCGAAAGGGCGTTCGCGGACTCCGGCGCCATGGTTTTAAATCAGCAGACATTCATATGTTAACGCCCGACAAACAAGGCAGTCGTGACTTTGTCTATCACCAAGAAAGTAATGTTTTGACCGGGGTACTGGTAGGGGCGGCAGTTGGCTTTGTGCTGTTGGGGCTCACTGGAATACTAGTTGGCGGCAACGACCGGATTCAAATGGGAACTTCATCTTGGATTTTCACGTCGGCGATGGCGTCGCTTGGCGGCTTGCTTTTCGGAGCGGCCGCCGGTGCGCTGGTTGGCATCGGCATTCCGAAACCGGCAGTTCGCCGGTATAAGTTTTATCTACATGAGGGTGGGATTGTCGTGATGATGCATCTACTTAACGAAGAAGATAAAGGCGAGGCCCACGCCGTACTTGAAAAAGCCGGTGGTCAGGATATTTCTGTTCTGGAAGAAACGCATGCGTGGTCGATCGTGCTTCCGGAAAAAGAAAAACTTACTTTTCATTAATTAGCTGTTAGCAAATTTTGACATCCATCGCAATTTAAGTGGCGTTTTAATTAAACTCAGGCCGCTCGCTCGCGGAGCAGCCACCCACACTGATCCAGAACAGTTACGCGGATGCTTTCGCTGTGGCCGATTAATTTCGGCATGTGGCTGTTGAGACTGAGATTATATAATCGGACTGTTCGTTCAAGCGAAATGAGTTTTTCTTTTTCCGGTCCGCGTGAAAGCGGAAATTCCGGCGCTTTGCGATTCTCAAAAACGGCTCCCTGCACTTCAGTGGTCCAGTTAATTTCGGTTTGAGTCAGGTAAATTCCGGGCTTGATTTTAAAGCGTTCAATCTGCAGTTCAGGGCTCTTCTGCAACTTGTTCAGCCAACGCACTTCTTTCAGCACGCCTTCCATGGCCGGGTTAAATTTTGAGCCAAAAATCGTAAAGACGGTTTTTTTCCAGGCGATGCAGAAGTCCTCGAATTCGATGTCGCTCTCTTTTTCGAAAAGTGGCGGATTTGTAATACCATGAAGTGTTTCGAAAAAAACGTGGCTTGAAATAATTTCTTCAGAGGTGTTGCAGTTAATTTTGAATACGTTATGCGACCAGCTTGCCGTCTGCGACAAGGCTTCAAAGTTGATATGGGCCGTGCGGAAATTCAATGAAAAGCTATCGTAGATGCTACGGTTCATTGGCCGGTCAAGAAATTTATCAAAATAGCTTTTGGCACGTTCAGATTTTGGCAGTGAAAAATAGTCTGATAGATGGACATTGAAAAGCTCGAAGGAATTGCGCCAGAGATTCTCGTTTTTGCAGGTTTTGTAAAGCTGGTAGGCTTTAGTATTATTGGGTTCGGCCTCTTCGAGGAGTCCATTGATCTTTTGCTCAATCAGTCGGGGAAATAATTTCCAGGTATCCTGTATCATAACTAAATTCTAGCATAAGCCGTTTATTCCGGTGTTTTTTGTTTTGCGGTTTTTGTTGAAGTTTTTTACACTATTCCAGAGAATCGAGGGCCTTCATAGTCAGAGTGCTATTGTTGTCGTTGTTGCTGCCAGCTCTGATCACCGTTTTAGTTCAATTTTCTTTTTAAAATAAGGAGTATCGGCCAAGCCCCACGTTTCAATTTCTGCCGTCAACACCGAATTTTCATACTTGGCGTTGATCATCATGAAGTTAAACTCATTAGTAAAGGCCCCCGGTATCCGCAGTGAATTTTCCCAGCCCTCGCCCGAGTAACTGTGCATCGAACTAGAAGTCACTTCAAATGTTTCGTAACCGATTCGGTTTGCCGGGATCTGCATTATTTCAGAAAAATGAATATCTCCGGAACCGAAAATTACCGGTGATTTAGCGACTTTTAGATCTTCAAGAAAAACACCGAAGTGCTCGGGGTGATTTGTTTGCATTGACTCCTTAAACGCAAGAGCTTTACCGCTGAAGACCTGGTTACCATTAAAAATCCAGACCGGCGTATTGGTGTCGTTCAAATTGGACAGGATCCAATTATGTTGTTTTTCGCCCCAGTGACCATACTTTTCAGAAATTTTTTGCTTTTTGTTTGGCTGGCGAAAATAGCGGTCATCAGTAAACAGCATCTTCTGTTTGAAACCCGTAAAGGAGAAATAAACCGAATCGGGTTCGAGCTGATAGACGTCTTTTAGGTTTTTGCCGCCGAAAAAAGCTAAAAATATTTTGCGTGCGGCAACTTTTGCGGAAAATTCCCGGTCGCCGTCATTGGTGCCGAAATCGTGATCGTCCCAGGTTGTGAGAATAGGTTTGAGATTGCGCCAGTTGTAAAGCGGCAGCCGGTTGAACGAATCGATAAAACGGAACCAGATATCGAGTTCTGTGGCTTTTTTGCGTTCAACAAAATCGAAAGAATCAACATAGACAATATCGCCATTGAGGATAATCAGCTCAGGGTTGAGCTTTTCCATTCGTGCCCACATCGGATCGATCACATCATTGAAACGATAATCGTCAGCCATACATGAGGCATAAGCAAATTTTATGCTGTTTTTTGACGTATCGAGAGCAGAAAAATATCGTTGATCAACCTGTGTACGTGAACTGCGGAACTCATCCATCACTTCGAGGGAGTACCTTTTGTTCGGTACGAGTCCGTTAACGTAAATTTTATCAACCTTCCAGTGTAGCGGTGCCGTATGAACGGTTTCGTAATTTTCGACGGCGTAAGTTTTTCCTTCTTCATCCTTAACAACATAAATATATTTTTTCAGTACCGGCGCCAGGATGTTAATGTTGGCTTCATTGGCGGAAGTCGGGCCCTGAATGATGACCAATCGTCCGGGAGTGAACTGTTTCGATTTAGAGTATTCGAGCGCCGTATTGAATTTGGGAGCCGGATGGGCACAGCCAAGACCAAAAATTATTCCAAATGAAAGTGCAATTATTAAGCATGTAGTTTTCATTCGACCCCTTTAAGTTTGAGGCTATAAAGTGTATTCGCTTTACGGATGAGTCAAGGTATTGTTATTTTGTGAGCGAGGTTTCTGTGGAGTATAATTACAGTCAAATGCAAAGCCCCGTGGGGCTATTACATCTTCTTTCAGATGGGACTAAGTTAGTGGCCGTCGTATTTGATTCGAATTGGAAAGATTTCAGTAGGAGTTTCGTTGCTTCCGTCGGAAATAAGTCGGATGAAATTATTCGCGCAACTCAAAAACAACTGACTGAATATTTTGCCGGAACTCGAAACAAGTTTGATTTGGAGGTTGAGTATTCCGGTACCGAGTTTCAGAAGCAGGCTTGGAAATCGCTGCAGAAAATTCCTTTCGGAAAAACAATTTGTTATAGTGAGCAGGCCACTGAAATGAAAAACCCAAAGGCCGTGCGCGCCGTTGGCCGGGCTAACGGCCAAAACAAAATTGCAATTGTAATCCCTTGTCATCGGGTAGTGGGAAAAAACGGGTCGTTGACGGGATTCAGCGGCGGAATTAAAATTAAAGAACAACTTTTACAGCTGGAAGGTCGGAGAATATTATGCGATTAATTCAAGTTTTTTGTTTGTTTTTGTTGGTTGGTGCAATTGCCACTGCAAAGTCAGATAAGACAAGCAATCCGGTAACACAGGATTTTCAGCATGAAAATCTGACCTTTGACTTTATGGCTTCCGACGGCAGCTATTGGTATGACTGCAAACACGACAAAGGTACGCAACCGCACAGTTGGACTGTTTACTGCGACCGTTTTGTTTTTAAGTTACATATTTTGCTGCGCGAGTATCACCGTGAAAATGAAACTTCCGTTGAATTTCATTACTGGGCAGCTGAGGTTGAGAACCTTAAAGAGACACATACACAATCGACATGGCTGACGGTCGACAAGAACACCAAACCTAAAAAATTGACGGGCTACCTCGGCTTCTTAAATGATGCGGCCCAACTGCGGATTGGCATTGCGCTTTGATGAATCTTTTTGAAAGTACAATCAGTCACGAACTCAGGCCGCTGGCCGAGCGGCTGCGTCCGAAGACTGTAAATGAAGTACTCGGGCAGGAACATGTGCTTGGAGAAAATCAGCCGATTGGCAAATTGCTGAAACATGGGAGACTGCTGAACCTGATTATCACCGGGCCGCCGGGTACTGGCAAAACAAGTTTTGCCAAAGCTCTTGCGGGTACGGCAAAGGCTAATTTTATTTCGATGAATGCAGTTGATGCCGGCGTAAAAGAACTAAAAGCCGCAGGTGATGCCGGCAAAAGAAAATTGGCTGAATTTTCCGAAAGAACGCTGCTGTTCGTTGACGAAATCCACCGTTTTAATAAAGCACAACAGGATGTATTGCTGCCATTTATTGAGCGGGGTGAATTGTACCTGATTGGTGCAACGACCGAACATCCAAGCTACGAACTTAACCGCGCGCTTCTCAGCCGTTGCCAGGTGCTGCAGTTTAAGCGGCTTGAGCGCCCGAGTTTTATCGGCCTGGCCCGCAGAATTACCGAAGCTGAAGGTTTTGAAATGAACGAGTTGCTGAAAGAAAATACTTTTGATTATCTCGTTGGATTAGCAGACGGTGATGGCCGCAAATTTTTTAACTTTCTTGAATCGGTTATCGAACTCTACAAAATCGAGAAGACAGATTTTCCGCTAGAAATCTTAACACTTCAGCAATTGGTCGGAGGCAAAGTATTGGGCTATGACAAATCTTCGGACCAGCATTACGACTGTATTTCGGCCTTGATTAAAAGTGTTCGGGGAAGCGACGCTGACGCGGCACTTTATTACATGGCCCGAATGCTCGAAGGCGGCGAAGATCCGGTCTACATTGCACGGCGATTGGTGATTCTGGCCAGTGAAGATATCGGAAACGCCGAACCGCGCGCACTTCCGCTGGCCGTTGCCGGTTTACAGGCGGTCGAAGCTATCGGACTTCCTGAGTGTGCAATTAATCTTTCTCAGGTTGTAACTTTTTTGGCGAGCTGTCCGAAGTCGAACAGGTCTTATGTGGCCTGGAACAAAGCAAAAGCTTTTGTGACCGAAACCGGAACTGTTGATTTGCCGATGGCCCTGAAGTCGACCGAAAAAAATTCGTCGGGTTATATTAATCCGCATGATTTTGAAAAGGCCTATATCGAGCAGAACTACTGGCCACCTGCAGTGAAGCCTCAGAACTTTTATGAACCGAGTAGTCGTGGTCACGAAAAAATTATAAACGATTTTCTAAGATGGCTTAAAATTAAATAAGTCGGTTAATTGCTGCCACCGTTGCGAAGTCGGCGAAATAAAATTTAATTTTTCCCCAGAAACCGGATGAGTTAGCCGCAGCTCCTTTGCCCACAGGCAGAGTCCATCAATATTTAAAGTGTCACGAAAGTAGCGATTGTGATGAGAGTCACCGTGTTCGCGATCGCCGATGATCGGATGTGAAACCCGATTCATGTGGCGTCTGATCTGGTGCCATCTTCCCGTGTGCGGGCTTATATCCAGCAGAGAGTAACGACTCGTTGCAAATTTCTTACTGACCTGAAACGAGTGTTCGATTTTAGCAAGTACCCGAAAGTGAGTTTCGCAGGCGGCCATTTCGCCCGACGTGTTGTTAAGTAGCGGAATCTCGATGCGACCGGCTTCATCAGCAAGCCACCCGCGAACTGCTGCCTGATAAACTTTGACGGTTTCGTGATTCTTAAACTGCAGATTCAGATGTGCAGTTGCGGTTTTATTTTTTCCGCAAATGAACAGGCCTTCAGTTGCGGCATCAATCCGGTGAGCCGGGAATACTTTTTTGCCGTGAAAATCCTGTAGCCACTGAGTACAGGTGCGGCGTCTGAGGCCTCTGCGGTAGCGCGGGTTCTCAGGCGGGTGAACAAACCAGCCCGAGGGTTTGTTCAGCAAGAGGAGATCATCATCTTCGAACAGAATCTGCGGGGTATCAGACATTTGACTTGGTAACTTTTTTAGATAAATCCGAAAGCTTCTGGGTTTCGAGATATTTAAGCATGGCCTTCTGCGTGCCATCGGCAACATTCGTCATTATCGAATGCATGGCACAACTGACGGCGCACTCTTTGTGCGGAGTCTTGTTTCGGGGTGCAATCGATTCGGTCGGTAAGAGCGCCAAATAGATGTCTTTTAAATTGATACTGCTGGGCTCTTTTGCAAGCTTTACTCCGCCGGACTTGCCACGGGTGGTAGCCACTAGTTTTGCCTTGGTCAATTGCGAGAGCAGTCTGCGGATCACAACAGCATTGGTATTCACGCTGATGGCCAGAGTGTCGGAATTCATCAGCTCTTTTTTATTGCAAGCCAGTGCCGTGAGAACATGGACGGCACTGGCAAATTGTTGATTGACCATGCAGAATGTTTTGCCATTTGCAGATTAAAAATGCAAAATAATTTTATGAATAAAAAAATTTTTTCATGGGCCCTTTACGACTGGGCCAATAGCGTATTTTATACGACGGTAATGGCTGGATTCTTTCCGATTTTCTTTAAACAATACTGGAGTTCAGAATCGGATGCCACGCTCAGTACCGAACGTCTGGCCTGGGTTCTGGCGGTGTCGGGGTTTCTGCTGGCGGTGTTGTCTCCCACACTGGGTGTGGTTTCTGATAAAAAGCGAATGAAAAAAACGCTACTTTTTTCTGCCATGATTTTAGGATGCCTTTGTACCGTCGGACTTTTTTTTGCTCCCAAGGGTGACTGGTCAACAGCGGCGGTTTTATATGGGACTGCACTTTTTATGGCGTCAGCAAGTGCGGTGTTTTATGATTCGTTGCTGATTTCTGTGAGTGCCGAAGATCAGTATGATTTTGTTTCTTCGCTGGGCTATTCGCTGGGCTACCTGGGTGGGGGCTTGCTCTTTGCGTTGAATGTGATGATGACATTGTTTCCCCAATTTTTCGGAATACCGGATAAGGTCTCGGCGGTAAGGATTTCTTTTCTGCTCGTTGCGGTCTGGTGGTTTGTGTTTACTCTGCCGTTGATGAAAAATGTGCCTGAGCCGGAATCAGATGTCAGCACTAAGGGCATCTCGGAATTGACGATTGAGACTCTGCATGAACTAAAGTACCTTTTTATGGAAATTTTCAGAAATAAAAATTTATTTTATTTTATTCTGGGCTACTGGTTTTATATTGATGGAGTTTACACGGTTATGACGATGGCGGTGGATTTTGGTCTGGCGCTGGGTTTCGACAGCGCTGATCTCATCAAAGCACTTCTTATTACTCAGTTCATCGGCTTTCCGTCGGCCTATCTGTTCGGCATACTCTCAAAAAAATTCAGTAGCCAGAAGTTGATACTTTTGGGGCTCGGCATTTATTTTGTGACCATTATCGGGGCGTCGCAGATGTCACAAGCGTGGCATTTTTACGGCTTGGCATTTGTTATCGGCCTTTGTCAGGGCGGCGTGCAGGCGCTTTCAAGAGCTTTGTTTGCACATATGATTCCAGCCGGTAAATCGGGTGAGTACTTCGGTTTTTTCAACATGCTCGGTAAATTTGCTTCGGTTTTGGGGCCTGTATTGGTTGCGGTTTTTGCGCGCTTTACGCAAGATTCGCGTCAGACAATTTTAAGTTTATTGATTTTGATCAGTGCGGGTGCTTTTTTCCTGTTTAAAGTCAAAGTTCCGAAAAGGGCTTAATTTTCCGGCTTCGGCGTTTCGTCTGAATCGCCTGTCTGATGACGTTGAATTTCGAGCGCGCGTTTTCCGGTAATACCGAACCACTCGGGAAACGCCACCGCCAAAACCACAAACAGAATTGTTACGAAGATAAAAAAAGCGAACATAATCCAGATCATTTCCATTTGTACCAACTCTTTGTAATAATAACAGATACCTATCAGAGAAATAAAACATACTGTGACATAAAACAAGATGTTTGATAGTGAGAGTTCTGCAATATGGCTTATAATCCACAGGACCATTATTTTAAAAAAGCGAAGCAGAATAATTTTGTTGCACGCTCGGTTTTTAAACTGGAAGAAATTGACCAGAAATTCAAAATTCTGAAGCCGAAGCAAATAATTCTGGATTTAGGAGCGGCACCCGGATCGTGGTCGCAATATTGTTCACAGAAAATCGGCGCTGATGGTAAAATTCTCGGCGTTGATCTCAAACCGGTGAATGTTAAACTTTCAAACGCCGTTTTTATTCAGGCCGATTTGCGCGATCTGAAAATTGTAGACATATTCAGGGAATACGGCTTCAATCCGCCCTTTGATCTGGTGATCTCAGACATGGCTCCTAACACCACCGGCATCCGCATGACAGATCAGGCACGGAGTTTCGAACTTTGCGGATTGGCACTTGGTATTTCGCGTCAGTTTCTGAAGAAAAATGGACACTTTGTCTGTAAGCTTTTTCATTCTGATGATTTTACTAAATTACGCAATGAAATCAAAAACGATTTTGAGCAATTTCACGCAGTTAAGCCGGATTCAACCCGAAAAATTTCAAAAGAGATTTTTTTGGTAGGAATTCGTAAAAAATCTGATCCTGAATCCGTTTAAAATACTTATTTACACGTCTTTGGAACTGGGTTACAGCTAGCCCCACTTTTAAAGGGCAGGTCTATGAAATTCATTCAAATCTTGGCAATTACAGCCGCGTTATCAACCTTCAGTTTCAGTGCAGGGGCACAGGATTTCGAAAAAATTATTGGCGAAGACGATATGGTTGCAGTTGATGCGACAGGTTCGAACATTCCGGCCCGCTATCAGGAAACGATCAACGCTTTCGGAATCCTAAGCATGGGCTGCACCGCAACACATATCGGTAATGGCTACGTGTTATCGGCCGGCCATTGCTTTCATGCTCCCGAAGAGCCGGTCGAAAATCTGGAGTGTTCCAATCTAACAATTAGTTGGGGTGTTCGTGAAGGTGTAGAGCCTTATATGACTTCAGTCTGCGAAAGCATCGTGATTGCCCAGTTGAATCCGAATGGAAATGATTTTGCGCTTATCAAGGTTTCTCCGGTGCCAACGGCGGCAGTTGCTCCAGAACTAAATCGTCGAGCAGTTGTGGGCGACACGTTGACGATGTTTTCACACCCTGAAGAATTGCCATTGAGATGGTCTCCGTTCTGCGGCATTGAGCGCGAACAGCACTTAGATTTGCCGGCGGGTGCGTTTCACCACAAATGTGATACAAATCCCGGCAGCAGCGGCGCGTCCATCCTGAATATTTTAACTCTAAAAGTCATCGGCATCCATAATGGTGGCGTGGTGAATTCAATCGGCGGCATGAATTACGGAACGTACATAATGAATTCTCCGCTGTACGAAGCGCTTAAAACTGCCGGCTTCTAGTTTTGACACGCGGCCATTAAAGCAGTATGAATTACGGAACTTTCACTACAAATCCCGAATTGTTGACGGCGCTTAAATTGCTGGGCTTCAATTGAAATTCCGCATCCTTTGTCTTGTTTTAAATATCTTTCTTTTTGGCTGTGCTTCGCAAGATAAAATGCGTTCGGTTGTGGTGGATAGTTATCCGGATATCTGGTGGCAGCCGGTAACGGAAGCTGCCGCGTGGGAAGTATCGCCACAGAGCGCGCGGCGCGAGGCCGGCGAGGTCGTGCTTTCAAAACGAACCGAACTCGGGAAGTTTTCAAATCTACAGGCAATTGAATTTGATTTTGAAGGCGAACACTACGGCAGCGTTGAAGGATTATGGCAGGCGCTCAAATATCCTGAAAATGCAAACGACGAGCGTAGCAAGGGGCCCGGCGTTGTTTGGCCCTATACACGGGCACAGGTCATGAAGCTTTCGGGATTTGAAGCGAAGAAAGCCGGAGACGCCGCCAGTGCCAACATGAAAAAACTCGGAATTAAATGGGTTACCTACAAAGGGAAGAAATTGAACTACAGCGGCTCAGATGAAGAAACCGCTGAACATTACGATCTGATCCTGAGGGCTTGCCGCGTGAAACTTGCAACAGATCCCGCGCTCGTAAAATTGCTCTTGCAGACCGGAAGCCTTAAATTTTTGTCGGATCACAAGCAAAAAGCGGATTCGCCGCCGTCCTACAGATACCATGAAATCTATATGAAACTTCGCACAGAGCATCAGCCAAAGCAGCTCAAAATCAATTAGCGGAATCTCAATGTGATATCGAGATGAAAAAGTTAGGCATCTGTCGAAATATAAATGTTCGCCGCCTGCAGATTGCTTATTGGACGTGTCTTGCCGGATTTGAATTTGTTCCGTTATAAGACCTGAGCAAATTCGGGTAGTTAAAAGATTCTGGATTCTGGTCCCGAAATTGAAGTACTTAACAGTATGAAAACAATGACAGAACTGAAAGGCAATATAAGATTTATTCTAAGGAAACTCGGATTACTGGTATTTCTTTCGCTTCTGCTGGTTATGAGTTCGTGCCAATATAAGAAGCCTGTTGAATTCAACGTGGTGATGCAGGATATTATCCGAAAAAAGCATTCGAAGGAACTTCTGAACCGTAAATCATATAAGAAAAATATTAAAATCTTCGATGGCGATGCCAGCTTCTATGAATATATAACGGAATATCTCAAGCAAAATAATCGAAAAATAGACGCCGAGAAATTTACCCAGACTTTACTGGCGTTAAGCAAAAGTCATTCTTACGATCCGGTGTTTATTCTGGCGGTTATAAAAACGGAAAGCGCATTCGACTTCAATGCGATCGGCAGTGCCGGCGAAATCGGTCTGATGCAGATAAAACCCGACACGGCCAAATGGATCTGCGATTTGAAAAAAATCACCTGGAAAGGGCCCGAAGCACTTAAAGACCCTGAATACAACATTCTGGTCGGCGGCATCTATTTCAAATATCTTACCAACGCGGTAAAATCCCAAAGTATCAATTATGTGAACGCGTACAATCTCGGACTTGCAAGTATGAACCGTAAGCCTTCATCAGACCTGCGCAAGCACCCGTATCTAGGAAAAATCAGAGCAAATTATCTGGCCATTTATTCTGATTTGAAAAAAATAAAAAAGAAAAAAGTTATTTAATTCAGGATGGAATAGGGCCGTGTTTCTATTAAAATCCACAAAAAGCTAACATGTGGCAAATAAGCCCATTTATCAACTATTAGTCTTTACTAATACATTAGTTAATGCTAATAATAAAGTTGAGGTCCGATGAAGGTAAAATACTATCTGACAATGTCTGGCAGATCTCCAGTTGAAGAGTTTTTATCCGAAATCTCGACAGAGATCAAAAATGATTATTTGGACGCTCTTATTTTGCTTGAAGAGGGCCAAATTCTTTCGATGCCTTTAAGCCGTAATTTATCGTCGATCCACAAGGGGTTGCATGAACTTCGCTTGAAGGATCGAACAGGCGCGTACAGAATTTTTTATTTCGTCAAGAAAGCCGACGGAATTTATTTTGTTCACGCTTTTAAGAAAAAAACCCAAGAACTGCCACAAAAAGAAATTGATGTGATTTTAAAACGACTTAAAGAGGTGTGATATGGCTTGGAAAGAAATGACTGTAGATGAATTGGCAAAATCCCTTGGTGTCGATGTCCATGAGGTTCGCGAAAAGCATCGCTTAATTGAGCTGATCAAAAAAGCACGCAAAGAAAAGAAATTGTCACAGGTTCAACTTGCAAAAAAAATGGGTGTCACTCAAGGACGAATTGCTCAGATTGAATCTCGAGTTGGTACTGCTAAAGTGACTCTTGAGATATTGCTGTCTATTATTCGTGAGCTTGGTTATGAGTACAAGATCGTAGCGAAGAGGGTTGCTTAGGCCTGCGGAGAAAGTGGCGGACTCAGGGTTAAAGCGCTTTTTTTTAAGTTGCCTGTGTCCTTCAAAAACCGTGAAGATGCGCCTTCCCGGCTTTACTCGCTTGTAGAACTGTCTAAAGCTTGTTCAGTACGCTCTATAAAAGATACCCGAACCAGTGCCATTCATCACCTAAGCTGTAAAGGAATTGCGTTATTTCTGAAACTTCTATATATTCTGCGGAAAAGTTGTTAACTAAAAAACCACTAAGGAGTTTTCATGAAAGCCATTTTTACACTTTTGCTTTTGGGAGCATCAATTGCTCAGGCCTCTGTTGATTATGTTGCTATCGGCGCACTTATGACCGCAGGAAAAAAGGATATTGCTATATCTAAAGCTGGTGTCGCATGTTTGATGAAGGACTATGCTCAAAGTCCAACTTGTGCAAAAATTGAGAAAATCAACGCAGAAACCAACAATCTCTTGAATGCACAATACTACCGCTATTTTAGTCCTGATTGCGGCGACGACTACAAATATCATAGTTCTTCTGGGGTAAAAAAATTCCACGATAGTTATTTGGACCCGGCAAAAGCACTCGCGAAGTATGCAGCGGCGAATGATCCTGTAAATGGTGTCATTCAGAATTTAGAAGCGTCCCTTGGCCAACTTGTTACTGAAACAAACGACATCCTTGCAAAAGCTAAGTTACAAGATACCTACGTTACTCAGTGTTTGTTAGGCCAAGAACCGCCTAGCGATTCGATTCTTGAGCAACTCTGCAAATAGTTTTATTTCAGAATCGTGATGTAAAAAAAACGGCAGGAAAATCCTTGCCGTTTTTTTTATTGCATTAGTACCAGATCTTTTCGCTTACGTCCCGTGGCGTGCTCACAACACCCCAGTCATCCAAGATCCAGAGTTTTGAATTCGAGAGTTTTCGTCAATACCCAGTTTAATTCGACAAAAAATTCGCGTATTAAGTTGGTGGCTCGGGTCGGACTCGAACCGACACGTGCTTGCGCACACAAGATTTTGAGTCTAGCAAGTCTACCAATTTCATCACCGAGCCATCTCAATACGTTGGGGCTAATATAATTACAGGTAGGGTGTCTATTCAAGAATTTTTTTCATTATCGGAATTAAGGGGCGCTATCAGGCCGGATATAATTGCTAAATGCGATTAATTATGGCATTAAAGACGAACTGAAATCACTAGCCACATTCGGGGAAATAATGAAACAACTTTTAGCAGCACTAGCTTTTGGCCTTTTTGCGATGACCGCAGTTGCCGACGAATTAGCGACTCAGCCAGCTTCGGCGCAGTTAGCCGAGAGCGAACGCCTACTGACGCTCGAGGAAATCGACGAAGAAATTGCCGTGAAAACCCAGGTCATTGCCCCGAAACCTGAAAAAATCAAAAAGTTCTACGCCAGCGCCTTAATTGGCATTGGCGCATATCCTGAGGTCAGCAATGTGGATAAAGGCTATAATGCGTCGGTTGCAGCCGGCTATCATTACAGTGAACCCCTCATGTTTGAAGTGGGGTTTGGCGTAGCCAAGTCGCAACTCAGTGTGAAAAACCAACTTCATACCAATCAACGGGATAACTTCGATATTAATCAATATCAAGGTAACCTGGCGGCCAAGTACCGGCTTGACGGACTTTTCGGAACCAACTTCATACCGCAAGTGGGGGCGGCGTTTTCGTACACTTTCCGCAAATATTCACAAACTAGTAACCTGATACTCGTTACGGGTAACACCGGCAGTTCAACAGCCATGGATGCGGGGCTCGGTGGCGGGGTTGATTACGATCTGAATAAGTCTTTATCGCTTGGTGCTGAATTCCGGTACATGTTCAATCTTTCGAATCAAGTCAGCGCCAACTATACCAATCCTTCTTATGGATACATCGGGACCTCAATTGAGAGTCTGCAGTATTATGTTGCCGGAGTGGCAGCAAGATTGAATTTTTAAAAAAGTGCTGAAAAGTTTGGTTCAGGTTTTCATTTTAAATGTTTTTTTAATTTCGGGTTTGGCTTCAGCGCAACCGCTGAAAGAAGCGGTTGTTAATGAAGTGCTTTTTTCAATCGGTACTGTTTCGTACACCGGTCGGGACATGCTGATCTATAAATCGGTGCTGGCAGAACTTTACCTAAAAAACCGGATCAGCCAGTATACCAAAAAGCCTTTTGACGATTTTCTGCTATCGCGGCTGAGTTTCAGTGAAGCCAGCGCTTTTGAACTTAAAAGCGAAAAAAGTAAAATCAGCGAGGCGGCCCGGAAAAAACTGAGTGAGTTTTCGTTAGAGGAAATCGTGCGCGAGAATGAGAACATTGCGGTGGCCATTGCATTGATCGATATCAAAGAAAGCCAATTGAGGTCTCAGGCGAGATTTGATACCTGGTTTGAGTTATTAAAACGCAAGTACCAGCTCAAGCTGAAATCCTCGGAAATAAAATAAACTAAATGAGTATTCGAACCGCCACATCCAGTGACTTCGAAAAACTTCTGCAGATTGCAGAGCGCGTTTTCAGCAGCCTGAAAAAAAAGGCCAGTTTTAATTGGCCCGAGCCTTTGCTGCGCACCGAGCTTCGGAATGTCACAACTTTGGTTTTTGAAAACGAAGCAGCTGAGATTCGGGGATTTCTCTGTTTTAGGCAGATGCCTGATTTTTATGAAATCAGTGTATTAGCGACTGATCCCGTGGCGCAAAAAACCGGGGTACAAACGCGACTCATTCAGTATTTACAGGATCTTGCCGCAAAGCAACGTATCGACGTTCTTTTGGAGGTTCACCACGAGAATGAGCGGGCTATAAGTCTCTACCTGAAGCGGGGCTTTTTATTGGTTCATTCCCGCCAGAATTATTATCAGGACGGAGCCGAAGCTTTAGTGCTCAAATGGGCGAGGCTCAATAAAGCTGGTTGCTAGTCGGAAAATACTTTGATATGTTCATTTTGATTGGGCCAAAAGCCCAATTTTTTTTTGTTAAAAGCAAACAAAATAGTATTTGATTTGAATGGTTTGATTGAGGAAATAATTTGGAAGCTTGGTTAGAAAAAGTTGAAAAAATCGCGCAAGAAATTGTCGAACGAGAAGGCTGTATCCTTTACGATTTAGAACATACAGGAACAGGTAAAGGCCGGATATTACGGGTTTTTATCGATAAAGAATCCGGCGTCAGCATCGAAGACTGCTCAAATATTTCCAAAGGTTTAAATCTCAGGTTAGATGTCGAAGATTTGGTTCCAGGAGCTATGTATAACCTTGAAGTTTCCACGCCCGGCTTAGACCGCCAGCTCAAGCAAAAATGGCATTTTCAGAAAGTAGTCGGAAAAAAAATCGCCGTTCAACTTTTGAAATCGCTCGGAACTATTAGCCAAGTTGAAGATAAGGGCCTGGTTGCGATGAAGAAATTTGAAGACGTTTTAGTTGCGACGGATGAGGAAAATTTATTTTTTGAAATTAGAAAAAATAAGATAAAAATTCCGTTCACTGC
The DNA here is from genome assembly GCA_031428535.1 of Bdellovibrio sp. Taxonomy (GTDB): domain Bacteria; phylum Bdellovibrionota; class Bdellovibrionia; order Bdellovibrionales; family Bdellovibrionaceae; genus Pseudobdellovibrio. The sequence continues at coordinate 42,462 of JANPPN010000223.1, read as the reverse complement.
AATTGAAAAGGCAAAGTTAGTATTTGAATATAAAGTTAACTCTAAAAAGAAATAACTGGGGGATTTATGGCAGAGAATACATTTTCTGATTTAGCAAAAGTAATTGATCAGGTCGGACGCGACAAGGGAATCGACAAAGAAGTTGTTATTGATGCGGTCAAACAGGCAATGTTGGTCGCGGCCCGTAAAAAATTCGGCACCTACCGCGAAATCGAAGCTCAGTATAATGTTGAAACCGGCGAAGTTGAACTCTATGAATTCAAAGAAGTTGTTGAACGCGAAAAATTTATCGATGAAGAAGTTGAAATTCCACTTGATGAAGCTTTAAAACTGGATCCGGGTGCTCAATTGGATGACTCAATCGGTATTAAACTTGATTCCAGCGACCTTGGCCGTATTGCCGCTCAGACGGCAAAGCAGATTATCCTGCAAAAAGTCCGAGATGCTGAACGCGAAATTATTTTCTCTGAGTTTGAACAGCGTAAAGGCGAAATCGCATCGGGTATTGCACGTCGTGTAGAAAAGGGCGCTATCGTTGTGGATCTTGGCCGCACTGAAGCTCATATCCCGCCGCGTGAACAGATTCCGGGCGAAATGTATAAACCGGGTGATCGCATTCAGGGTTATCTGTCTGAAGTTCGTCAGACGACCCGTGGTCCGCAGATTATTATGTCTCGGGCTGATGAGCGTTATTTGGTTAAGTTATTTGAAATGGAAGTTCCGGAAATTTATGACGGAATTGTTGAAATCATGGCGGCGGCGCGAGAGCCGGGACAACGTGCAAAAATTGCGGTTCGGACCAAAGACAATTCAGTTGATCCGGTCGGTGCCTGCGTCGGAATGAAGGGCTCTCGTGTTCAGAATATCGTTCAGGAATTAAAGGGCGAGAAAATCGATATCGTCATGTGGGATGAAGACGTTACGCGTTTTGCATGTAATGCGCTGGCGCCTGCAGAAATCTCGAAAGTTTTCCTTGATGAAGAAAATAAAGAGATGGAAATCGTTGTACCGGATGCTCAGTTAAGTCTGGCAATCGGCAAAAAAGGTCAGAATGTACGTTTAGCTGCAAAGTTAACCGGCTGGAAACTGGATATCATTTCAGTAACGGCAACGTCGGCCCGCACAGCTGAATCCATTTTTAATCTGATGTTAATTCCGGGCATGAGCGAGACCATGGCGCAGAATATTTTCCAATCGGGCTTCGGTTCGTTTCAGTCGCTGGCAACGGCGTCGGTTGAAGAAGTCATGACAATCGCCGGTTATGATGATCCTGAAAAAGCTCAGAAGCTGACAGCCGAATCTGCGGCGCTTATTCAAAAGTATAAAGAGCAAGGTATTCCGGTGCCTTCATCTCCGAAGATAGAGACAGTTGAAAAAGCAACCTCTCCTAAGCAGAGAGCGGAAGAGCAGTTAAAAGCGGAATTGTCCAAATTAGGACAAGAGTAAGAAAGCACGAAGGGAATAAAAAGCGTGAGTAATCCAAAAGTTTTCGAATTTGCAAAAGAAGTCGGTCTGACGCCATTGGCATTGATGGACAAAATCAAAGAATGGCATTTACCGATTAAAAACCATATGGCCGAAATTGAGCCAGAGGTGCTTGAGCAGATAAAAGCTAAATTAGCAGGACCTGCGAAAGCCGGATCTGAAGAAAAACCTAAAAAAGCCGCTTCACGCAAACCGGTCGCTAAAAAGGCTGTGAAGCCCGAAGTGAGCGGTCCTACAATTGTGACTTCTGCTTCGGTAAAAAAAGCGGCGGCAGCAAAGGCTGTTGCAGCTGTGGCCGCAGCTGAGGCTGAAGCCGAATCTGCTTCGGCATCTGAAAAAGCGGCAACTTCGAAATCGTCGGTTATCCGACGTAAAATAAAAGAAGAACCTGTGGTCGAAGAAGTAAAAGCTAAAATTGAAGTTAAAGCGGAACCTGTTGTTGAAATCGCTGAAGAAGTTCCGGCGGCTAAAGTTGTTGAAGAAGCACCAACTCCAGTTGAAGTAAAAACAGAAGCAGTAGCAGTAGTGATTGCAACTGTGACGCCAGTGGCTCCGGTTGAAAAAGTAATTCCGCCGCCGTCCCGTAAGAAAGAAGTTTCTATCGGAGACAGCGGTATTTCAAGTTCAGCCAACATCGCAATGCCGAAACGTAATATTATCGGTCGTATGGATTTAAGCCGCGTTCAGGCGCCGGCAGGGCAAGAACACAGTGGCGGTGGTGGCGGGTATGTCCGTGGCGCACGTCCTACAACTCCGGGCGGCGGCGGTGGCTATACTCCGCGACCTCCGGGTACAGCTGGCACCGGCGGCGGCGGCTTCAATGCACGACCGCAACCGGGGGGCCGAAATATCCGTGCGGGGTTTGTTGCCCAGATGCCGGACACACCGGCTCCGCTTCCTGATTTTGATACTCAGAAACGTGATTTTGATAAAAGGTCTAAAAAATTCGGAACCAGCGCCGGGCCGGGAATTTCCAGCACCGGTGGTTTAACTGCAAAAGAAAAAGAGCAGGAAACAATTCTGCAGAGTTTCAACGCTGTTGAGTTCCGCAAACGTGAAATGGTTTTTCAACCGAAGAAAAAGAGCGGGGTTCTTAACCGAACCGCGATGAAAACCCAGATCACAACGCCGAAAGCTTCAAAACGTGTTCTTAAGGTTAACGACAAAATGAAGGTGGGCGACGTTGCCATCGAAATGGGTCTTAAGGCCGGTCAGTTGATAAAAGCGCTTATGAAAAATGGTGTGATGGCCAATGTTAATATGGATCTTGATTTCGATACGATCGCGCTGATCGTGCCTGAATTCGGCTGGGAAGCCCAGAATGTTTTCAGAACGGCAGATGAAATCGTCACGGATACGGCATTTGGTAATACCGAAGCCGGCACGGTGACTCGTCCTCCAGTTGTTACGGTTATGGGGCATGTCGATCATGGTAAAACATCATTGCTTGATGCCATTCGTAACACAAATGTGGCTTCCGGCGAAGCCGGTGGTATCACCCAGCATATCGGGGCCTACTCGGTGAAAACCGAAGATGGCAGCATAATTACATTCTTGGATACTCCGGGCCATGAGGCCTTTACGGCTATGCGTGCGCGCGGTGCAAATGCCACAGACATCGCAATCATTGTGGTTGCGGCGGATGACGGAATGATGCCTCAAACGGCTGAAGCGGTAAATCACGCGAAAGCGGCGGGTGTTCCGATGATCGTTGCCGTTAATAAAATTGATAAGCCGGGTGCTAATCCGGAAAAAATCAAACAGCAACTGACTGAGCTTGAAATCGTTCCTGAAGAATGGGGTGGTACCACGATCTTCTGTGAAGTTTCGGCACTTAAAAGAACCGGCATTAAAGAGCTTCTCGAAAACATTAAATTACTTGCCGAAGTTGCCGAACTGAAAGCGAATCCTGAAAAGTCAGGATCGGGTATTGTGATCGAATCTAAGCTTGAAAAAGGTAAGGGGCCGGTTGCTACGATTCTCGTGAAAGACGGACACGTTTCCATCGGGGATTATATTGTTGCAGGCGCAATGAAGGGTAAAGTTAAATCATTGACGAACGACAAAGGCGAGCGGGTAATGACCATTACGCCAGGGCTACCGGTTGAGATTCTCGGACTTGAAGGGGTACCTTCTGCCGGTGATCGCTTTGACGTTGTTAAGGATGAAAAAACAGCTGAAGAAGTTGTAGGCGTCAGAAAACAACAGGCGCTCGATTCAATTACAGGCAAGAAAATTACACTTGAAGACATGTTTGCAAAAGTGACTCAAGGTGATGTGAAAGAAATGAACATTATTCTGAAGTCGGATGTGCAGGGTTCACTTGAAGCTATTCAAGGAATGCTGAATAAGCTGACCTCGGTTGAAGTCAAGATTAAGATCATTCATACAGGTGTTGGCGGTATTACCGAAAACGACGTGATGCTGGCTCATACTTCAAAAGGTATTGTGATCGGTTTCAATGTGCGACCGGATAATAATGCGCAGGCAAGAGCCAAACAGTTGGGTGTGGATATCAGATCTTATTCGATCGTTTACGAAATGGTTGATGAAATCAAAAAAGCCATGACTGGTCTTTTAACACCGCAACTGGTGGAAAAAGTTATGGGCGCGGCCCAAGTCAGAAATATTTTCAGCGTTCCGAAATTGGGCGTTATTGCCGGCTGTTTTGTTACTTCCGGAAAAATTCAACGTTCAAATATGTTGCGACTTGTCCGTGATGGAAAAATTATTTTTGAAGGAAAACTTGGTTCTCTGAAGCGCTTTAAAGATGACGCAAAAGAAGTCGCAGAAGGCTTCGAATGCGGTATCGGCATTGAAAACTTTAATGATATTAAAGTTGGCGATGTGATTGAAGCCTACATGAAAGAAGAAGTTGCCCGCGAATTGACTCCGTTGAACTAGTATGAAAAATACCGGGGATAACCGCAGAAAAATTCGGGTTGAGAAAGAAGTTCAGGAAATCGTTTCGAAGTATGTTATTGAGCATCTGAAAAGCGATTTGCCTGGATTGATTACAATAACCCGCGTGCAAATGCCGGCCGATTTCAGGGCCGCGCAGATTTTTGTTACCTATTTTGCACCGACGCAGGTTGAAGAAAAAGTCATTGATGTTGCAGAGGTTCTGCAAAGTTGGGCAAAAGACATTCAGGACGAAATGGCACATGTGCTCAAAATGCGATACTGTCCTAAGCTCACCTTTTTCAATGATGAAACCACAGAAAAAATCCTGAAAATCGAAAAGATACTTTCAGAAATTTCAAAAGATCCCACGCTTAAAGATCAGCTCGACGAGGATATCGATTGAACGGTTTATTATTAATTGATAAACCGGCCGGAATTACGAGCCACGACGTTGTCAGTAAAGTCCGTCGAATATTGAACACCAGAGAAGTCGGGCACTCAGGAACTCTTGATCCAATGGCCACCGGTCTTATGGTGCTTCTCATTGGCGAAGCCACCAAGCTCAGTTCCTATGTTACAGAAGGCGACAAGTCATACAGGGTGCAAGTTAAATTGGGCGTTACCACCGATACGCTCGACGTCACTGGAAAAGTTCTGACTGAAAAACAAGTCTTAGTTACCGATACAGAAATTAATGAAGCAGCGTTAGCATTAGTTGGGGAACATGAACTGCCGATACCGATGTTTTCAGCTAAAAAAGTTGACGGAAAAAAACTCTACGAATTTGCACGGGCTGGCGAAGTAATTGAACAGCCGCGAAAAATTATGAAATTTTGGGATGTCACAGCAGTGGGCGCTTTGCAGTTTCACCTCTACTGTTCGAAGGGAAGTTTTATCCGTTCGTGGGTGCAGCTCTTGGGTGAAAAGCTTGGACCAGGCGCAACTATGGCAGGACTTACCCGTACCGGTTCGCATAAGTACAGTCTGCAGGATTCGGTCAGTCTTGAGAAACTGGCTACAATGGAAGCCCTTGAATTAAGCAATTGTATGATTCCGATGGATCAGGCGCTTAATGGTATTAAATCGATAAGAATTAAAGGACAGGATGCGGTCCTAATGAAAAATGGCCAGATCAGTCATCCATTGCGCACTCAGTTGATTACAAAATTTAATCCAGAGCTGGATGATGTTATTCAGATTCTGCCTGAAGAAAAGGGCAAAATTCTGGCGTTGATCGGGCTTGAAAAAGACCAGGGATTTAAAATTAAAAGAGTCTTTAACTGCTGAAAACCCTTGAATATTTAAGCTTACGTTGATAAATACTGTGCTTCTGTCTTTGGTATCGTCAGCCATGACGATTCGCGAGGATTTAACCCGCCAGACAAGTATAGTAAAATATATTTGGCTGACACTACACAGGAGAACGTTAATGGCCGTTACAAAAGTACAAAAAGCAGAAATTCTTAAAAAATTCAAAACCGCAGATCTGGATACAGGATCTCCGGAAGTTCAGGTTGCCCTTCTTACGGCAAGAATCAACGAAATGGCCGGCCACTTCGGAACGCATAAAAAAGATCACCACGGTCGTCAGGGTCTTATCCGTTGTGTAAATCAACGTCGTAAATTACTCGACTATTTGAAGTCTAAAAATCAGGGCCGTTATGAAAAATTAATTAAGGCACTTGATATCCGTAAGTAAGCAAATTATTTTAAACAAGAGGCCCTTAACCGGGCCTTTTAGTTTTTGAGTCTCAACTTTTCTTGGCTACTTCAATACTTTACTCTTCAGCTCGGACATCTCAAAGGAGTCACATGCTAAACACAGTCACTACAACAATCGCAGGACAGCAAATCAAAATCGAAACAGGCAGAATGGCAAAGCAAGCCGATGGCTCAGTGCTTGTTACTTCTGGCAATAACTCGGTACTGGTTACCGCCGTTTCCAGCAAGACGGCAAAACCGGATCAGGGTTTCTTTCCGCTTTCAGTTGAATATATCGAAAAATTTTACGCTGTCGGAAAAATTCCGGGCGGCTATTTTAAACGTGAAGCAAAACCTTCGAACGATTCGGTTTTGAGCGCACGAATGATTGATCGTCCGATTCGCCCGCTGTTTCCTGAAGGTTACCTTAACGACACTCAGATTGTTGCAACAATCCTCAGTGCCGATGGCGCTTTTCCGCTGGATGTTCTGGCTTCGGTTGGGGCTTCAGCTGCTTTACATATTTCTGACATTCCATTCTTCGGCCCGACTGCTAGCTGTCAGGTTGGCCGCGTCGAAGGACAATTTATTGCAAACCCGACTCCGGAACAAAAAGCCAAATCCGACATGGATATTCTGGTTTCAGGAACTAAAAACGGTTTGTTGATGGTTGAAGGCGAAGCTCAGTTTATTTCTGAAGCGGATGCGCTTGCAGCCCTGAAATTCGGACATCAATCTTTAATGCCTTTGTTACAGATGCAGGAAGAATTACGCGAAAAAACCGGTTCAATCGCAAAACGTCCGTTTGTGGCGGCAGTGATCGATACAGACTTCAAAACCACAGCTGAAAACCTATTAAAGCCGCTGATCGAAAAAGCAATGGCAATGAAAATCAAGCAAGACCGATACAATGCATTTGATATGGCAAAATTAGCCGCGAAAGAAACAATCACAAAACTCATCACCGACGATAAATTGCGTGGTCAGCGTGAAAAAGAACTTTCTGCAATTGTTGAAGACGTAAAATATAAAGTAGCTCGTGCGATGATCTTAGATCGTGGTTCGCGTATTGACGGACGTGATCTTAAAACCGTTCGTGGTATCAGTTGCGAAGTTGGAATTTTGCCACGGGCGCACGGTTCGGGTTTATTCACTCGCGGTGAGACTCAGTGCTTGGGTACAGTAACACTCGGTACGGCTGATGATGAACAGTCTATTGAAGCGCTCAACGGCAGTTATAAAAAGAAATTTTTATTACATTACAACTTCCCGCCTTACTCAGTAGGTGAAGTCGGTCGTTTCGGCGGACAGGGTCGTCGTGAAATTGGTCATGGAAATCTGGCAGAACGCGCAATCAAAGCCGTTATTCCTGATCATGTTTCCTTCCCATATACTATCCGTATTGTGGGTGAAGTTCTTGAGAGCAATGGTTCAAGCTCGATGGGTACGGTATGTGCCGCAACTCATGCGCTGCTTGATGCCGGTGTTAAGATCAAAGCCAACGTTGCAGGTATTGCAATGGGTCTGATCAAAGAAAATGATCGTGTTGCCGTGCTTTCTGATATCTTAGGAGATGAAGATCACTTAGGCGATATGGACTTCAAAGTTGCAGGAACTTCTGCCGGTATTACTGCACTTCAGATGGATATCAAAATTGACTCGGTCAGTTTTGCCGTAATGGAAACCGCGTTGATTCAGGCGCGTGAAGGCCGTTTACATATTTTGAATGAAATGGAAAAAGTGATGAAAGTGGCCCGTGGCCAACTTTCAGAATTTGCACCGCGTATTGAAACCATTCACATCAAAGTTGATAAAATCCGTGAAGTTATCGGTTCGGGCGGTAAAGTTATCCGAAGCATAACGGAACAAACCGGTGTTAAAATCGAAATCAAAGACGACGGAACAATTAATATTGCCTCGGCTGACCCGTTAGCTACTAAAAAAGCAATTGCCATGATTGAAGCTATTTGTGCTGAAGCCGAAGTCGGAAAAACCTACAGCGGTAAAGTCATGAAAATTGCGGAGTTCGGTGCGTTTGTTGAAATTCTGCCGAATACACAGGGCCTACTGCATATTTCTGAAATCGCCAACGAAAGAGTCCGTCAGGTTACGGATGTATTAAAAGAGGGTGAAGTTATTGACGTAAAGGTTCTTGAAGTTGATCGCGCCGGACGGATCAAGCTTTCTCGAAAAGCTCTTTTAACTCAGTAATTATTTCCGAAATATAAATAGAGATGAGCGCATTTAAGAAATCAGTATTATCAAATGGAGTGCGGATTGTTACAGAACAACATCCGTACTCTAAATCGGTTTCTATTGGCGTTTGGGTGCTGACCGGTACTCGTGATGAGGCACCCACGGAAGTGGGGCTTTCGCACTTTGTCGAGCATCTCGTTTTTAAAGGAACCAAAACCCGCAATGCCTACCAACTGGCAAAATCGCTGGAGTCTCTCGGTGGCGACTTAAACGCCTACACCACGCGCGAATACACGAACTACCACTGCCTCGTATTGAAAGAAGACTGGAAGATCGGCCTTGAAGTTCTGGCTGACCTCGTCTGCAATATGAAGTTATTAAAAAAAGATTTCGAACTTGAGAAGAAAGTGATCTTGCAGGAAATCGCCATGTGCGACGATACGCCCGAAGATCTCATTTACGACTATTTCTTTGAGGGAATATATAAAAATCACCCGCTTGGTCGCCAGATTCTGGGCCTGAGTGAAACCATCGAAAAAATGACTCAGAAAAAAGTACTCGAATTTTACCGGCATTTTTATCAGGGCGAAAATCTAATTATCAGTGCGGCCGGTCCGGTTGATCACGATCAATTTGTTATTCAGTGTCAGAAGCATTTTAAGACCCGGAAAAAATTTATTCCAAAGGTTACGCGTCGGGCGCCTCGCTGGAAAAGCCTTCGCAAAATTTACGAACGCGATATGGAACAGGCGCACATTCTGGTTGGTCTGCCGACCGCAAGTTTTCATGATAAATTCAGATTCGAAGCTTTTATTCTGAACGCCTTGCTCGGTGGCGGTATGACATCACGGCTGTATCAGGCCATCCGCGAGAAGCAGGGGCTGGCTTATACGGTATTTTCAATGCTGTGCACGAATGTGGATTCGGGAAATATTTCGGTTTACGCCGGTACAGACGCCAAAAATGTAAAAAAGGTTCTGCAAATTATTGCACAAGAACTGTTAAAAATTAAAAAGCACGGAATCAAAACCAGCGACATCAATTTATTTAAAACCCAGGTTCGCGGTCAGCTCCTGATGGGTTCTGATGATATTGATAACCGGATGACTTCGCTTGGCGTGAATGAAATGATTTTCAAGAGTTACCGTTCGGTCGACAGTATTATCAATGAGATGGATAAAGTGACCGAAAAATCGATGAAATTGTACATAAAAAAATATTTCGATCTTTCTAAGGCGGCCGTCGTGCTGCTCGGGCCTTCTTTGAACGAACATTCGGAATGGCTCGGTAAATTAAATTTTAATAATTTTAATAACCGATAGCGGAGTGAATGATGAAAATGAAAATTAAAATCTGGGCGCATTTTAAAGGTGAAATCCCGGCTTATCAGTCGGTGGGCGCAAGCGGCTTCGACGTTCGGGCGCAACTCGAAGGTAAAAATCTGATTCTTAAAAAAGGCGAACGTGCACTTGTTCCGACGGCCTTATCTTTTGAAATTCCATTGGGCTATGAAATTCAGGCTCGTCCGCGTAGTGGCTGGGCTGCAAAACAGGGCTTAACCGTTTTGAACACACCAGGCACTATCGATGCGGACTATCGCGGCGAAGTAAAAGTAATCCTGATTAATCTGGGCCAGGAAGATGTGGTTATTCAGGATCAGGACCGTTGTGCGCAATTGGTGATTGCGCCGGTGTACCAAGCACAGTTCGAAGTTGTTAATGAGTTGAGCGATACCGATCGGGGAGCCGGCGGTTTCGGTTCGACCGGAAAATCATAAGCAATTAATTAATTAATTTTATTGCCGATCCAGGCCACGACAACAATTCCGAAGACGAGGCCAACGAGCTGAAAAGCCCGTTTCTTTTCAACCCGGAAATTATCGCACAGGCCGACAATGCTCAAAAGTGACGCGAATGCAAAACCGATCAGGGAAATCGCGGAAAAATATTCAGAAATAATCTGAAACAGATAAAATGGAATGGATGAAAGCACAACAAGGGTGAAAATCTTTCGGAAGCTTTCAATTTTATTTTCAAAAAACTGAAAGTAATAATAAAGAAAAAGACTCATCAATAAAACCGAAACCGTTGAAACCATCGGCATCAGCAACAGGCCGAAGGCAACCCGGTAAAAGTTAAGTTTCAGCAGGCCTGCAAGTACGCCGGAAACAATTGAAAGTACAATGTGAACAACAAGCAAAGAGGGCCAGTTCCAATCGGGCAGATCAGAAATTTTCTGAATCGGATGTTTTACGAACGCAATCAGGAAGCGCAGTAAGGCCTGAAAATCAATATGGGTTTTTTCGTTAGGGCTGACATCTTTCATAGAGGTTCATTCTCTGCAAGTTCAACACAGCGGTCAAGAAATCGATCATAAAATGCAGCGCTTTTATCGGGAAAAGTATCATTAAAGGGATCGGCAGTAATACCAGAAGTGGAGCATAAGAGCCGGTGCAGTTTGTAACTCAGTGGTTCTTTCATCGTACTGTTGATGCGCGTGAGTGTAAAAGTGCAGTTCGGGTAGGATCTGAAAATCTCAGCAAATTCTTTTTGGGTGGCGGTACTTAACACAAAGTGAAAATGCGGGCCGTTTTGTTCAGAGAGCCACGCTCGCAGGGCTTTCTGCCTGAGCTTCGGCGATCGTAATGGCAAGACCGGAGATTTTACGACATAGCCGTGGGCCGCAATAAAGTCCTGCAGGTCGGCCCCGAGTTTTTCGTAAAAAAACAAACTTCGAATTCCGGTCAGAAACACCAAGGGGTGTTTGGTCATCAGACAGTTTGGCCTAAGGACGAGGTTATTCACGTTCATACTCTCTAGAATAGAAAAAGAAACCGAAATTTGGCAAACTGTAGTTATGTTATCTCAACGAACATCCTGTTATTGCGCCTTTTGCAAAGTTGAACGAAAAGTCTACAGATTCAAACATCTGGCGCTTTTGGATATCTTTGGCCTCATCATTCTGGGAATTACCTGTACCTATGCCGTTTATAAAAGCTTAGATCCTCGGGGGCTTTACTTTATTGCCATACTTTTATTAATCGGTGAGGCTTTTGCGCAGGCTAAATGGCGAACGTCGATGGTTTGCCGCAACTGTGGGTTTGATCCGGTGATTTATATTAGAAATCCCGAGCAGGCAGGGCTTAAAATCAGAGCATTTTTGGATACACGGGCCGAGTCTCCGGCTCATTTGCTGCGCCTTCCGGTGCAACTGCCGAGGAAACCCGAAAAAGAATCAAAAGGCCGAAATCTTTCTTTAAAAATGTAGTAGTTTTCTATTATACTCTGGCCTTGTGAAAAGCATAATTCCGGTTTTTTTATTTTTTGTAAGCACAGTGGTTTTTGCCTCTCAAAAAGCCAAAATCGTAAGTCCGGACGTTGAAATTTATTCCAAAGCCGATTTTGATTCTGACGTTTTTGCGACTGTCAGTCAGGGCGAAGATTATTTGGTTTCAGACAAAAACTATGGTCCATTTTACCGGATTAAACTGAAGAGCGGTAAAGTGGGCTACATTGTGGATTATGAACTCGATATTGCAGGCAAAGGCCCTTTCAAAGAAAAAGATCTCGATGATATTCTGGCCGCCGAAGCCATAAAATTTGCGCAGGAAAATCCCGAAGGTGAAGACGCAGAGGAAATACAGATGTTCGGTCGTTCTTTTTCGGGACCGACGCTGCAGTTGATAAGTTTTAATGAAGAGACGCTCGGTTCCGGTCAGTCAGATAATTTACTCGGCGTCGGTTATAAAAATATTTCGCTGACGTCATGGAGTATTCTCGGAGCGTTCAAAGTTCCGAAGTATTATTCCGACACAGGTTCGGCCAGCGGCTTTAAGCTCTGGGGGGATTTCGGGTTTTCGAATCCGGTTGTGAGCCTCGGCCGGTCTGAGATCAGATTTGCCGGAAGCTTGTTTTCGCATTTTTCTTTCATTCAGGTTGAGACGCCGCTTCGAAAATATGATTTGCATGATATTTCGGTGGGGCTGGCTCTTGAATTCGGCTGGATTTACCGGTTCAAAAAAAATGCAATTGATCTTGCGGTGAAATATTATTTCGATAAATCCAACTACGCGGGGCTCGGGGTCTCATTTTTATTTTAAGGATTATTTTAAGGATTAATACATGATTCAAGTACTTTCATCAGAAATTATAAATCAGATTGCAGCCGGCGAAGTGGTCGAACGGCCATCCCACTTGGTGAAAGAACTGCTGGAAAACAGCCTTGATGCCGGAAGCGACAGAATTTCGATTGAGATTTCCGAAGGCGGGCGATTCATCCGGGTGCAGGACAACGGTCGCGGAATACTTTCAACCGATCTTGATAAAGCTCTGCAACGACACGCGACCAGTAAAATCACCAAAACCGACGACCTCTGGAACCTGCATACCTTTGGTTTTCGGGGTGAGGCGCTGGCCAGCGCTGCCGCGGTATCAAAAATGACCCTGCGGAGTTTTGAAGCGGGCGAAAAAACTCCGGCACAGATCGAATCCAATTTCGGGGTGATTTCTGAAGTTAAACCAAGTTCGCAAAGTGCCGGCACAGAAATTAAAATTGAAAGTCTTTTTGAAAATGTTCCGGCCCGCCTGAAGTTTTTAAAATCTGAAACGAGTGAAGTGAGTCAGATAAAAGCCGTCGTTAAGGCTTTGGCACTGGCTCAACCGCAGGTGGAGTTTCGATTAACCAGTAATAACAATTTGCTGCTGTTCTATCCGAAACGCACCGAAAAGATCGACCGCGTCCGCGACGTCCTCGAGAAAAAAGAATTTTTCGAAGCCACAGAATCAAATAACTCCTTTAAGTGTCATATTATTTTTTCTTCGCCGCACGAAGTGGCGAAAACCTCGAGGCAGATATGGATTTTTGCACAGAACCGCTGGGTGCAGGACCGGGCTATACAGGCCGCGGTGACAGATGCCTACCGCAGCCTATTGATGCACGGCGAATATCCCTTGGCGGTGGTCTGGCTGGATTGTAAGCCTGACGAAATTGACGTGAATATTCATCCGACAAAATCCCAGGTGAAGTTTCAGGATCCATCGGCGGCATTCAGAACTGTTCACTCCACGCTGCGACGGGCGCTGGAAAAGTCTCCTTGGACTTCCGGTACCTACCAGACCCAGAAAATTGCACCCGTCGTTCCGCCCGAACAGACGCTGCGTTTTTCTGACCATCGATTCGAGCAAACTCAGTTTAATAACAAAGACTATAAAATTTCGATCAATGATCTATCAGCGCTGAAAATCGAATCAGATTTTACTGAAAAACCATCGACCCTCGGTTTCTGGTCGAAGCTGCAGGTTATCGGGCAGGCCAATCTAACTTACATCGTTTGTCAGAAGGAAGACCGACTGGTGTTTATTGATCAGCATGCGGCCCATGAGCGGGTGGTTTATGAAAGCCTGATGGCAAGTTGGAATTCGGGAGAATTCGATGTTCAGCGATATCTTTTTCCGCTGGCAATTGATCTTTCAGCTGAGAAAGTTGAAATTTTGCTGAAATACAAAACCGAGATTCAGAAGCTTGGTTTCGAAATCGAACAACTGGGCCCCGAAGCCCTTGGAATTAATTCGGCGCCGGCTTTGATTAAAGATTCGGGGTTGCCGCTGGTTTTTGACAAAATGGGAGTTGAGCTTCTGACCAACGGTGGCAGTTTCGCAATCGAAAAAAAGATTTCTGATCTTTTTGCGACGATGGCCTGCCATTCGGTGGTTCGCGCAGGGCAGAGCCTCAGCACTGTACAAATGCAGGAACTGCTGAAATCGATGGATGAGTATGCACTTTCGAGTTTTTGCCCGCACGGCCGGCCGGTTTCGGTTGAGCAATCTTTTACGGAACTGGAAAAACTTTTTGGCCGCATCAATTAATTCGGAAGTTAAAAAGTGTATTTTTGTAGTGGGGCCGACGGCATCAGGCAAAAGTGCCTGGGCACTTGAACAGGCCGAAAAATACAAGGGTTCTATTGTTAACATTGACAGCATTCAGCTTTATCAGGACTTAAAGATAGGATCCGCTGCGCCGACCACGAATGAAAAAAAGCGAGTGCCACACTTACTTTACAATTATGTTGCGGCCCCTGCTGAAATGACGGCTGGTGGCTACCTGCGCGATTTTCATCAAATGATCGAGAGTGCGCCGGAATTCCCGCTATTTATTGTAGGAGGCACAGGTTTTTATATTCAGGCACTTGAAAAGGGAATGTTCGATATTGAACCCGTGCCGCAAGAGATCCGGGCTGCGATTGAAAATGAACTGGCGGTTGAAGGCGCAGAGAAGCTTTTCGCCGAACTCAAAGCCGGTGATCCGCAGTCTAAAATTCACATCAATGATCATTTCAGACTGGTTCGCGCGGTCGAAATCTTAAGACATACCGGTGGAATTCCGAGCGAATTAAAAAAAGCGAATTCAGAAAATAAGAATGCCTTTCCGTTCGAATTTATTAAAATGGGTTTTGATTTTGAGAAAATTCTTTATGAGGCGCCGGTTCGGAAACGGACTGCCTTGATGATTGAAGGTGGAATCATCGAAGAGACGCGTGCTCTTATAGAGCGTGGCCTTTCGGGTTGGGCGCCAATGCAAAGTGTGGGCTACAAAGAAACCGTTGAATTTTTAGAAAATGGCAAGAGCCGTGCTTGGCTCTCTGAGAATATCAACCAGAGCACAATGCAATTGATAAAAAAGCAGAAAACCTGGTTCAAACGTGACAGCACTATCCTTTGGTCTAATCAGGAGCAGGCTGTCGGACGCTTTTTAAGTTAGGTTTGACCCCATTCAGGTGGCAAACGCATACTAGATAAATGAAAAGCATGACCGGCTTCGGTAATTTCCGAACACAAACAAGCGATCTTTCCATTGAAGTGAGTATCCGGGCCGTTAACGGCCGTTTTTTAGAAACGCGATTTCATCTGCCGCGGGTTTATTTTCCTTATGAAGCAGAACTAAAGAAGAAATTTTCAAATCTTGTCGTGCGCGGCACAGTTGATGTTTATGTTTCGCGGAAAATTAAATCCGGCGTCGGGGCCGGGCGTATTACCATAAATTCGAAACTGGCGGGCGAATACCTAAAAGCCTTCAAAAAACTTTCCACTGAATTGCGGTTAAATGAAACGATCCGGCTCGAGCAGATTTGCAAGCAACCCGAAGTTATTCAAATTGAGGAAAACGATTCGGTCAGTACCGTGGAAGCGAACGGTTTGCGAAAAACGTTTGAGGCGGCGCTGAAAAAATTTGATAGTGAACGCCTGCGTGAAGGCGGGGCCCTTAAAAAAGATCTGCAAAAAAACCTGAAAGAGCTGCATCGTCATATTCATAAGGTCAGTAAGCTGCGCGAAGAGGCTAACAAGATGCTTCAGGAAAGATTTGAATCGAAAGTAAAAGCGCGGCTTCCTAAAGAAGTGGCAGGTCTGCAGATTGACCCTCAACGCATTTCACAAGAGATTGTCATTCAGCTGGAAAAGGCCGATATCAATGAAGAAATAACCCGGTTAACAGAACACATCAATAATTTTGACAAGCTGGTGGAGCTACCAGTGGTTGAAGGAAAAAAATTGGATTTCTATACTCAGGAACTCTTGCGTGAAGTGAACACGATCGGTTCGAAAAGTCAGATTTCCGGAATTACTGAAGCGGTCGTTGAAGCCAAAACATTAATTGAGCGTATAAGAGAGCAAGTGCAGAACATCGAATGAAGACCAGAATGATTATAGTAGCGGCGCCCAGCGGTGCGGGAAAAAGTAGTTTTGTTGAGAGATTGGCTGCTGAAGACGTCCGGCTGCACGATATTATAACCTATACCACACGAGCCATGCGCAATAATGAAAGCCAGGGAAAACCCTATTTCTTTATTTCGAAAGAAGAATTTGAAAAGAAAGTAAAAGAAGACTTTTTTGTTGAGTTTGCCTTAGTGCACACCAACATGTACGGCACCTCGCACGAGCAGATCCAACTCGCTTGGGCCCGCGACAAGGTCGTGATCATGGATATCGATATTCAAGGTGTCGTGACATTTAAATCCAAGTATCCCGAAACAAAGACAGTTTTTATACTCCCCCCCTCGATTGAGGAGCTAAAGCGACGCGTTATCAAGCGCGATGGCGGTCCGCCACCGGATCTCGATGTTCGGATGATCAATGCCGAAAAAGAGATGCAAAAGGCCCACGAATTCGATATTCAGATCGTTAATGACGATTTCGAGAGATCTTACGCGGAATTTAAGAAAACAGTTGAGAAATGGATAGGTTAGAGCTACTATATCATACTTATTCTTAAATAATCGACGTAGCATAAACTAGTATAAACATAAAGAGGTGTAACAGTGGCTCGAGTAACAGTTGAAGATTGCATGGACAAAGTACCGAATCGTTTTGCACTAGTTTTGTTGGTCGCTAAGCGCGCGAAGCAACTTCTGAAAGGCAGCGATTGCACTGTCGCAACTAAGAATAACAAATATATCGTTAATTCACTCCGTGAGGTTGCCATTGGTAACGTGGGCTTCGAATCAAAGATCGATCCGTTGACCGCGCAGACTGAAATGTTGAAAGATCTGAATAAGTAAGTTTTTCTTCTGTCTTTAGTCTGTATTTGGCCGAATTTAGCCGAATTTTCAAAACCCGCTTAATTAGCGGGTTTTTTTGTTTTATAAATTACTATGATGTCAGAGATTTTATCCGAAGATAGATTGCCGATAAAACATATCAAAACCGTGGCCGACCTTTGCGAAAAAATTAAGACGTATCACCCCGCGGCTCCCGTTCATATTATTGAGAAAGCCTACCTGTTTTCAGAAAAGGCCCATGCAGGCCAGATAAGGCGTTCAGGTGAGCCTTATATATCGCATCCGTTGAATGTCGCGGGCATTCTGGCCGACCTGCAACTCGACATCGACACCATTGTAACCGGGTTGTTGCATGACACGGTCGAAGACACCGCTGTCACGCTTGAAGATGTTAAACTTGAGTTCGGTGAAACCGTTGCCACACTTGTTGATGGCGTAACGAAAATCGGTCAGATGAATTTCAGAAACAGTTTCGACAAGCAGGGCGAAAACATCCGCAAGATGATCATCGCCATGGGTAAAGACGTGCGAGTGGTGCTGGTGAAGCTCTGCGACCGCCTTCATAACATGCGGACGCTGAATCACATGCCTTACGAGAAACAGGAACGCATCGCGCAGGAAACTCTTGAAATCTACTGTCCGTTGGCCGGTCGTATCGGTATCAGCGCACTGAAAGTGGAACTTGAAGATCTGTGTTTCAGATTTTCGCGGCCGGATAAATATTACGAACTAATTCAGGTCATCAAGAAAAACGAAAATGAAACTGAAAAATATATTGATGAAGTGAAAAGAAGTGTTTTTGAAGTGCTGGCCAAGACCAACGTTAAAAACGTAAAGATCTACGGAAGATCGAAACATTTGTGGTCGATTTACAGAAAGATGACCTCGCGGAATCTGACGTATGATCAGATTTACGATATTCTGGCTTTCCGGATTCTGGTTGGCAGTGTAACAGAATGCTATGAAGTTTTGGGTTATATTCATTCGATCTGGAAACCTATCCCTGGCCGCTTTAAAGATTTCATTGCCATGCCGAAATCCAATAATTATCAGTCGCTGCACACAACGGTTATCGGGCCGGGCGGAGAG
Organism: Bdellovibrio sp.; assembly: GCA_031428535.1. Lineage (GTDB taxonomy): Bacteria > Bdellovibrionota > Bdellovibrionia > Bdellovibrionales > Bdellovibrionaceae > Pseudobdellovibrio. The sequence continues at coordinate 24,536 of JANPPN010000223.1, read as the reverse complement.
CGTATTGAAATTCAGATCCGCACCGAAGAGATGCATCTTATTGCCGAAAAAGGTATCGCGGCTCACTGGAATTATAAAGAGCGAGGCCAGTTACAGATCGATGAGCTGAAGCAGGCCAACTGGTTACGCGAACTTGTAGCGTTGAATCAGTCGGGCGAAGGGGCCGAGGAATTTCTCGACACGATCAAAACCGGTCTTATCGAAAAAGACATTTATGTTTTTACTCCCCGGGGGGATGTGATCGAACTTCCGGATGAAGCCACGCCGGTAGATTTGGCTTATGCTATTCATACCAATCTTGGGGGCATGTGTACCGGCGCGCGTGTGAACGGGCGGATGGTGCCGCTGAAACATAAACTGACCAACGGTGCACGGGTGGAAATTCTGACTTCAAAAACGCAGACGCCGTCAAAGGACTGGCTTAAGTTCGTCGTTACAAATAAAGCCAAATCAAAAATCCGGCAGTTCGTAAAAGAAGAACAGCGCCGGAACTCAATTGCAATTGGTAAAGATATTGTTGAAAAAGAATTCCGCAAATTCGGTATGGCGGCGGCCAAGTACCTTAAAGGCCCCGATTTTGAAACGTACATAAGCGAAAGCGGAATTGTCGATCTTGAAGAACTCTACGTACGCGTGGGTTACGGAAAATTCGAAGCCAATCTGCTGGTAAAAAATCTAAGCCCCGAGGCCTTGCAGAAAGAGTCCGAGAAAACGCCCGACTCCACGATCATGGAAAGAATCGTAAAATCGGCAAAAGCTAAAATGCGAAAGTCGAACTCGCTGGTGTCGGTTGATGGTATGGACGACGTGCTGGTGCATTTTGCGAAATGTTGCAGCCCCATTCCGGGCGATCCGATTACGGGCTTTATCAGCCGTGGTAAAGGCATTATCATTCATCGTTCGGGTTGCCAGAAAGTTTTTGAAAACGAACAGATTAGAAGAGTTGATGTGAACTGGTCGCATAAAAGTGCTCAGGAAGGACAAGAGCGGCAGGTTAAGCTTGAAGTTATTGCCCAGGACGTGCAAGGGCTGCTGAAATTGATGTCGGAATCCTTTGCCACGCAAGGGATAAACATCGATTCGGCCCAAATCAGAACCACGCGCGATAAAAAAGCGATTTGTCTCTTTGAAGTTTCAGTTAAGGATTTGTCGCAGTTATCGAATGCCATTCTTTCTTTGCAGAAAATTAAAGGTATCATCAACGTTCAACGCGTAACCGGTTAACCACACAGGGAGATTAAAATGAATTATTTATTAGGCGGGCTTATCGTGGTTTTGTGCAGTAGCGTATTTGCCAAAGACGGACCTATAAGAAAACCGGGTAGTGATGGTGTTGCTGTAGGTCAAGTCAGCCAGGTACAGCTTTGCGAGGGCACGGAAGCCTTTGGCAGTGAAGGTCAGGGTGTGGCAGTTTCGGCGTTCTTAAATTACAGCTCCGATAAAAAGTGCGAAATCGGGCTTGCGTTTTCCTTTGAATATGGGGCAGAAAAGGGTTTTCAGCTGGGCAGACATACACCCTATAATGTGTACCCGATTCAGGTCGGCAGAACTGTCTGTACGGTAACCGAGCTAAACGGTGAATTTTTTATGACGCTTACACGTGCACCGAATAAAAATTCAAAGCCCGGCCGGCCATTGAAAATACTAGTTGATCGCTGTAAGCTTTCTGAAAGGGGAATTTAATGAAACCATTTTTGAAAAAGAGTTTGCAGGTCACTTCATTTAATAATTTTCAGGCGTCTGCGCTGTTGTTGCTGAGGCTGATCGTGGGTGTTGCGTTTCTTTTGCACGGCTGGGGAAAGATACAGAACCCGATGGGCTGGATGCCGGCAACCTCGGGAGTGCCCGGATTTTTACAGTTATTGGCTGCTGTTTCAGAGTTCGGTGGCGGTCTGGCGTTGCTGCTGGGTCTGTTAACCCGATTTGCTATGCTCGGATTAAGTTTAACAATGTTGGTGGCAACGGCCATGCACTCTATTGTGATGAAAGATCCATTTGTAAATATGACGGGCGGGTCCTCGTTTGAACCGGCGCTGGGCTATTTTGGCATTGCCATTCTTTTCTTAGCGATGGGGCCCGGAAAATTTTCGCTGGATAAAATGATCTTCGGCGAAGAGAATTAAGGCCTACTTAAATACCACAATCTGCATCTGGCATTCCTGATTCAATATTTTAAACGGAATGATTACGCTTGGGCCCGAAGCCAATTGTGGTAAATCAGATGTTTTGCCTGCCGCTGAGGGCAGTGCGGTTTTAAGATTAAATCCTTTTTCATTCAGTTTGGTTTTTGCATAACCTGAACAGATATTGGAAAATTCGCCCAGACAGTCATTGATTTCGGTATTGGTCGGAGGTTTAACTTCGTTAAACATTTTCTGTATGATTTCAGCAAGAGCGTCGCGGTTGAAGTGGAATCGGATCTGGCCGGAATGAGTATCATTTTTGATGTCGATTGAAACTGTCAGATCGTTACAGGGTTGCCAGTCGGTTTGAACAAACGCGATATCATCGAAGTAACTTCTGACGCCGGCAACAGTTTGAAATGTATTTGTAATACTGTTCGATAAGTCGAGCACGACTTCGCCATTCAGAAACGGGTGTTTATCCATCAAATTTCGAGCTGTCTCACTTTTGGCCATTTTGCCTACCTTTACGTACCGCATTAATTACCAGTTAATATATTGTGATTTAGTTTCGGCAGAATATATATGAAAATTTAACAATATGAACCGGTTAGGCCATAATGATAATTTTTTAACAGAAAATTTGCAGAATGTTTTGTTTTTAGTCTAACTTTTATTAAACTTTATCAAAATGAAACACTCTTATTTGAGAATTCGTAAGACGTATTAGTTAAAAGGCCGCTAGAAAGCCCAGCCATAGCCTAGCCGAACCAGCATAATACTTGCCGAAACTGTATCAGAGCTTGAAAACAACTGATATTCAAAGGATGCGGGAATGAAGCTTTTGTTACTTATAAAGTAATCAAGGCCACCGCCCACAGCAAATGTAAACGTCATTTTAATATCGTCAGAGCGTAAAGCGGTTGTCGACTTACTGATAGGAAATTTTGTTGAGCCACCGATACCGACCCACGCAAGTGCTTTAGATTTTGTAAGATCAAAGCGGGCGTAGCCACCGGCAGCAAGGTAGTTAATATTGGCATCACAACTTTTTGAAGTCAGATTGCTACACGCAAAAATCGTTGAAGTTCCGGCCGCTACGAAGGGCTCATAACCGAAGGTTCCCCGAAGCGTAAGCCAACTGATGAAGGGGTAGTCGATCGCGCCGGTAATGCCCATCGAGGTACCGGTCAGAGCAACGTCTTCCTGATTCGGAACCGGCAGTGTGCCATCCGATTGCTTTGTGCCCATGTTATTAATCCCGATTGTCAGTAACCCTGAAATCTTCATGCCTTTTAAACGGAATACTTCGCCGGTTTTTGTTGGGGCGGTTCCGCCTTCTTCGGTAGGAGCTTCAGCGCTGATAGCTGCGGCGGCCATGAGCTCAACTCCGGTCGCGCCATCGAGTTTGCCTTTATTAAGTATGGCAATCGCGCGGCCATTTTTGCTTTGGGTGACGGTGACGATCGCGATTTTTTTACTACTGGCATTCACCAGATAAAGTTTCTGATCAACGGCCAGCGTTTCGTCTTCAAGATCGAACAGAACTTTGTTGCCTTTTGATTGAAGAATTTTTATGGCATGCGACTGACTGCTGAGTAATAACAGTGTTAAAAACAAACTAAATATTTTCATATAAACAGTAAACTCCTTCAAAGGTGTCGGATTCAATTATGTATGTATCGTTAATTTTGTACTGCCAAAGAAAATTATTCAGTGGTGGGGGGCCACGAGAAATTAATTTTGCTTCCGTTGCGAACTCTCTGACGGATGCGGCTGAACAACCCGTAACTTTTAAATTTGCTAAATTCTGGGCAACGACCAGCAAATCGAAATCTTTCCGGTCAGGAGACTTGTAAATCGAACATCCGCAAAGAAGGGTAAATCCGAGGATGAAAAAGAGGCGCAGTAACGACTGAGTTAAAAACATTAATTTATTGTGAGTGTATTTATTGAAAAAATAAAGCCTTTTGTTTACACAAAAGGCTTTATTAAGCAGTGATAATAGCTGTACGAACTAGAACGGGATGTCTTCGCTCTGATTAAAAGTTGGTTCAGGACCGAAATCCGCGAAATTAAAATCGTTAGCCTTTTGAGACTGGGTAGCGGTATTGCCGGCGCTAGGTGAAGCGCTGGTTTCGTTATTTGCAGAACCTAAAAACTGAACTGTCGTCGCTACGATTTCAGTGGAATATTTCTTTACGCCGTTGTCTTCCCATGAGCGGGTTTGAAGGCGTCCTTCAACATAAACCTGACGACCTTTTGCCAGATATTTTCCGCAAATTTCGGCCAATTTTCCCCAAACCGCAATTCGGTGCCACTCGGTGCGCTCCTGTTTTTGGCCATCTTTACCGACCCAGTTTTCACTAGTTGCCACGTTGAGACGTGTAACTGTTGCGCCTTGACCGACAGCCTTCATTTCAGGATCCTGACCCAAGCGACCTATAATTATAACTTTGTTAACTCCAGACATATGCCCTCCCTTGTATGTTTTCCTTTTGAGTGACGAATGAGTCAATCAGGGAATCTTGTTTGCTCTAAGATTGTGCATGGCCGGTGCCGGCCTGTAAAGCGGTTACGGTCGTGGTGGCACTATATGCGGAGTGATTATCGGAATTTATGTTATGAACTGCGGATTATCTCAGCGGTGTGAATTGAGGGGCCATACCCATCTGTGCGGCCGAGATCTTAAACTTATAATGGCTGACCGGGCCTGAACCCACTTTATAGCCATCCAGAAACGACAAAAACAAGCGTGCTTTCTCTCTAAAAACAGGAGTTGCGTTGAGATCCACCGAAATATTGTAGGCGCCAATAACCGGCGCAATCTGGCCGTTCATATTTTGAAACGAGACTGATAAATCACCCTTGATCTCGCCGTAGAGATCATCTTTATTTGTTCCGAGCTTGCCGTTTTCGATCTGAAATTTTCCGTTTGCGAGGCGACCTTTCAATTCAATTTTTCCCAATTTAATTTCAGGCAATGCGAGTTGGCCGAAGTCCTGGAGCGGAACAAAGGTGGAGGCCATTTCAAATTTCATAATCACGATATTCAGATCGAGCTCAGGTTGTTCGGTCATCGTCAGATCGGCGATGGCCTGGGAAGTCAGGCTGAGTTCGCCTTTGATCGGCAAACTGATATTGGCAACAGCGCGTGCTTCCTTCAAGCTGATATTATTGGCAACGACTTCAATTCTGGATTTATCGGCGCCTTTATCTGAAGGCGCCGGTGTCATCATGATTTCGAGTTCGCCTTTTAAAAAACCTTTAGCCGTAATTCTGCCGCCGGGCTTTTTTGCAAGCAAAGCCGAGATCGACGGTGAAAGTTCGAGTTGCTCGCTTGTTACCGAAGAGATCGTGGGAGTCTCCACATATACTTTTTCAAGTGAAACGGAAGCGGTGAGCGGATTTAGGTGCATTTTGTCAAATTGCAGAAAGACCATGTTGTTGGTCAGTTTTGAAACCTGTGAGGAAATCATATCATTCAGATCACTCAGGGGGAACAATACAAACAAAAAAACCAGAGTCATAAAAAAAGTTAATACGATTTTCCACTTGTTTGAAAAAAGGAACCGGACAGTAATGACGATGAAATTCATCATTGATCAGACCCTCTTGATTTTTTCAGCGGTTTTTCAACTTCGGGCGGAGCTTCTGGCGTTGGTTCCGGAACTTTAAGCGAGTACAAAACGTAAGTGACATCAAAGTAGCGAGTGTCTTGCCGGTTGGCTGTAACAAGTAAATCTTTCATTTTTACGCTTTCGGAAATGCCGGTTATCGCTGAACCGATATCAACGACCTGTCGGAGATTCAGTTTGGCAAGTTTCACCTGTAAAACATTTGATACAAGATTCTGGGGAATCAAGCGTCCTTCAACGGAGCCAGGCGTAACCCCGCTCCGTTGTTCCGGCAGAAGTTCAGCGCGGCCTAGGATGGCTTCGACGGCGGCCTGTAGCCCGTCGTGAGTTGGCGGAATGGCAATATTCGGGGCCGAGGCCGACTCTCGATACGTGCGAAAAAGATCACGGATCAAACCGCGCTTTTCCTCGAACAACGTGAGTGAGCTTCTTGAGTCGGTCAGTTTACTTAGCGGGTAGAACAGAATGGCCAGCGCGACGAGTAACACGCCAAGCACGGTTGTTGCTTTTTGCATCAGCGGAGTCATATTCTGATAGCGGTCTTGCGCCTGCTGAAAAGTCTGGGATTCCTGAATTTGTTGGCCGATTCGGGTGCCGGTGGATTTTAATTGTGAACTCAGATTTTCAATCAGACTCATTTTATCAGCCCTCGATCTGCTTTGAATGAAAGGTTAAATGCTGATCGGTTCGGAATTAGACTCAGGCCTGCCGGTTGCGAATTAACGATACCGTCGATAGCCACTGACTTCAGGCTTTTGCTGAGCGCTGCGGTTTCAACAGGTGAACCGCTGTATCCGAGAATCTGCACAATATCATCTTTAACCTGAAAAGTAAGGATATCAATTTTTGTCTGATCCTTTTGCGGAGCGGACTCGCTGACTTTTTTCAGAATTTCAAGCGCCGAATTCATCTGTGCAACCTGCGAGACCAACTTAAGATCGTTAAATTTCTTTTTATTTTCTTTAATGTATTTTTTGAGGCCGGCTTCGTTCGCCTGTTTTTTCGGGAGTTTGGCCACATTTTTTGCCTGAGTGATCATGGCCTCTTCGCCTTTTTCATTAAGAACCGTAGAGAGATTTCCCCGAATTGTGGTCCAGATAAACAGCACAATTAAAGCGGCGATACCGGACTGAGCAACAAGCCCCCAGTTTTGCCAGAATACTTTCAGGCCGTCGTTCTGTTTGGCGAAATCGCCCTTGAGCAGATTGGTCGCGGGATTGCGGGGTTTTTTAAACGACTCAAGGGCAATGGCAACGGCCGTCGTAAAACGCGATTCAATTTCGTAAGACTTCAAAGACGTCGACTGGCCACTCATTGTGCCGGTGTAATGCTGCAGAAGGTTGATTGAATTACAGGCCACCTCAAGATGCTGAGTTAAGAAACCACCTAAGTTCGGAAGCAGGCTTGCGCCACCGGTTATATGCATTGCCGTGATCTCGGCGTTGAATTCGCTTTGCAGCTCAATCAACGTCATCTGCACATCGCGAACCAGATCTTTTAAGGCTTTACCCAGCAAATTTGAAAACTGCGCCTGTTCGAAGCTTGCGCCTTCTTTGTTCAAAATCAAAGCGGCTTGATTCTGCAGCACTCGTACGGCTTCGATGTAAGAGATTTCCTGACGGACAATAATTTCCTGAATCAATTGATTTGCACCCCAGAACAAACTACGGGTGAAAATCAGCCGGTTATCTTCGTACGCGGTAAATAAAGTTTTTTTATGGCCGATATTGAGAATAATCTGAAGAAACTTTTTGGGTTTGTCGCTTTCATTCAGATTTAGGGGCTCGAATTTTTCAGGCGGCGGGGCTTCCCAGTCTTCAACCAGATTTGCAAACGCTAAACCTTCAACTGTAATCGTGTGAATTTCGATGCCGAAGTTGGCGCCGAGCGAAATGATTTTTTCAACCTGAGTTTTGGGTGCGGCCGTTGCCAGAACATCCGAGCTCGCGCCTTGAGTGCGGATGACTTTAGCGTCAAAAACGCATGAGTCCGTATCAAACGGGATATCTTCTTCCATTTCAAAATGCAGACTTTTCTGAATTTTAAGTCGATCAGAAAATGGAAACGTTTTTATCCGAGTGGTGACCTGATCCTGCCTGACGCATAAAGCCCAGCGGGCCTGCGCGTAGTCGCCGCTGGCTAAAAAGTTGCGGACAAACTCGATAACCTCAAGCTCTTTATCTTCAATACTGACATTCTGACTTAATTGTTTTTCCTGGATTTGATGAATCGAAATTAGTTTTTTATTCTGGAACAGCTCAACTAACTTGACTGAATATTCGCCGATATCAAGACCTATCGATCGCATGCTGCTCCTTCCATGGTGTAAATCAAACTTGATTAATACTCTAGTTTTCTGTCTAGTTCTCCGTCCAGTATACGATACGAGGAGGACCTTTGGGAAGCGGATCTTGTGCAACCGCCCCAGACGTTGATCCAGCTGCCGGATTCGGCGGAGGAATTGTTCCGGGAGTTTCCTCCGATTTTTCTTTATCAACAAAAGTTCGGATTTGCGAAGCCGATTTTCCGACATCAAGTACAACTGCCGTAATATTTTTTTGCAATGCAAATTTTCCGCTGCCGTACATGCCATTTGATTTGATCCGGAAGTTGAATACTTTGCTGCAAATCATTGGAATCTGGTCGAATTCTTTCGCAAGGCGGGTGCCATCGCGATTGTCGATGAACTCTTTAAAATTCTTGATGCAATCTACACCGGAGCCTTTAAACGGACCGCCTTTATCCGGGTCGTTGCGCCTTTCGATGGCGGCATCAATTGCACCTGCGGTAATGCCACTGTCGAGCGAAAGCAGCACTTCTTTACTGGCCGTATTCGGATTGATGGCCTTCATTCCGTAGATGGTAATCCGAGGCGCCAGTAAATCAAAAAATACATCGGTCATTCCCGGCACAAGTCTGACTTCTTCTATTGTACGGAAGCCGCGGTTCGGGGGATAGCCCGCGCCTAACTGCGAAAACGCCGAGCGCTTATCGCCGGAGCCGTCGGCACCGGTATTGGAATCACTCATCCAGTCGTAAATTCGGTTGATCAGTTCGTCAAAACGAGTGTTCTGATATTCGGTTCGGAATTCGTCATCATTTGCGATTTTTTGTTCAAAAACTGTCAGGAGCTGTTTTTTTGTAATATCGCGAAGTACTTTTGATTTCGAGACCAGATCATTGATATCGATTTTTGAGCCCTCATCTTCAATCGTGTGGGCGTAGGTGGAATCCATCAATGAAGCCGCATTGGCTTCTTTATAAGTGTCTGAATCCACGGCATTAAGATCTTTCGGAATCGGTAACGGCCAGAAGAAAGGGTCGCGCCAGCCGATCCGGTCGATGATTTCCATATAGGATTCCGGGATCGAGCTTCGAACCGCCTGTTGGTAGATCTTGATGCGGAGTAAAGCCATCTGCATTCCATTTCGGGCCGCATAAAAAGCTTTTATCCGGCTTAGTTCCTGAGAATTTACGATGTATTCAACTGCGGAGTCGCGGGTCACTTCGGTGGCGATGTAAACCATAAACATCAACGACATCATTGCAAGAATCAACGCGATCCCTTTTTTGCTCGATGAAGGACTTAACGGATTATGCTTCAGTCTTGAAATTATTTTTTTGAGATTTTGTAAACGCATTACTGACTTCCTGGTTGCGGTACGTTTGGAGCAGTTACTGCTGTGGATTTTTCGGCATTATTCGGAAAATGCACCGGAATTACAAACTGCATCGAATACGTTTTGGTCTTTTTGTCGATTTCCCGCTCAATCGTCAACGAGACTTCGACTGCATCCGGAAAAAGCCCACGGGTACCCGCATCTGAGCTTGAGCTGGTCGAATTCCAAGTGGCGACCCAATCCTGTTTGGATTCGCCGATGTACCGAAGCTTAAATTCGGTCACATTCTCAAGCATAACAATTTCATTGCCGCCGGTTTTGACATCTTCGTCTAGCAGAACCTGAGTTCTGCGATAAAGACATGAACTCGATTGTTTCGTTGTGAGGTTGCTGCAACTTTTGAGTGAGTAGCCCACTTCGGCAAAATCGGCCTGAGTAATATTCGAAATTGTCCGCCCGCTGTTCATCGTAACAAAATTCATTTCGTTATCGCTACCCACAAAATTGGTGGTGGGATCAGAGCGTTTGGTCTGCCGCGGGGGTTCAGGCGCAACCGGCGGAGCCACCGCGCCAGCAACCGTTTTCGACTTAGTGGCCAGGTCTTGAATTTCTTTTTCGAAATCCCGGTGATGAAAAGCTAAGGAAACATCAGATTTGATCATCCGCATCGAGTCGCGCAGTGCAGAAACGTCATCCACCTCAGCCTGAATTTTAGTTCGGGCCTTAAGGGCACGACTGATCACCTGAGTTGAAAGTATTGTCAGCGTTGAAAGAATGGTGATGGCAAGAATGACTTCGAGCAGGGTAAAACCTTTTTGATTACGCGTCATTGTCCAGCTCCGCCAAGAGAAGGTAACGGCAATGATTTATTATAATCCATCATGTAGATCGTAACGTCGGCAACGATAGGTTTTTTGCCTTCTTTGTAAGTCACGCTGACATTAACTTCTTTAACGCACTTTCCGAGAAATTCAGTGTAGGTGGTCATAAGCCCCATTAAAATCGGGTCGGCGCCGCCGGGTTGGGCGGTCAGCATCGCAGAAAGATTCGGCATTTCAAATTTTTTCGAACGGAGCCGCCACGAGTATTCAGGTAAATCGCTGCCGAAATTATCTTCTTTTTCTTCGGGAATGGACTCAAGGGATTTGTTTTTATATTCACGCTCGATTTCGGTGACTTTGCGCTCGAGCAGCGTTGCGATCTGAACCTGAACCTGGGTTTTTCGCAAGCGACTATAGGTGCTGGCCCATGAATTGGTCAGAATAAATAAACCCGAGGCCATGACGACCAATGCCAATACGACTTCCAGAAGGGTAAAACCATTTATTTGTTTTTTAAAATTGCGGTCTGTCGTCACTGACTAAATGATAGCCTGAGTTTTTGCTATCTGGCGAGTTCTTTTAGAAGTTTTGCTTCGGGGATAACGTCGGATCTGCCGGTCAGTGGATTGTAAACCAGAGTCCATACCGTGCCTTTCGGATCTTCGATCTGAATGGCCGAAGTTTCGATTAAGCCTTGCGGGAAAAAATGAATGTACCCGAGACCGTCGGTAATGGTCAGATCTAAACTACCGCTCTCGATATGTTTGAATTTATAACCGCTGGGTAAAGTCTGTTTCTTTTTAAAAATACTGGTATCAGCCTGAAAATCCGGCGGCGGCTTGGGTGCGTCTTTATCGGGATTTTTGATTTCTTCCCGTTCTTTTTCAAGTTTAGCTTTATCGACGAGAACCACCTTGGTGGATTTTTCAACCCACCAGCTTTGCTGTTTCTCGGTCAGATCAAATGCCAGACGGTAGGTCGAGCCGGTCAGTTTGGCGCGGCTTTTCAGATCTTTGCCGGCAATAATAAAATCGCGGAAAACGCGGCGGGTGTCGGCCTTTTTATCAAATAAGCGGGGGGCCGCAATCGCAATAATGGCGCCGATAATCGACAGAACGACTGCAATCTCTAAAAGTGAAAAGCCTTTTTTATTTTTTAAAAACCCGGGGGGTGCCAATTTTTTTATTTATTCTTCGGCAGCGGTAGAGCTCGTGGAATAAATATCTTTGTCAGGGCCTTCGCCGCCTTCTTTTTTATTTTTTCCGAGACTCTTCAGATTGTAGCCGTTACCCGAAGTTTCATAAACCAATTCGGTTTGCCATTCGTCTTTAAGGAGATTTTTTGCATTTTTATTACTTGTCCAGTTTTTGCAATCGGCGGTGTCGCTGACCATGAACTGTAAACTGCCCGGTAATTTACCGCAGTCGGCCTGGTATTCGTTTAATTTGTTTTCAATTTCGCCCATTTTAATTTTGGTATTTCTGACATTGGCATTATCGCGGCCTTCCTGAATTCGCGGTAAAATCAAAGCCATAATTCCGCCGATAATAACCAGAACGATCATGATTTCCGCTAAAGAAAAACCTTTATTGTTTAGTTTATGATAATTATTTTTAGAGCTGGTTCTTGAATTTTGCATAAAACGACTCCTCGATTAATGATAGAATTTAACCTAATTTTGATGTGAGTTCAAACATTGGAACGATTATTGAGATGACGATAACAAAAACCACGACTCCAATAAGGAGCGTCATAATCGGGTTCAATAGCGTCGTAATAGAATCTACTTTTGATTTAACCTGAAAGTCGTAGGCGTCTGCAACCAACGTCAGCATATTTTCAAGATCACCGGTTTTTTCCCCGATGTTGACCATGTGAACCACCAGCGGGGGAAAATGACCCGACTTTTTTAGGGGGCCGGCTATTGATTCACCTTCAGAAATATTGCTTTTCGCTTCATCAATCGCCAGGGCAATGACGTGATTGTTAACGACGTTTCTGACGATATCAAGTGCATTCAGCATCGGCACACCGCCGGTCAAAAGTGTGGCAAGCGTTCGCGTAAAACGGGAGATCGCAACCATTTTAGTAATTTCCCCGAAGAGGGGAATCTTAAGAGAAACCGAATCCCAGGATTTTTTGCCTTCGGTTGAGCTTTTCCAGTTCAGAAACAATAAAAGTCCGATGATGATGAAGCCCGCAAAGAAGTACCAATAATTTACAAAGACCTGACTGATCGAAGCAATCACCTGCGTGTACCAAGGAAGCGAAATATCAGGAAAAGACTCAAATATCGTCAGAATTTTCGGCAACACAGTCGTGAATAATCCGAAAATGACAAGTGTGATGACCACAAGCATGATGATCGGATAGGTCATGGCGGCGCTCAGGCGCTGGCGCAAATCGGCCTGGGCTTCAGTAAACTCGGCCAAGCGAAGCAAGATAACATCAAGGGTGCCCGACATTTCTCCGGCTTCGGCCATTGAAACATAAATAACATTAAAAACTTCCGGATATTTTGAAAAGGCTTTATGCAGAGATTGCCCTTCGTTAACCATGTTTTTGCAATCTGAAACGGCAATCGATAGAATCGGATTTTCAACCTGTTCAGCAACGGCCGTTAACGCATCAACCAGCGGAATATTGGCTTTAATGAGAGTAGCAAGCTGACGGGTCATCAACGAAAGATCTTTGACCGGCACCGAGCCTGAACGGATTTTCAGCGCGGATTTTTTTTGAATTGCCGATTTTTTTTTATCAACAATTTCAACAACGAAAATGCCGTCTTTTTTAAGTTTAAGCCTGGCCGTGCGCAGATTGTCTGAATCGACAACACCTTTGGTGTTTTTTCCGTCACGAGTAATGCCTTTGTAATCAAAAATCGGCATAAAAGTTAAATATCCATCTGGGTGTTGGAAATCAATTCTTCAATCGTGGTAATTCCGGCAAGAACCTTTGTAATACCGTGATCTCGGAAGGTGCGCATGCCGTTAGCAACGGCTTGCCTTTTTATCGCGTTACCATCTTTCCGCTGCATGATCATCGAACGAATGTCGTCGGTAACCGGCAGAATTTCGGCGATGACAGTACGGCCGATGTAGCCTTTTTGTCCGCATTGATCGCAGCCTTTGATTTTGCAGATGTTGGCGCTGGTGGCCTGCGCTCTGGTAATTCCCAGCGTATTGAGATCAAAATCACTAGGCACATGTGATATTTTACAGTGCGGGCAAAGAACCCGCACGAGGCGTTGCGCCAGAATTCCAAGAATTGAAGTTGCAATTAAGAATGGCTCGCAACCGATATCCATCATACGCGGAAATGCTCCGGCCGCATCATTGGCATGGATTGTTGATAGAACCAAGTGACCCGTCAAAGACGAGTTGATGGCCAGCTCCGCTGTTTCGAGATCGCGGATCTCGCCCACCATGATGATGTCTGGATCCTGCCGTAGAAACGACCTTAAGCCTGCGGCAAAAGTTAACCCGATTTTTGCGTTCACCTGAACTTGGCCAACGCCATGAATTCGCTGCTCCACCGGATCTTCAACAGTAAGAATGTTGATGTCGGGTTTATTCAATTTGCCCAGACAGCCGTAAAGCGTGGTTGATTTACCGGAACCGGTGGGGCCGGTAACAATGACAATTCCATATGAGCGCGCAATTAAATCATCGAGGATACGAAGTGTTTCTTCCGAAAAACCGCTGTGCGAAAGTTCGCGTACCTGAGTGGATTTGTCCTGCAGACGCATAACCAGGCGCTCACCGTGCGTTGTCGGCACAGAGGAAAGACGGATATCGATATCTTTACCGCCGACTTTCAGCGGAATACGTCCATCTTGCGGTAGTCTTTTTTCGGCGATGTTCAGATTGGCCATCACTTTGATACGCGAGGTTATTGCGTTCTGCAGTTTTTTAGGTGGCTTAAAAATATCGTACAAAATACCATCAGTTCGGTAGCGAACAACCATATCTTTTTCATATGGTTCGATATGGATGTCTGACGCTTTTTCTTTTACTGCGCGGAAGAGCAGGGCATTTACCAGTTTAATAACCGGAGCATCGTCTTCACCGGCCTCGAGCAAATCGATGATCGGATCTTCAAGATCCATTTCATCTTCTTCAATTTCATCAAGCCCGCTCATATTTGAGGTGTTTTTTTCGTACACGCGATTGATAGTTTCCTGCAGGCGTTGCGAAGTCGTTACCAATGGTTTAATCCGCTTGTTGAATATCACCCGGAGGTCATCGAGTGCCTTTGTATTGACCGGATTCGAAGTCAGCACGACAACGGCATCGGTTTCTTCACGGAACGGCATCACGCCCTGAGTTTTTGCATAGTTGATCGGAAGATGGCGGATCAAATCAATCGAAATATCATTTATAGGAATGTCTTTTATAAAATCCATTCCAAGTTCGCGGCAAAGATCGGCAACTAGATCGTCGGCAGTGGCGTAGTCTTTGCGCGCAAGAGTTGCGCCCACGGAGGTTGGGTGGGTAACGGAAGCATTTTTCAGAACAGACTTAATCTGTTCTGAAGTCAGAGAAGTTGCTTTTGTTAAGACCGCCGAAATATCGAGTTGCGCCATTAAGTCTGTTTACCTTATTCTATTTCCAGTGGGGGATTGGCATTATCTGCAGGTGCGGCCGCTCCACGTTTGAGAATTTGATCCATCGTAGCTCCGTAAGGGTCTTTGCCGCCCTGTTGTTTGATAAAATTCAAACGTTCCTGAGCTTTGAAGTTGAGCAAAGACTGTTGATCCGTTGGTGATCGTATAATCTTTGGCGTTAAAAACACGACCATGTTCAGTTTGGTTTTAGTAACATTCTTGCTTTTAAATAACCAGCCTATAAGGGGTAAGTCACCTAACAAAGGTACTTTTCTGGTATCTTCGGTTTCTTCATCGCGGATCAATCCGCCGATAACCGCCGTATCGCCGTTGTTGACGTTAACATTTGTTTTGATTGACCTCGTTGCTAGAGACTGTGCTTGATCAATAAACTTCGAGGGCACTTTTCCTTGAATTAATTGCTTAACATTCTGAGTGAATTCCATACGGATTCTTTCTGAGCTCGGGCTAATAAACGGTTTGATAACCATTTTAATGGTGGCATCTTCAAATGTCGGTACCAGTGAAGTGGGTGCGCCGTTTGCTCCACCCTCAGTTTTTGACCCCGTGATGACTCGATCTCCCACTTCGATTGTGGCTTCCTGCGAGTCGGTTGCGGTAATTTGCGGCGTCGAAAGAATATTAGCTTTACCCAAAGTTTTAACGAACCTTAAAAATCCGACAAGGCTTGGAATGGTTATCGTGCTGGGTGCCCCAGACGCAGCTAATGGGTTATTGACCTTTATGGGCCCGCTCCCGAATGACAAGATTGCATTTCCGGCTCCGCCCAAGGGGTTAAGAAAATCTGTTATATCGTCTTTAGATGGGACAAAACCCGTTTTTGCACCACTTTCGTTGAATTGAACCAAGCCGCCGGCGGCGTTAAAACCATCATTAAGCGACATTTCCATAATGATTGCCTGCACGTAAACCTGATCGCGCGGAATATCGAGTTTTCGCAAAATTTCGACGACGCGTTCATAATCCTGCTTGCTTGCAGAAATCACGAGTGAGTTGGTATTCTTATCGGCTTTGATCGTAACATCACCACCGAACATTCCTTCGCGTGCAGCGGCCTGCCCCTGAGGCGCAATCGAAACACCGCCCGATGGGGCTGAGGCTTGCGTTTTCGGGCCGGAGTCCTTAGTAACCTGCTGCAGAGTTTCAGCAATTTTATCGGCCTCACCGTGTTTCACGTAATAAACGTAAACGCCACCGGAGTCTTCAAGCTTCACTTTGAAATCGAGTTGCGCAATTAATTTTTTGACTCGCGCAATACCTTGCTTATTACCCACAATAACCAAGGACTGAGTTCTTTCTTCCGGAAAAACTAAAAAGTAGCTGGCACCTGTTTTTGATGTTGTTGCCGCAGTGGTGGCGCCAAATCGGGGCACGCCAGAGGCAAATCCACCAGGCGCGGTGGTTTGGGCTTTCTGACCTTTATTGACAATTTTATCTATGAGCTCTGCGATGTCTTTGGCTTTGGCATATTTAATTCCGACAACTTCCAGTTGATCCTCAAAGCCCGGAACATCCAGTTGATTTATAATCTTCATAACACGGTCAATGTTCGCGCCGAAATCCGAAATAATCAGAGAATTTGTCTGACCAAAGGCCGACATTTCACCGTAACTTGAAGTTAAAAGACGCAAATCTTTCTGAACGGTGTCGGCCGTGATGTGCTTTAAGTGTATGATTTTTGTGATCATCTGATCGGAGTTCGGGTAATAAGTACCGGAATAGGTATCAATGTTATCTCGTTGGGCCGATCTGGCATTCCGGATTTTCAGAAAGCCGCCGCTTGGAACGACCGTCATACCATTAATTGCAAGCGCAGAAAGAAAGGCTTTGTAAGCCTCAGAAACCGTAATCTTGCTCGGTGCTAAAATTGTAATTTTACCGCGCACAGTAGAGTCGATGATGAAATTCTTGCCGGTGAGTTCGCTGATGGCTTTAATAACATCGGTAATTTCAACATTCGGGAAGTCGAAGGATTCAATAGTTTCCGGAAAATTTTCAGATGTTATATCTTCGGGATTGGCTCTTGCAAATTTCCCTTTTTGTCCGCTATTGAGAATTCCGGTTTTACCGCCCTTGGTAGGGCCGATAACGGTTTCGTTTCGTGAAGGCCCACCAACTCCCGGCGGTGGTGCGGCCGTATCAATCGAACCGAGATCTTCAGGTGGCGGCGGCAGTTCATCAAATTGCGCATGTGAAGTCAGAGCCAACAATAAAGATGTAGCCATAACCGTTGAAAAAATTCGTCTTTGAAAGGTCATTCCTAAACCCCTTTTTTTGTCTTTCGACTACTTAATATCGTAAGTAAAAGTTTCTGTTTTTCCGCTACGCTCAATCTGCATTTTTACCTGAGTTCCGTTTTTCAGGGTATTGTACATTTCCATTGCCTTTTGAACGCTATCGACCGGTTCGCCGTTCACGCCTTTGATAACATCCATTCTCTGCAGACCCAATTGCTCGTAGATACTGCCGGGTTGCATGTCGAGAACTCGGAAGCCGTTAATTTCGCCTGTGTTGGGATCACGGTTAGGAACCGCGCGCGCCTGCATAAGCACACTTGAAAGATCGTTCGTGTACTTCAGTAAATCAGAGCGCTTGATCGCAAATGTATTATTGCCGACACTCTGAACTTCTTTACCGGGCTTTGTTACTTCAGGCTTTGAGGCACCGAAGGCCACTTTGGCTGCGCCCTTATTGAGTTCAAGATACTCGAGTACACCTGAGGCGCTGTTGCGAATAAAGACCATGTTGCGTTCAATTTTTTCGATTGTTGCCAAGCCCTCAAGATCGGCACCGGTTGAATAAGAGCCCGAAAGATTTTTGCTTTTTATTTCGAGTGCGGCCAGAGACTTGGCCGGATTAGAATGCACCAGCGTACCAATAACATTAATTGGAAGTTTTGAAGGCACAGGATCGCTGTCTTTTTTGCCGGGACGGGATTTAGAAAGATTAATAGGATCGGGGATGAGGCCACTGGCTGAAAATAAATTTCGATTTGTAATCACCGAAAACTGACTTCGATCAATAAACCCCTGTGGCCTTGATATGACGATTTTTTTCGGAGGTGCCTGATCGGGAATCATGCGGTCGCGGAAATAAATTATTGTCAGGTCCGCAAGGGTAAACGCAATAAATGCGAGCAGGGCATAAACAGCCAATTTTGAAATACCCGAGTTGTCGTCACGTGCTGCAAATTTTGCGAATTTCATTCATAAAAAGAATATCAAACAGCTCGACGTCTAGAGTAGCAACAAAGACCATGCAGCTTAAATCTGGACCCATTCTAGACCTATGGCTAATTTTATCCTTTAAATCGTTATAAGCTACAAATCACCTTCTTAGGTCTGCTAACCTAATGTCTGGATGAGTAATAAGTTGACCATGACGGTCATATACTTCACGGACGGAGCGCTCATAGAAGATTTGCATGTACGCAAATCACTGCTGCGTATTCCGGAAATCATTCAATGTCTCAGAGAAAACCAGGCCGAATTTTTAAATTGCGATCTTTATCTGGCTATGATGGATCAAGCTCTTTTTGATCAGTTGAATTATCACCAGAAAACCCGATTAAAATCACTCTTGCAGAAATCGCTTTTTGATCGCTGGACAAAGCAAGGGGTCGAACCTGACCTGATCATCCGCCGAAAAGACTATTCGGATTTTTCGCATATCGCATCGACATTTTCCCGCCTTGCAACTATTGATCAACTGAAGGTTGTCACGATCGGGCCCGGTTTTGATGAGCTTGAAGCCTACCTCCGTTTAAGTCTGAAGCTCGTCAGCAGCCCCTTGTCAGATATGATCTCTCAGGATCCCAGTCTCGGCTGGTTCTGGAGTGATGTAAAAAACGGAATCCAGCTGCATTCATAATATCTAGATCTCATCTATGCCCAGAATTTCCCGGCAGATATCCATCTGTCGGTTTATTTCTTTGATCGCCTTATTGATATTTCGGTGGTCGATGTCATCAAGTTCGCGCTCGAGTACGGCAAGCACCACAGGCCGCTTTTTCAACCATTGACCGTAGCGGCCCGCGTAGGTTTCAGGAATACCGATGCGCAATGCCGCTTGTTTGGCATTGCCGTCAACCAGATACTCGGCGATAAATTTCAGTAGTTCCAGCGTAAAAATATTTTTGTGAGCTTTTATTTTTGAAGAAAAAGCCATTTGTCGAATTCGCATAATTAACGGTAACAGTTATTTTTTAGAAATCACACTTTAATTGCGGCGTTCAGATTCTGATCGGTGTTCAGAATGCCAAAGCCAATACTTGGCAGCGTTATACCGTAACATGACAGCACCGAATTCAGCAGTTTTGAATGTGTCTGATTAGCGGTAAAATTTATTTCCTGACCGAATTTAAGATCGGCGCCTTGGCCGCAAAGAAGGCTCGGAATGCCGGTCGTTGCATGAATATTTCCATCCGACATGTCGGTTCCATAAAGTACAAGCGAATCAGCCAGTAAGCCGTTGCTTTTCAGCAAATTCAATAAGTGTTTGAGCAATCGAACATGCATTCGATTGATGGTTTTTAGACGTTCGATTTCACTGGCAACATCGCCGTGATGGGCAACGTCGTGGTGACTTAATCCGCCACCCAGGTCGCCGCTGTAGGTCAAACTTTCTGATACCGCAGGTGAATACATGATAGTTCCCACATTAGTAAGGTTACACTTGATTGCGAAAACCAGCATTCGCTGCAGTTGTTCTATCCGATTGACGTAATTGACGTTGATATCATCATAATTCAGGGCGGGTGCGCCCGGGCTTAAACAGACCGGTGGAGTAACTGTCAGTCCTTTTTCAATATCGCGAAGACTGGTTTCATATTCTTCCATTGCGATTTTACCTTCAGCGGACGTTTTGCCTTTGATTGTAATCAGATCCGCAACCAATGCGTCAAGTACGCTTTTTTTCTTACTGTTAAGATAAACCAATTGCCGGTTCGACTGTACACCGCCGCCAAAGAGGCTATTGAATACATTCAGCGGAATAATTTGAGGTGTCAGCGGTGTGCTGTCGTTGCGCCACGCGATACGGTTCATATAGATGTGAGAATAAGTCGGATGATCGGCCAGAAGATGCTGGTGATAATAGGGTGCGCCGATTTCAATCGAGCGCAACGGAGTGTTTTTGGTATCGGCAATAATTTGATCGATGGTCTTGGCGCATCTTACGTTCTGCAGATCCAGATTTATGCGGCCACTTGATAAAAAGCCCGCGCAGTTTTGCCAGTGCGGATCCAGATCGGCAAATCCATTGCTGATTTTTCTGATTATCATGGTGTTGCTGTCGACCGGGTCGGCGCCTTCTTTTAAAGGATAGAGTACACCATTGGCGTCGTTCCAGCGCCATGAACCCACTTCATCGCCCACAGGAAAATGTGAACCATTAGGAAAATAGACTCCGATAAAATTTTTGCGCTGGCCCGCAACCTGGCCGAAGGCTGTCAGTGGCGCAAAGGTATTGAGCACGGGTAGAGTAAGTGTCAGGCCGAGGTTTTTCAGTAGCAGTCTTCTCGAAAAGTTTTCCATTTACTGATCCTTCAGAAGCGATTCAACCATCGTGTCGGTTGTGAGCTTTCGGATTGATTCGTCGGTCGGGATAAGACTGCTTTGGGTACAACGCTCCGGCAGAGTAGGATTTACCCCGCGTAGATAAGCGTTGATTTTTCGTTTAACGCAATTTCGGAACATTGAAGAATCGGCCACAGCGTGCGCGAGTTCAAACGGGTTTGAAACCCGAGTGCCGTTGAATAAGAGCCCCGAAACAACAGGTTGAGAATTGGCGTACCTGGTGCGGTAAAGCCCGTTGCGATCCCAGTTTTCCAATGCAAGGCCAACTGGATCAATTTGATTATGACAGGTACTGCAACGTGCATTTGTTGAACGATGCGCTTTCATTTTTTCACTTAGCGGTGCGCTCGGGTCGATACCGGCCTGAGCAGCCGCAATCTCTTCAAAAGTTGCAGCCGAGAGTGCGGGCAGTGCGGCGCAAAGTAAAGTGTCCAACACCCAGATACCGCGCTTGATCGGATGCGATTCTACACTCGTAGCTGTTCGGGTTAAGAATTGACCCTGGCTCAGCAGACCGCCACGTTGCGATGATGGCACTATTGAATAATTCCCCGGCGTAAAACTTCCGGTAATCTGATAGTGTCCGGCAAGATTGGAATTTAAAAACGAAAATCCCGGTTCTAGGAGTTTTGAAGCGAGCAGGTCGTCCGTGATGACTTTTTCAAGCACAAGTTTCGATTCCATCGCCATTGCATAATCCAGAGTGGTGTTTGCATTCTTGAGATTTTTGCGGAAGCCAAGCCACTGGCCGCCGAAGCTTGAACTGAAGCGCGAGCCGTATTTGACAAGCAGGCGGTCGGCCTCAATTGCCAGAGTGTTCTGATTTGTATACTGTCCGGCTTTTGCAAGTGTCATTGCTTCGACATCCGGAAAGGTTGAACCTATTGCAAGTGAAAGGCGGGATGCGTTTTTAAAAGAATTCTCTTCAGGTAAATAACCACCCGGAAAGTATTCCATTTTGTAGAGAAAGTTCGGTGAAAGTAAAGTTGCAATCAGAACAGAGCGCAGACTGTCGGTAAAGAGATAACTGAATTCATATTTCTGAGAGGGCGGCGTGACGACTGTACCCTGTATGTTCATCGGGCCATTGATCACAGGCATATCGACCGAGTTTGCGACGGCCTTAACGGTAATCGTGTAAACCTGATTGTTCAGATAAGCAGCCGGTACAGAAAAAACATAACCACGGTCGCCTGGAATTCCGGTTACTGAGTTCACATCAGGTCTGGGGAGATTTGCAAGTGCTGAACCGATGTAGGTGCCAGTGCCCGCGGAGCCTGAGCTCTTCGCAAAAAATTGAAGTTCGACAGAACGCTCTGGCCAATCTGGATCGTAACTCCAGCCCGCGATCTGACCGGTTGTCGGAATGAAAACATCGAGGTTTCCTGCCAGTACGGCGGTCGAGGTGCGTATTCTGGTCATTCCGATGTTGAGATTTGCCTGAAAAAGGCTTTGCAAACCCTGCAGCTCAATTGCCCGCAGCGGTCTGCGATAAAGTCTTTCAGCAATAAAACTTACAATGTCTTTCGCGCAGTTGTCCCAGGTCTGAAGATAGAACGGGCGCTGCTGACACTTCGAAATAATCGCGCTTGAAAGCAAGAGTTGGTCTGCCATGTTTTCAGCTAAGGCCACATAGGCTTCGGCGGTTACTTTGTCAATTTTCGAATCCGAGATATTATCGAAACCGAAAAGTGGCGGCAGTTCCGGCAGATTTTTTATTAGTGTCGCATTGAAACCCGCACCTAAAATATCGCCAAGGATGTTTTCGTACTCAAAATGCGATAATCTCGGCAGAACTTTTTTACTCGGAATACATTCCTGCGGCGGCAGTTCGTTTTCAAGCGCGCCGGCACTGATCCAGGCTTTAATTCCGGCTAATGTTCCCGGAGAGGCTGCGGGCCCGCCAACGGGCATCGAACCGTTGGCCAACACAGTGTAAAGCAGGCTGCGTTCAAAATCGTAAGCAATAACGGTATTTGATTCCATCAATTTGCTATAAGAACTGAAATCAATTCCGCCGCTTGGTGCTGCACCAGAGTGGCACGAAAGACACTTCGGTACGAGTATCTGTGTATTGATTTGCTGATAGGTCGTCAGGCTTGGGGCTCCGGCCGCAATTGAACTTTCATCGATTTTTGAAACCTGAAAACGATTACAATTCAGAAATGGAAATAGCAGAACAACAGAAAATACGGATATCGCAAGGATCTTTTTAATTGACCACAGGCTGGTTGATTTCATCACAACTAACTGATCGGAACTTTAGATGTTCGGCTTAAGGTATTTTTCTGTTTTTCTCAAAATGAGGCGGAGTTTGATATAGATATTAACCGTCGCGGGCCGAGGTTAGGTCAGTGAGTTTTTCCGGATTTTAAAACCAGATAAAATCCAGCCAAACCGGCGAAGTATTAAGTAAACTCAGTTCGGGCAGGAAGTCGCGGTCATGGGTTTCGATTGAATAAAGGCCATAAGGCGTTTCAGAAAAAATACTGCCTTTCGGCGGCCTTTTTTTATAGTCTGAAATTTCATACGCATACATTAAAAATTCATTTTGCGAAGACGTCGTATAGCATGCACGGATAAGCGCATTGAAAACTTCAACATGACTTGCGATCAGAAAATGCAGCAGCCTGAAATTTAACGCTTCCTGCTTCTGACTCCTTGAAAACGGGCGGGTGAGGCGTCGGCCAAAACCCAGCAATTGTGCTACCTTAAGAAATTGCCGTAAATTATGCGACTGCGCGCTGTACTCCTGCGGTAAGTAATCCTGCAGCAGGCTCGAACTGATGGGCTGCACACAACCGATAATTTTCTGATCATGATCAAACGCCAGTAAAAACTGACTCCACGAATAAAGCAGAGAGCGATCAATGTAGTCTGACAGATTTTCATTGATTTCATGTGGAATAAAATCAATTTGGCGGCAATTGAGCGAAATGTACTCGAGCAACGCCTTCTTGTCGGAAGATCGATAGGCGCGAACCTCGATATTTTTATTCGGACGATTAACCAACGGATAAAAGCCATGAACCGAAACCAGATTGTAGGAACGGGCCAGCGAATACTGTGGCTGATGAACCCTTTTCAGTTTCGGACGGATAAAGGCATTCATCGACTGCGTTTCAGTTTGATTTATCGATGTGATAAAGCCGTCGAATTTTTCAACTTCGCGGAGCTTTTCAAGAATCGGGTGAAAAAATTTCGACCACGACATGATAACCTTGCGATTAGACGAAATCCGAAGATCGCAGGCCTGTGCAAGCTTTAGGTTGCGGCCCTGAAAGGCAAGATTTCGAAACAGAAAAGAAGCTGTACCGACAATTTCACCTTCGTCCTTTATGATGTAGGTTTTGTAAAGCAACCCGATGCGCTGATAGAAAGAAAAAAAATGCTGTTCGCGCTGAATTTTAACATCGATTTCGCCCTTGGTGGGGATGGACGTAAAAAAGTCGTTTAACTTCTGCGAGTTTTCAGCAGTGGCTTCTTCCAGGACCAGGCTTTCAGACATTCTCTTTTTTCCAGATGGTTTCGGATTGTTTTTTTTGCAGATTCACCCAGCGTGACCAGACAAATAGCAAATCACTTAGGCGGTTTAGGTAAATCAGCACGTTTTGATAATGGCTTTCCCGAAGATAAATTTCGCTGCTGCGTCTTTCCGCGCGCCGGCACGCTGTGCGGCTGACATGAATGAAACTTGCCGTTAAATCCCCGCCGGGCAGAATGAAATTTTTAAGCGGGGGCAGCGGCTCGGTGTAGAAGTCGATCCAATTTTCAAGCTGGGTCACATGGGCTTCGGTAATTTGCGGTAATTTCTCAAAAACTGCGGCATCTGATGTGGCCAGCAGTGAGCCAACGGAAAACAGCTGATTCTGAATCACTTCAAGCTGGGAGTTTAAGCCCGAAAAAAGGGGTTCTGAGGCAATTGAACTTCGGACGACGCCAAGGCTAGAGTTCAATTCGTCAACGCTCCCGTAGGCTTCAACACGCGGGTTGAATTTTTCAACGCAAGACCCATCAACAAGTTTTGTCGTTCCTTTATCGCCGGTTTTTGTGTAGATTTTCATATATTGTTATTCCAATGGAGGTTTACGGATGAGTCAAACTATTCCGCTTTTTGTTTCGATTCCGCAT
>JANPPN010000222.1:0-4532 GCA_031428535.1 Bdellovibrio sp. | reverse complement strand
TTTTGAATTTGTACCGAGAGCTCTTTGCTGTCTTTTTGCAGACTCAGCTTCAATTTTTCGTAATCTATATTTTGTCCGGCCCAGACGGCGGTTTCATTGCGAATTTTATTCAAATTTCCGCGCAGTTCATCAGCGCGGGTTACCTGCGTTTCATCAAAATTCGTAAACACGATCAGCAGTCCCGTAACAAAACTTGCTATTGCCGTACCCATTTTAACAAACCACCAGAAAACTGAATAATAAGAACCTTCATTGCGTTTACCGGTTTTCAGATCGTCTTCATCGCAGATATCGCCAAGCATTGCAGAGCTCAGAGTAAAGAAAAATAACATACCGGCCGATAATAATACTGTGGGGATAACGACCAAATAGGGATGGGCCGGATTGTAACAGAAAATCTTTGACAACTGAGCCGCACACATCAGGCCAATAGAAATAATCAGAGTTTCGCGCTTGCCGATTTTTGGAGCCAGCCAGTCTAACGGAAAAACCGCCAGCAGCCCGGTTACGGCCCAGATGGTTCCGTTAATACCAAGCAAAGGCCCGGCAGCTGTTTTGTCGCCGCCGAAAATATAGAAAATAGAAATATAATAATTCAGCAGACCAACAAAATTAAAGCCCAGCGCCAGAATGAAAACACAAACCATCAGAAACAGAAAATTTTGATTGCTGACGATCAATTTCATGTCGGCCCA
Organism: Bdellovibrio sp.; assembly: GCA_031428535.1. GTDB lineage: Bacteria > Bdellovibrionota > Bdellovibrionia > Bdellovibrionales > Bdellovibrionaceae > Pseudobdellovibrio. The sequence continues at coordinate 3,837 of JANPPN010000222.1, read as the reverse complement.
GAATTCGGTTTTCTTTTCTGCGGGCGCATTTTTCAGTTTAATTGATGAAGGTTCCTGTAAAGCGATAAACCACCAGATCGAAACCGGAATCATAATAACTGCGACTAAAATAGAAACATAGCGCATTCCATCGGCTTCAGAGCCGCCGGGACCTTTGAAGATTTCTAGTCCGGCCAGCGCAAATAGCCAGGGTGTTCCCATCGCAAATAGATTTCCGAAAAAGCTTTTTGCACTGCAAAGACGGGTTCGTTCATTCGGGTTTGAAGACATCTCGAGGCCGAGCGCACCATGCGGAATCTCAAAAACCGTCATTGCGGTATAGAAAATCATTAATGAAATAAAAATGTAGGCAAGCTGAAACCACTCAAATGCGGAGTCGCTCGGAATCCACGCCTGCACAGAAGCGTGTTTCGGCACCCACCACATCATTACAAAACTTAGCGCAACAGTAATTCCACCGATCAACACAAACGGGCGTCTGCGGCCCCAGCGCGTACGCGTATTATCGGAGATGTGTCCCATGATGGGGTCGGAAACCCCATCCCAGATGCGGGGAATGATGAGAATTGTGCCCAACCAGAATGCGCTAAGTCCTAAGCTGATGTTTCCGATTAATCCGATTAACTGGCCGGCGATATTAAATAACGCGATCGGAATTAGCCCACCCGCACCATACACAACGAGTTGATGAAGCGGAACGCGATGTTCGGAAATAGTATCGATTTTGACTGAACTCATAGGGTGGTAATTACACGCCAACGTCGGTTCCGTCATCTCCTCATTCGACTCTGAAAATTTTATCAAGGGAGTGTGACAGAAGTGGATTTATATAGCCAAATCTAGTTGTAAGCCCGAACGGGGTCTGATAATTAAGCGCGAAATGAATATTTTTGTATTGGATTACAATCCAGAAAAAGCCGCTAAAATGCAATGTGATAAACATGTTGTAAAGATGCCGTTAGAAACGGCGCAACTTCTATGTTCTGTTTTTGAACAGGGCGAGGCCCCCTATAAACGGACCCACTACAATCATCCCTGTGCAATATGGACAAGAAAGTCCAAGGATAATTTTCTTTGGCTGGTTCAGCATGGGATAGCGCTCTGTGACGAATATACTTTTCGATATGGCAAAGTTCACAAATCAAAGGCTGTTATTCTGTGGTGCACATCCAATATCGGAAAAATTAAATTTTCACAGAAAAAACGTTCGCATTTCGTTTTGTGCTTTGATGAAAAACACCGACGTAAAAATGCCGTCGAAAGCTATAGACAGTATTATCGGGCGGAAAAAAGAAGGATTGCCAAATGGGGCCAGCAAAGAAGCGAGCCACGCTGGTTTCGTCAGTAAACGCTTTTATTGTTCGACCTGAACTATTTGCGGCGCATTCGAACTTAAGGCGGCCGGTACCCGATTGCTGACTTGACGTGCGCGGCCGGCAATAATTATCCAAGAGTAAGAAACATGTGGGGTTGAATCTAGGGTTTCTGCATCCGGGTTCACAAAAAATTCGACGGTGTGAACGCCCAATGACAATGAAGATTTATTTTTTAATACGAACGGATTAGGACATGGTTTAGGAGCTGATTTATCAACGCGGCAATAAACGCGTTCTGTACCGATGGCATTACTCAGCTTGTAGGTTATAGCCGCAGTTTTGCGGACGGATTCGACCGCTGGCAGGTTTGAAAGACTTAACCTTGCAGAAGATGTACGGGGTGCTGGCTTAACGATATTCCACGAATAAGAAATATGCGGCGAAGTTTCAATAATGCCTTTGCCATCATCAACAAAAAAATCGACTTGATGTGTACCGATTTCATCAGACGGTGCTGGGACGTCGAAAACGAAAGGGTTCGGGCAGGTCATCAGGGCGCTATTATCGCGGCGGCAATAAACGCGTTCGGTACCCGAAGCATTATTCAGTTTGTACGAAATAGATGCAGAGGTCAGAGTTGATTCGACTGGCGGCAGGTTTGAGAGACTCAGAGTTACAGGGATCAGCGGGATTGTTTCAGATTTGAACCCTGCGAAACTGCAACCTGTCATAACCATTAGAATCTCAAAAAGAAACACCATTTGCAGCGTTAGTTTGACATGCTTTGATTCCAAATTCCCCCAACAATAAGATAATACCGAATAGGTTGTTTCCTATAGTAAGTGCAAAGGTCGGACCTCATAAAAACGAACTCAATGATTTAAACCGACGATTAAAAATACATTGAATAATTATTAAACAGGTTTAATAATCCCTGCATGAATGAAATAACGGATCAATTTTTACATGTCTCACAGTATTACTGCGACTACAATGCCACCACACCCATGGCGAATTCACTGGTAGAAGCTGCCGGTAATGCCTACAAGAATCATTGGCTGAATCCAAGCGCCATTTACCGAAACGCCGATGTAGAAGCTAAAAAAATCGAAATGCTCAGTTTGAAGTTTTCACGTCTAACCGGCGCCGAGAACACTCGAACAATTATCTGCTCGTGCGCAACTGAAGCCACCAATCAGGCCATTTACTCGTTATTTTTGAATTTAGGCCCTGAGGCCGAAATTGTGATTACGGATTCTGAACATTCAGCGGTGAAAAGGCCGGCCGTGCGCTGGTTCGGTAAGAAATTAGTTACAATTGCGGCTGCTGACTTGCTGCAGGACTGTTCGGAACTTAAACAGGTAGTGGCCACAGGCGGCAAAAAAGTCTTTTTTATTCAGTCGTCAAATAACGAAACCGGAGTTGTGAATCCGGTTAAAAAAGTGCGCGAGCTTATTGGTAAAGATGATTTATTAGTGCTCGATGCCAGTCAGAGTTTTGGTAAGCAGAGCGATTTTTTTGACGTGATGAAGTATGCGGACGTGGTGGTTTTGTCGCCGCATAAATTTTATGGGCCAAAAGGTTTTGGCCTTTTGATCTGGTCGGAACGGGCAGGAAAATTGAGTTCACTAATAGATGGCGGCGGGCAGCAGTCGGATTTGCGCGGTGGAACTGAAAACACCCCGGCACTTTACCTGCTCGATAAATGGCTCGACAGCGTACCAAAATTGATTGAAAAATTTCATTTAGTTGAAAAATTCCGAAATGATTTTGAAACAAGGCTATTTGCCGGTATTGAAAATTCCTTTGCTTTGAATCAGAAATTTCAGCGCCTGATGAACACGGCAACTGTGTATCTTCCGAATAAAGTTTCGGAATTGGTCGTACACGCTTTAGATGCCGCGGGAATTATGGCGTCATCAGGCTCAGCCTGCCGATCAGGCTCTGCTGAACCCAGTAAGAGCTATCTTGCTGCGGGTATTACCTGGGATAAAGCCCATAGCGTAATACGATTTTCTTTCGGCTTCAGTAATCTGAGAATTTCCGCCAACGAACTGGCCGACCAGGTTATCGAAATTGTGAAGAAAAGTTAAAAACGATTATTGATTTCCGAAATGTTCCAATGGAAAGCTGTAATTTGAGTTGATCTTTACCATGGAAAAAAATACTAACTGATTGCCTGCGGCACGAGAGACTTTTCCGTCAAAAAAACCGGATTGAAAATTTTTGACTGGTAACGGGTTGCAGAGTCGCAAAGCATAGTGAAAATTCTTTTATTCGTGTTTTTATTTTCGAGTGCGTATTTATAACTGGCAAAAACATTCAGCGCTGACGAGGTGCCGACCAGTAATCCGTCGTGTTTGGCCAAGTGGTAAAGCGTGGAGATCATTTCTTGATCGGTAACCTGCACAGCTTCATCGATGACGGCCAGTTTATAGTTGGCGGTCAGTCGCATGATACCGATACCTTCAGTAATTGATGAGCCGGTCGCGATGAACTGACCGGTTTTGAAATGGGAGTA
>JANPPN010000221.1:0-8374 GCA_031428535.1 Bdellovibrio sp. | reverse complement strand
TCAATTTCGGGCGCCTGTTGGGACGTTCGACCCTGTAGCAACAAATCCGTTTCTTCGCTAAAGCCTTCCACAACAACTTCTAATGTTTTGCCAATGAATGCGCGATGTTTATCTCGAGAAATATTCTGTTGTACTTCCATCAGCGCATCATGCCGGCGTTGTTTGGTCTTTTCGTCAACTTGCTTGTCCATTTTTCCGCCTGGCGTATTTTCTTCCGGTGAATACTGGAAACAGCCCACACGGTCAAACTTCTGCTCTGCAACGAATTTTAAAAGCTCTTCAAAATTCTCTTCGGTCTCGCCGGGAAATCCAACAATAAACTGTGTCCGGATAACAGCTTCGGGAATTTCTTTTCTGATTAGATCCAGCGCATTCAAGATCTCTTCACGGGTCATTTTGCGATTCATTCTTTTTAAAACATCATTATTGATATGCTGAAGCGGCATATCAAAATATTTGACGAATTTTTCATTTCCTTTAATCAGCTCAATCATTTCCGGCGTAATTCCATCCGGATAAAGGTAAAGCAGTCGAATCCACTTAATTCCTTCAACTTCTGCAAGCAAACGTAATAGCTCAACCGGTGATTCTTTTACCTCAGCATCTTTGCGTTTCAGATCAAGGCCGTAATCTGTAAAATCATGACTGATAATGATGAGCTCTTGAACACCGCTCGCCGCCAGAAGTTTGGCTTCATTAACAATGTTATCCAGTTTGCGAGATTGCAAATTACCCCGAATCAGCGGAATTGCGCAGAAAGCGCAGCGTTTCATGCAGCCTTCTGAAATTTTCAGATAGGCTCGGTGCTTCGGCTGTGAATTTACGCGCGGAGTGGTTGCCTCTTGTAAATAGGTCGGCAAATTAAAGAAGGTACGCTTCTTTTCGCCGAGTTCATGGTTCTTCAGAATTTTCCCGACGTTTTGAAACTCACCCGATCCGATAAAAAGATCGGCTTCCGGCAAACCCTCAACCAGGTCGTCTTTGTAACGTTGGGTTAAACAGCCCGCAACTACGATTTTTTTGATTTTTCCCTTTTGTTTAAGCTCTGCCATATCAAGAATTTTCTGAACAGATTCTTTTTTAGATTCTTCAATGAAGCCACAAGTATTGACGACTACGGTATCTGCATCTTCGGCTTCGGAAACCACAGTATAGCCGTCTTTGATTAATGTGCCGGCCATGATTTCACTATCGACCAGATTTTTTGGGCAGCCAAGGCTGATAAAGTGAACTTTTTTATTTATCGAGTCTGCAAGTGTTGGTTTCATTGAGTCATAACCTCATCGGTTTTCAGGGATTTATAATGAAAATCGCTCGTTTTCATTTTCGAATTAAGCTTTAAATTACTGAACTGCAGCGTGGTCTTTATCTCAACATCGTCTACAAAAGACAATTCGGTCAGGCTTGAGTCTGACGGCTTAATTTTTAAAATCAGATTTTTAATATTTTTTTGCTTGGGTTTAAGTTCAATGACCAATAATTCCTCGACGCTCTTTTCGGATACTACTGAAAATTCTTTCGAAAACATTTTGGGGTTTGAAAAAAGACTCAGCAGGCTTTTTATTAGCGGTGGAGCTGTGTTCCTCAAAATTGTAACTTTTCGTTTTCCATCCGCACCAAAGTCCGCGTCCGGATACTCAACCAACGACAGGGTTTTATCCACATAGAAAATTTCAACTTTCTTTTCGCCTTCCTGTAAAATATAAATTTTATTTTTTTTTAACTTCAGAAGACCGTTGGATTCATATTTAGTACCCAAAATAATTTTTTCTTCTATTTTGTGAATATCCAATTGTATTGTAGCCGCGCCCGAATACTTTTCGAGAGTCTTTTGAAGCGCCTTCGCGTTTGCAGATACTGAGGCCAGAACAAGTGTAAAAAGAAGTACTGATTTCATACTTTTTTATACCAAACACACTGCAAAACAACAAGCAGAAGCTACTCCGTTTTTGCACGGTAGAATAGAGTTAGAATTATGTTTTCATTTTGCCCGTTTACAGCCTTATTCGACTGTAAAAAGCTTTCGCCGGTAGTCAGCACATCATCAACAAATATCAATTTTGTAAAAAGTTCAGTCTGAATCCGCTGCCGCTGCACGAAATTTTGCTTTCGCCTGTCAGTAACACTTCCCTGTTTTTGTGCTTTCGAGTCTGTTTTTCTGGCTAGAAGGTCAAAAACAGGTAAGCCGGAAATGGCCGAAAGCGCTTCGGCAAAAATCGTTGAGTGTACGGACGCTGGGGTCGAACCCGGAATCGGAACAAATCCGCTGAAGCTTAGCAAATTGACTTCGTTCATTTGCAGAAAAATTTTGGCGTAAAACCGCCAAGCGGCACGCGAATTGTCTGACTTCATTCGGTAGACCATCTGATCTAGGGCAAGGCTCTCATTTTTGTTCCAATCAAGTAGATAAAAATGTCTTGAATCACCTATGTGCGAGACGGGGTGCGAACTAATTTTAGGTTCAATTTCTCTGCTGAAACAGTGGCTGCAAAATAGAGAGTCCCCGCAAAAATAAGAACCGCAACTGATACAAACCGGTGTAAGTAAATATTGTTTTAATGTTTCCAGCAGCATTGTTGAACTGGAGTTGCACAACCCGTGCTGCCGTCGCGGCCGTCATATTATTGATTGTGATACGGAATCCGGTTAATGATTGTCAGAGCACGGTACATTTGTTCGAGCAACATGATTTCGGCCACAAGATGATTCATTGTCATTTCGCTCAGGCAAACCATTTTATTGCTTTTTTTCTTAATTTCCTCAGATACACCGTAGGCTCCACCAACAATTAGAACTCCGCGTTTCTTGCCGGACTCCTGCGCCGAATTAATTAGTGCCGAAAATTCGATCGAAGAATACTTTTTCCCATTTTCATCCAAAAGAATTATGTAGTCGTCCGAAGTCAGTTTTTCGAGTAATAGTTTGGATTCAAAATTTATTTTGAGGGCGGCATCGGCGCGATCGGCCTTTAAAGTTTTTAAATGAGTAATTTCGAAAGCCGTATAGGGCTTAATTTTTTTGAGATAGATTTTTTCACCTTCGTCAAACCAGGGCTCACGTGCTGTTTTGAAATCAAAAAGGGACCATCTCATAATTCCGTTTTTTACCTGAGCGGGCTTGCGGTTTTATCCGACAATTTAAGTTCTGTTCCGGTTTTCCAGAGATCTTCCAGTCGGTATTCTTGCCGTACGAAGTCGTAAAACAAATGAACGATCAGGGCGCCATAATCCACAACGACCCAGCGGCCTTCATCAACGCCTTCAACCCCGAGAGGGTACACATTAAATTCTTCTTTGACTGCTGCGACTAGATTTTCTGCCATCGAGGACGTGTGGCGGGTACTCGTTCCAGAGGCAATCAGTGTGTAGTCACTACTCGATGACACGGACTGAACATCAAATGCCTTTACTGCTATTGCTTTTTTATCAAAAAGAATTTGCGCACAGAATTCTGAAAAATTCTTGAAGTTGGCTATCTTGCTGGTACCCGTTTTATAGAGGCCATGCTCTTTGATGTAACCTTCAACTGCTAATGGTAAAAATTTATCTGCAGGGCGCCCAACACGAAGTTTTTTTCTGAGCTCCGAAGATGAAATGTCGAGGTCGTTTAAAGTAATGAACTCAATCGATCTGCCTGTTGTCAGTTCGAGAGTTCCGAAATCGCTTTCGGCCACCAGAGGCGTCAGGTAATCCGGCCATTCATTTTCATTTTCAGGAATGTGATAACCCGGGCGGGTTGTTACAACTATATTAACCAACTCAAGAAGTTTTTTAAAATTTTTCCATTCCGAAAAAGATTCAAAATTGTCGGCACCGATTATGAGATAGAGTTCGCTGGATTTATATTCTTTAAGAAGTTCTTTTACGGTATCGATTGTATAGCTTTTTCCACCGCGCTTAAGTTCTGTATCATTAATTTGAAATGCTTTTCCATAACTGCTGAAAGCCAGACGTGCCAGCTCAAGTCTTTGTTCTCCTGTTGGGCCATCCATAGGTATTTTAAGTGGATTCTCATTGTTCGGAATAATGTGAATGAGATCGAAACCCATTTTTTTCTGAACTGTTGTTAAACTGTTAACGTGGCCGTTGTGAGGAGGGTTGAAGCTCCCGCCGAAAATTCCGATTTTCATATTTCTACCTATTTATCTTATGTAACATCTTTGGATTTCAAAACTTTGGTGCCAACAAAAGTCAGAAGTTCCTGAATTTGCTTACCTGTCACCGCGGAAATTGCGAAGCAATCTATGTTAAATTTCTTTTTAAATTGTTGCTTAATTTTATCAATTTGTTCTTTGGAGAGCAGATCTGTTTTATTCAGTACCACGATCTGTTCGCGGTCCATCAACGGGAAAAATCCATCTTTGTCTATATTCATCTCATCGTACATTTTAAGTTCAAACTGGATATCCTCGTAATCCTGAAGGGCTTCGCGGCCACCCATTCCCGATACATCCACTAAATGCAGAAATAGTCTGGTACGTTCGATATGTTTAAGAAACATAATGCCAAGACCAACACCTTGGTGGGCACCTTTAATAAGTCCTGGAATATCGGCAACAACAAAACTGCTGTAGTCGCCAACTTTAACAACTCCAAGGTTCGGAGTCAGTGTCGTGAAGGGATAATCTGCAATTTTTGGTTTTGCTGATGAAATTCTTGATATCAGGGTTGATTTGCCGGCATTCGGAAAACCGATTATTCCCACGTCAGCAATTAATTTCAGCTCTAAAATCAAATCGAGGCTTGTGCCCTCTTCGCCCGGCTGAGCGTGCTCTGGCGCCTGATTAACGCTCGTTTTGAAAAAGACATTTCCTTTTCCGCCGCGTCCGCCGTCAAGTACCTTTACTTCCTCAATTCCGGCTAAGTCGTAAAGCACTTCACCTTCGGAGGTTCTAAGCACAGAACCTTCTGGAACAACCATAACCAAATCTTCGCCATCGGCACCGAACATATCACAACCTGCGCCTGGCTCGCCATTTTCAGCCGAGTAGGTTCTGAGGTTTTTATAGTCCATCAACGAGTTTATATGTCGTGATACTTTAAAAACGACATCGCCACCCTTGCCGCCATTGCCGCCATCAGGGCCTCCGCGAGGCGCATAGGATTCGCGCCGAAAGCTTTTTGAGCCGGGGCCGCCGTGGCCGGATTTTATCGTAATTTTTACTTCATCTACAAATTTCATAAGTACTTTCAGTATAAGATTTTAGCAGCTCGATTACAAAACAAAAGGAGCTCTCGGAGCTCCTTCTATAATAATTACTAAAAATTTAAAACTGTTTACGCTGCTTTAGGATAAACGCTGATTTTAAATCTGTCTTTAGCAAATCTTTCGAATTTTACGTGCCCTTCGATTACGGCATAAATCGTGTGGTCACGACCCATTTTAACATTGTTACCGGTGTGAAACTTAGTTCCACGCTGGCGAACAAGGATTGTTCCCGATTTTACTAATTGTCCACCGAATCTCTTAACGCCTAGATTCTTCGGTTGGGAATCTCGACCATTCTTGGTACTACCACCAGCTTTTTTACTTGCCATTGTTTACTCCATTTTAAAGTTAAAAATTATTACTTTTTAGTTTTCTTAGCTGTCTTTTTCGTTGCTGCTTTTTTTACCGAACGCTTCGAAACAACTTTTGCTTTTTTAGGCGCGGCTTTTTTTGATGGCGCTTTAGCGGCTTTTTTTGCCGGCTTAGAAAGTACTGCTTCGTCAACATCAGAGTTTCTTACTGAAACACGTGCCTTGTGATCCGCAACTTTGTTTTCAATTCTTTCTATCCGCAACGCTGCCATATCTTTAACCACAGGAGAAGCCTCTGTTTTAGAAACCTGTCCGTCTGGTGAGGTAATTGATTTAATAAATAATTCTGTGAAGTTCTGCTTATGAGTTCCGAACTTTCTGTAACCTTGTCGTCGCTTCTTTTTGAAAACGATTACTTTTTTAGTTTTAGCCTGTTTAGTAACAACAACCGTCACTTTTGCGTTTTTAACAAGTGGTGTTCCAACGTGTGCTTTGTCGCCGCCGATCATTAAGATTTCAGAAATAACGAATTCTGCGCCCAAATCCTGCTCTAATTTTTCAACTTGTAAAATGTCACCAGCTTGAACTTTATATTGCTTGCCGCCAGTTTTGATAATTGCGTACATGTATCCTCACTTTATCTAAATGTTTTAGCTCTTCACCATTCTTAACGAACTGTGTTTGTGCCATTTTCGACCGATGGCTGTCAATTTTAATTCGGTTTAATCGGAAAAGTCTTGCATTTGACCCAATTACAAGATTTAATTGGGTCAATATATGGCTCATTTATGGGAAAAAGCAGACTGGCCTTCCTTCAACTGGAGTAGTTCGGCGCTGATGGACATTTTAGTTAAGGCCCGTTTCGAACAGGGGTGCCTGCTTTCGCTGCCCTCAAGCTTTGTTCACTCATTTGAAATTTCCGATATCAAGGGGGCCATTTATTCCGATCTGAATGATTTTGCCTTGTCGCCTGAGCGCCTACACGGCTGGCAGGCCTCGCTGTTTCCGACCGGTTATTCCGGTGTGAAAAAAATCAAAGTTGCAGAATTTCGAACCAAAGACCTCATCAGGACGTCCCTCCCTAACAAACACCTGAATGAGGAATTACAAAAGTACCTCCACTGGTGGCGCGAACCGCCAGTGGAGATGGATCCGGTCTTAAGATCGGCCATTGCATTTATCTGGTTTGTTTTCATTTCCCCTTATGAGGATGGAAACTACGACCTGGCTTGCGCATTGGCCGAACTATCTCTTCAGCAGGAAGAAAAAACCCTTACGCGGACATACGACATTGCAGTTCAGTTAGCCGAAAATCGCAGCGATGTGCTTAAAGAAATTGAAAAATGTGCCGCTGGTGGCGGCGACCTCACCCAGTGGCTGAAGGCTTATCTCGGACTGTATTTGATTGCTATTCGTTCAGCGTATGCAATCGCTGAGAAAAATCAGACCAATGAATTTTTCTGGAAAACGGCCTCGGCTTTTGATCTTAATTCCCGTCAGCGCAAAATTCTTAATTTAATGCTGGACGAAAAATGTGAAATGACTAATCGTGAGTATGTCGATATCTGCAAAACAAGCCGCGAATCAGCCAAACGTGACCTGGCTGAATTGGTTTCTTTCCGTCTGCTGAAATCGGGCGAAAAAAAAGGAAGATCAGTAAATTACCGACTTTAAGATTTGAAGGAATTAAAAATGAAACTATATAAAGTTTTAAAAGGAACTTGGTATTGTAACTGAAGACGTAGACTTGGCTAAAAAGAATATCGGATTCCTATGTAACGACAAAGAACTAAAAAATTTCCTGAATAAAGAAGAGTGTTTATAGTCTGAGAATAAATAGTGTGGAGTTCGCAATCTCGATATAACCGATCTTGCGATAAATTTTGTTTGAAGCCGGATTCTCAAGGTCAGTATAAAGCACACAAAACCTTTTGCCTGATTCAATCATAGTTTGGCTTACATGGGATACCAGTGAAGAAGCATAACCCTTGGCCCGTTGATTTTTTGGTGTAAAAACCCCATTTATTGTAATGCCATTTGTCGTCGGCCGCGAGATGCAACACATACTGACGCTTTCATTACCCGATTGCTGCCACAGAAATACTTCGCCGAGTTCAATTTTTGAAGCGGCAGTCTGGCGGGTTTTTTCAATTGTCGTCGAATCATGCGATAGACTCTCCTCAGTAAACTGTAAAAACCATTGAGCAACCAGCTCTATATCGTCAACATTCGCCCGGCGAGGCGCGCCGGCTGCGGAGAATGTTGCAATGACGTTTTCGAGTTTGTAAATTTTCTGTTTAAAACCTATTTTAAACTCAATCTTCAGCATCTGGGCATAACTTCGAACAAAGGCCTCGGCCGAGACTGACGGACCGACCACTCCACCGAATTTCAACTTCTGCGCAACAACATACTCAGCAAGTTTTTGCATGATCGGGCCCGAAGCCGAAGTGACGATTAAATTTTTATCCGTCACAACCGAGCACGCCGCCAGTTGCTTGTTTTCAAAAATCGTCAAATAGTGATAGTCGCTTTTCACGAGCCTTGCCTGATTATTACCAGTTCCGACCATGAGACTGTATTCGGCTTCTTTTAGGTACAGCAATTCACTTGCAGTTGTAAAAAATTCTGCCGCGCTTTTCTCAGATTGGATTTCGATATTTTGTGCAGTTGGTAAGCCGAGGTCGGCTCCGAAATTTTCTATACGGGGCGCATCTTCCCAAAACCAGTTTTCATTTTTGCACTGGTCGTTCCGCGCTTCGTGCAGCGGATAGGTTATCAAATCTTTTGTTGCGTGATCGAGCTTGGCTTCACCCAACCCAATATATTCAAAATCTGCTGATGAGTCGTTAATC
>JANPPN010000220.1:0-6293 GCA_031428535.1 Bdellovibrio sp. | reverse complement strand
GAAAGGGTACCGGTCACGTCTCCTGAGAACGCAGACGAGGTCTGAACCGCATTAACCATTCTTGAATCATTACCCGCAGCAACCGTTCCGGCCGCTGTTCCCACATTCAACCCTGCTGCCGCTCCTAATCCCGAAATGTCGGCACTTACTAAACTAACTGTGCCGACTTTTCCTGCAACACTCGAAACCGCATCTGCCGGAAGAGCCGTCGGAATATATTGAGTTCCGTTGTATCTCAGCACATCGCCGCTTGTCGGCGGGGCTGCGCTGACCGGTTCCCCTTGAATTTTCACAACCGAAATTGCAGTCTGCGTTCCGGTCACGTCTCCTGAGAATGCAGACGAAGTCTGAACCGCATTTACAATTCTTGAATCATTCCCTGCAGCAACCGTTCCGGCAACAGTACCGACATTAAGTGCCGCTGCTCCACCAAGACCTGAAATATCACTGCTAACTAATGCAATCACTCCGGTACGACCTGCAACACTTGTTACAGCATCTGCCGGAAAGCTTATGCCCTGACACAAAAATTGACTGCTTACGCTGTTCCAGTAAAGGCTTTGTGTTGATGTACATGAAGATGAAGCAACAGAAGCATTAAAGAAAGCTGAATCCAAAGGCGTAAACCCCAAGGCATTCTGTTTAGAATTGAAAGTTGTCCAATCTGTTGACGAAAGAAATCCGGCGCTGGCCGCGCTGGCCTGTGTGATCGTTAAATTCGGATTAGTTCCACCACTCGAAGCCAAGGGGGCTGAAGCTGTAACATCCATCACTGTTCCGCCACCGCCTGTACTAGTCACCCAAGCTAAATTTCCAGCGCCATCGGTTCGCAAAGATTGCCCTGGGGTTCCATCATCTGGAGGGAGGGTTAAAACATAATTTGCGGCAAGACCTGCCGGAGCTTTCAGACGCACGGAATTCACACCATCATAAAGATAAAGATTATTTGTAGAGTTATTCGAAGATAATAAATTTGTAGTCGCAACATTTCCCGAAGCATCCCTTTTAACCAACGTACTGGCCGTATTTGCGGCTGTTGCATTTAGCGTATCAGAATAAGCACTCACCAGGCGTGAATCATTACCCGCAGCAACTGTTCCTGCAGTACTACCGATACTCATTCCTGCGGCATCGCCAAAACCTGAAATATCCGAACTTACCAATGTTACGATTCCAGATTTACCGGCAACACTGACAACACTTCCCGAAGCTAAGTTCGACGGTACATACTGCACGCCATCGTACTGCAGCACTTGGCCTGCAACAGGTGCCGTGGCGCTAACAGCAACACCTTTGATTTTATTAACACTGGTAGCGCTCTGAGTGCCGGATACATCACCAGCAAGCGCGCCTGAAAAATTTGCCGCAGTTGTGGCTGTCGTTGCACTTGCCGCCTGCCCTGAAAGCGCAATGCTTTTCAAATTATTGAAGCGGGTAACATCCTGTAAGAGGTCATTCAGATTGGTCTGATTCATCTGTGAAGAAACATCCTTAACGATCAGATCTGCAGCCGATTTTCCACCGACCGATTCGGCTTGAATGGCATAAGGAGTTGCGCGCATGTTAAAATTAGCCAGCACCGGATCGCCGCCGATTGTGGTCAGCACACGGATAATGCGGCCGTCGCTGGCAGCGGGAACATAACTCTGCCCGCTTGAAACAATACTGTTGTTAGCATCAACACAGGTCAGTCCTGTTTTGGTTTTTGAATTGTCGTAAACCTGATTCAGAGTCAGTGAAGGATCGCTTACGCCGCGCACACCGGAACCGAGACTTAATGAAACATTTCCATTTGTTATCGCCTGTGATGAAAAATCCTCTTCACGCAAAATACAGCCGCTAGCGGGAGTTAAAATAACAAGTTTAAAACTGAGACCACTTTCAGTTGGGTAAGCGCCACCGGGCGATTTCAGTCTTAGCTGAATAGGCACATTCATTTCAGCGGTTGCAACAACCGAAAAAATAAAACTTAGCAAAATAGTTAAATACGTTTTCCTATTCAAACCTTACCTCGACATTCCACCCGTTTGCGAGCAAAACTTCTTCTACAGGATCCGTTGTATCTATCGACAATTCCCAGTCGTTAGATGAGCTATTTGATTCACCGAATTTGAAATTACTTTGGGCAGATATATCTGTAACCGTAACAAATGGAGATGTTGCCGGTGCAAAGCCACCCGACTGTCCGCCACAGGCAGCAGTCAACAGGCAGAACAATGCAATGATAATCTTCAATTGATACTTCAAAAATCCTCCGACAACGTACAGTGTTTGTATCGTCATCAGGATAGCATCACTTGATAATTTCTTAACAAGTTTTTAACAAGTTCTTAAGATTGTCCGTATCAAAAAGAGAAAGTGACCCAAAATGAAAAAGAGGCTCACAAGGAGCCTCTTTTTTTTGTTTACGATTAGTTCGAAACTTAAATTTATTTAACTAAGAAACTATTTACACCACGGAGCGGTCGGCATGATTTGGCAAATCATATCGCACATCGCAGGATCTCCGAGTGGGCACTCTGCGCCACCTGGAGGGTTTCCCGGATCAGGTGGGTTTCCCGGATCTGGTGGATTAGTTGAACTAGCTGCTCCAACATTGATATCCAAAGTTGTGAAGGTACCTTTAGCATCTGTTGCTTTGATCGCTGCTGTACCTTTTGCAACTGCAGTTACCAAACCACTTGAATCAACTGTAAAAATTGCTGGATTTGTTGATTCGAATTTAACAGCGCCTGAAGCATTTTTTAAATTCATCTGCAAAGTTGCCTTTTCTGCAATCGTAGCTGCAGACGGAACAATCCACGCTTTCTGAGATAACAAAGTATCAACAGCAGCGAAAGCATCTACACGGCAGTCGCAAGCTGTTGCAATGCTGACTTTCGCACCGGTTGTCTGCAAGAGGGCTTTGATCTCAGCACCCGTTAACGAAGCGTCCTGAGCTTTCAGGAAAGCAACTAAACCCGCAACCAATGGAGTTGCCATTGATGTGCCCGACATATTCGAGTATTTGTCGCCCGGAACCGTCGACATAATCGCATCACCAGGAGCAGACAAAGAAACTTTTGCTTTTCCGTAATTTGACCACGATGGTTTTCCATCAGCAGAATTCGAGGCGGCAACTGTGATCATATTCGGTAAATTTGCATTCGCCGGATAAACATCAGTTGTATCGTTGTTTTTGCCGTCGTTCGCAGCGGCTGTTACGAAAATAATTCCGGCTTTTTCAGCGCGTTCAATTGCTTCAACTAAAGGTTGTGCAGTTGAAAGAGGAACCGAAGCACCCCAGCTGGCAGAAATAACCTGCACTTTGTGTTCGATGGCGTAGTCAATAGCTTTAATACCACCTTCTAAAGATCCTGAACCGTCAGCGCCTAAGAACCGCAATGGCATAATTGAAACTTCAGGAGATAAACCCTGAATACCGCCATCGACTAAACCGGTAGCACCAACAATACCCGAACAATGAGTTCCATGTCCCGGATTCTGAGCGCCGGTTAAATCCATCGGATCTGCATCGTTATCGCGGAAGTCATATCCGGCAACCATGTTAGGAGCTAAATTTTTGTGCTTGTAGTCTGCACCGGTATCGATAACAGCTAATAGAACATTACGGCTTCCTTTGTTTCCTGCACGCTTCCACGCCTGTTCAGCATTTACTTTTGCAAGTGCGTACTGTTCCTTCAGTGCCGCCGTATCAACAGGAGCAGAAAAAGCACGGATGGTGAAATTTGGTACGACGTACTCAACATTTTTGTCAGAATAAATCGCAGCGAGCGCTCTTACTTCTGTTTTTTTGTTGATGGCGACTTTAACCAAGTGACCTGGGCGGTGTAAGCCCATAACTTCAACTCCGAAAGATTCGGTTTGCATAGCGGCCAGATTGTTTAGCGCGGCTGAATTTTTATATTTAACTAAATATTCGCCTGCCGCTGAAATTTGGGCTGCTAATAATAGAACTAGAGATAGACCTAGAGTCTTTTTCATTTATATTTCCTTCCGTGAAATAGGTGGTTCCGGCCTGGAACCATTAAACTTGAAAAGATCGTATCCCGACTATTTTGTAAAAAAATAGTAAATAATTTTTTAATTTAACTTTTACGCACCCAGACATTGGTTGAGCTCTGAGCACTTTGGCCGAACCATAACTATATATGACATACCTTGAAATTCTGATTCTGTCTTTTATTGAAGGGCTGACCGAGTTTATTCCGGTCTCTTCAACCGGCCATCTTATTTTGTCCGGCGCACTTCTCAAAATGCAGCCAACTGAGTTTTCAAAAGCGTTTGATGTGATCATCCAGTTCGGTGCAATTCTGGCCGTGGTTTTTCTGTACCGTGAAAAACTGAAGTGGAACCCAGACTTTTACCGCAAAGTGCTGCTGGCCTTTTTACCGACGGCCATCCTCGGTTTTCTACTTAAAAATCAAATCGATTTGCTGCTCGAAAGCACAAGTGTTGTTGCTGTTTCTCTTATTTTAGGCGGATTTTTCCTGATCGGAATCGACACCTGGTTTAAGAATCGGCCGCACCTTGAACTCAGCGATAAATCTTCGGTGATGATCGGAATTATTCAGTCACTCGCGATGGTGCCGGGGGTGTCGCGCTCGGCTGCCACAATTATCGGCGGACAGTTTTTCGGAATGTCGCGCGAAAAGGCGGCTGAATTCTCGTTCATTCTGGCCATTCCAACCCTGGGTGCCGCGACGGCTTACAAACTCTGGAAAATTCGCCACATTATCGACACTTCGCAAAGTTTCGATCTGCTTTTGGGCGTCTTTTTATCCTTTGTGTTTGCGATCTTCGCAATCAAGTTTTTTATTTCGGTTGTGAACAGATTCGGATTCAAGTATTTCGGATATTATCGTATTGTGCTCGGCACAGTGGTGTTACTTTTTACTTACTTTGGAGCTTTATGAACGAACCAACTTTTACCTTAGAAGCCGGCCAGCGATTTATTTCATCAGAAACCCAAGACTTACTGAACGCCCTGATTTTAGGGCTACCAAACTGGAAATGGCTCAGTCTCATTGCGGCTGCGGTTCTGCTTTATTTTCTACGAATTTTGCTTTACCAGATAATTATCCGGATAAAAAAAGCGCAGAGTTACTTTCCGCAAAAAACGCTGATGAAATTTTTTCTGGATCAGGAAATCGAACGCAGTGTCAGCTGGATAATTATCAGTGCCATCGCACTCGTCATTGTGGATAGCCTCAATCTGACTTTGAACTTAAATAAATATATCAACCTGACCATTCAGGTTTTTCTGTCGATTAATTTGATCCGCGCCTGCTATCTGGCGGCCGAAGCCCTGGGGCTTTCGATTGAAGACTGGGCTAAGTCGTCACAGAATAATATTAACGGCGAACTCGCGCCGTTTGCAACGAAAACGCTGAAGGTGCTGGTTATCCTCATCGGTTGTCTGATCGTGCTGCAAAATTTCGGCGTTAATGTGACGGCCCTGCTGGCCGGCCTGGGCATTGGCGGTATCGCTCTGGCGTTTGCCGCGCAAGATACCGTGGCCAATGTTTTCGGAACAATTACAATTCTGCTGGATGCGCCCTTTAAACTCGGCGACAACGTTAGAATCGGCGAAACCGAAGGCATCATCGAAGAAATCGGTTTCAGATCAACGCATGTTAAAACGGCGTATAATTCTTCTATCGCCATTCCCAATTCAGTTGTTGCAAAAGAAAAAGTGGACAATCTGACCAAGCGCCAGAACTGGGTGCGCTTCCGGCATATTCTGGGTTTCACCTATGATGCCACCCCGGTTTTAATTCAGAGCTTTGCCGATAACCTCAAATATCAACTTTTACAAAATCCCATTGTCGACCGCGAACGGATTGCCATTCATCTCAACAGCTTCGGCGACTCCTCAATGAACGTCATCGTCAATTTTCATTACCGGCTCGATCCCGATCAGGTGGAACTGGCCAAAATCGAAGAATTTCTGAATCTGATATATACGGTTTCGCAAGAGCAAAAACTGGCATTTGCATTCCCGACCCGTTCGGTGATTATCCAGAAGGAAACATGAGAATCTGAACACCCATGACCGCCGTTCGCCACTCGGATCTCTGAGTCCAACAGCACAAACTAAATTGCCATCTGCGCCGTATGCAGAATTGCAGGTAATTCCCTGACCGAATTTCTCATTGACAAAGAGTACTCTTTAAAGTACCCTTGAGGGCTTAGGAGGCTTTGTGCAAAGTGCAAACGCGAAAAAATTCAGATCAGAACTTAAAGACTATATGGATGCAGCAGTTAGTGAGCCTGTGCGTATTAATCGTCGT
>JANPPN010000219.1:0-2705 GCA_031428535.1 Bdellovibrio sp. | reverse complement strand
CAATTTCCCTTTTGAATCAAACTTCGAACCTTCATCATCAATGCTGTGGCCCAGCTCGTGGCCGACAACCGCACCAACGGCGCCAAGATTTTCAACCACATCGCCGTCCTTGATGAAAAACGGATATTGCAGAATACCGATCGGTAACACAAACTTATTTTTGTCCGGAGAATAATACGCATTAACTGTGAGTGGTCCCATTCCCCAGGCTGCCTGATTGACGCCTTCACGCAATTTTTTAAATGCCCACTTATGGCCAGCCATCGCAAGTTTCACGCCATTTTCATACGGGCGGTCTGTCCGCATTTTTATGATCGGCTTGAAGTCCCACTCCTTGTCGGTGGTGGGCTGCACCAATTGCAATTTCGCAGTTCTGACTTTTTCCAGTGCCCCGTTTTTACTTTGCTCCGAAAGCCAATTGTTTTTCTTAATCCCGTTCAGAATGGAATTCCGGATACTTTCCGCAACCTGTTCCATTTTTTCTTTTGGAAATTGCGGAAACAATCTCGGCAAAAGTTCAAAATCCAGCTCGCGGCCGAAAGCCCCCATTACTCCGCCAGTGCAACGCTCCTGCCGGTCAGACCGGGTTAAAGGACCACCTAAAAACTTGTGGCGAAATTCCCAGCGCTTTTTAAATAGTTCGGGATAAGCATCGTCCATAAAGCCACGCGCACTACGGTAAACATACATATCTTTCAGCACCTGAAGATTTTCTTGTTTCAATTCCTTTTGCAGAAAATCCAGACTCTCCGGGATGAAATCCCGTAAAAGTGTGCCTTGAGGAACGTTCTGACTGAAAAAGCCGTCCAGTTTCATAACACTGACTTTAGCCAGAAAATCTTTTCGTGATATCTTTCTTGGTTGAGTGTAACGCTGACGAAACTCTGCCGGGAAGGGATAAACTTCCTTAAATCGCTTTTCAAAATCAACTATATCGTGAGCGCGCTTCAGGTGGTCGGCCTTGTCCCCTTCCGGGTAAACCGAATTAAAAAACTCGGCCATCAAATTGCGATACTCTGCAACCAGCTCAACATTGTCATAATAGCTGTGTTCCGGCAGGCCCATAAATGAAACGTCAAATGTCATATCATAAATCAATGGATTGTCGATATTCGGCATAATGTCGTAACTGATTACGCTCCATTTCTCATTGGTCATGTTCTTACGGTTTGTATCAACGAACTGAGCAATTGTTTTTATATTTCCCATTTCTTTTGCCAGTTCCGCAACCAATTTCACTTCCTCTTTTGCAGACTCTTTTTCATTCATGCAAGCGGCATAGTAATCCTTCAATTGTAATGAACGTGCCGAAAGTTTTTTTTCATTCAGAATATTTTTGAAAAAATCTTTTTTCTTTTCCAGAATTCTTTCATCTGAATCGTCAAACGCAAAAGTATGTGCGCTACGATCATCCCGCAATTTAAATTGGGCTTCAACATTCGAACAAACATACTGATGAAAATCATTGCACGGATTAACACTCGTATCGATTTCGAATTTTCTGATTTCAGGAATTACAGAGCTCGGCTCAGCTTTTACGTTCTGCGCCCCTTGCGCTTGACTGCACAATAGCAAAAAAACAACAGTTTTAAATTTAAACACAAAAATCCTCCCGAATTTTCTTAATGAAAGTCTTGATTCTGTCATGATCTGAGTCGCGGCGTGAAGCTTTTTTTACACAATAGACATCATGCCAACTTCGTTGAATAATGAAGTTTCGATAATTAAATAATACAGCAGGAGTTTATTATGTCTGTTCCGTTTATTGATCTGAAAACCCAGTACAATGCTTTAAAACAATCGATCGATTCCCGCATTCAGAAAGTTCTCGAAAGCGGCGCATATATCGGCGGGCCTGAGGTCGCAGAACTCGAAAAAACATTAGCCGGACACACGGGCACAAAACATTGTCTTGCTGTCGGCAGCGGTACTGATGCGCTTTTAATTCCAATGATGGCGCTGGGCATTGGTCCAGGTGACGAAGTTATCACGACGGCATTTTCATTTATCGCCACTGCCGAAACTATTGTTCTGGCCGGTGCCACTCCTGTTTACGTCGACATCGACCGTAAAACTTTTAATATTGATCCGAAAAAAATTGAAGCTGCAATTACTCCAAAAACCAAAGCGATTATGCCGGTTTCACTCTATGGACAGGCGGCCGACCTCGAAGAAATCAATGCCATTGCCAAAAAACACGGGTTATTTGTAATTGAAGATACTGCACAATCTTATGGCGCCAAATACAAAGATAAAAAGAGCGGCGCTTGCACGACAGCGGCCGGAACTTCATTTTATCCTGCTAAACCACTTGGGTGCTACGGAGAAGGCGGCGCCATTTTTACGAATGATGATAAATTAATGCTGGCAATGAAAGAAATTCGCGAACATGGTTCTGAAAAACGCTATTTTCACACTCGATTGGGCATTAATGGCCGACTCGACACCATTCAGTGCGCGATTCTGCTGGCGAAAATGGAAAGATACGACTGGGAAGTCACTGAGCGTAACCGTGTTGCAAAGCGCTACACCGAGGCCTTCGAAGGGCTTGAAGCGATGGATCCCCAGTTTTCTATACCCTTTATTAAACCCGACAATTTGAGTGTCTGGGCCCAATACACGCTGACCATCACGCACCGTGAACTTTTCCAGAAAAAAATGTCTGAATTGCAAGTGCCAACCGCAGTCCATTACCCAATGACCAT
>JANPPN010000218.1:0-48691 GCA_031428535.1 Bdellovibrio sp. | reverse complement strand
TTGGACTTTAGGAGATCATGGTGCATTTTTTCCATACCAAATCTGCTTTCTGGCCTGGGTTCCCTGGAGCAGTATTCATTTTCAAATAAATGCTATGTTCGGATTTTTTCGAACCAGGCTAAATGTTCAGGAAAAACTTCGATAAAATCAGTTTTTTGAAGCTGATCAAGAGCGCGGTTAAAATTAATAAATTTTTCAAGATGTTCCGGCGTGTGATTATTTTTTAAAAACTCTGCTGCCGTGTTCAGCTGGGCCAACTGCCAATAAGTAAATTTATTTTCTGATAAAAGTTTCAAGATTTTGTCTGCGGCCTGAAGCCTTACCTCGAGCGGCAATATCGAAGCTGATATTTCGACGGGATGGTAGGCCGGAAAAATTGAAAGCATAGTGTTTTTGCTGTGTGCCCACAAAAAAAGATCGGTAATTGAAAAAACGTTGTAGACACTCAGAACGCTGTGTAGGCATCCAACATAATTCTTTATCATATTAAAATTTTCTTCGAATTGTTCCCATTTAAATCCCGAACGGATATACTCTCCACGCAGTCCAATTGAATCGATACTCGGATAAATAATAACCTGATCAAGCTTTTTCCATAAATCTACCACGTCGCGACCATGAGCGCTCAACAGCGACAAATTAGTATTATAGGTTATTTTTATATTTGTGCGTTTCCGCCGGATTATTTCTTCGAGCACCAGATAGTGTTCTTCGCTGAGCAGCGGTTCGCCACCGGCAAAATATAATTCCGTAACCTCATCCAGCACAGAATTAATCTGGTTTAACAAGACGCCTTTTGCCACCCTCTCAACGACCGTTGTTTTGCGGCCAACAACTGTGTCTATTTTCTGCCAGCGACTGCTGTTGTCGCTGTCGCACGTACGGCACGAAAAATTGCATAGATTTCCGAACCGAACATCCAGGGATCTTACCGGAAAATTTTTATCCTGATTTTGCGGGGCAAGAATATCGGGGGTAAATGAACTCCACTGTTTCGACTTAGCCGTTTTATAGCTCATGCCATTTGCTTCTGCCTGAACACAGGCTTCACAAACTTTTGGAGTTTGGCCGGCCAGAAACTGATTTCTAATGGCTTTAAAATTTTTCCCGTTAAAGACGTCGCGAAACGACGCGCCTTTGTTTTCTTCAAGGAAGTCGAATTGGGCACAGCAGGTTTTTAGTTGGCCGAGAGTATTGATGTGCAGTTCAATCCAGGGAAGCAAACAGGGTTCTTTTTTATCTGTACTGCTCAAGCTGCCAGCCGTTCTGGTTTTTGGATTGCGAAAACTATTTTAAACGCGGTGAAATGCACTTAGTCCTTTTGTATCACTCACATTACAGACAAAGTGATAGCGATCCTGAGTGCCCGTATTTACAACTTGATGCATACGGTTTACTTTGATCAAGTAGCAACTTCCGTCTGCAGGCAGGTGCACTTCTTCGGTTTCGGTTTTAAAAAGACATCCCGGATTTGTAATGATGGGTATGTGTAGTCGCACGGCATACTGATCGTCGGCAGCGTCACGATGCCAAGATGAAAAGCCCCCAGCTTTTAACTCGATCACGCGGCAGCGCCGCGGATAAAACCCATTCGCTTCTAAAGTGTCGACCAAGGCTGAAAAAGCAGGAGTACAAACATTTGTTTTTATACAATACGAGTTCAAGTCCTTCATGCCTATTTTTTTGAATTCTGCAGCGAGCTGTTCTTTCGGGGTATCAGGATTTTTTTCATAAACTTTGTGGCCTTGCTGCCAACCGTCGCGATAATCGCCATCGCTTGAGGTGATAGTCCAGCCACCAAAGTTTACAGACTGAGATATTATCGGATAATTGGCTTTCATGTTAACAACATCGTCACGAAGCGCCGCCAAGTCATATGGAAGATTAATTTTTTCTTCTATCATTGATCCTACTTCACCATCAGGGCATGAATAGCATTTTTATATTCTGGTCCATATATAAAAGTCTATCTTACAGTAAGTAGGAGTACAACGTTAAGAGAGCATTCGGATTACAGGTGTACTTGTTATTTGCGGCATCATAATGCTCCACGGGACGAGGCTCAAAACCCTCGACTTTTTTAAAGCCGAATTTTGTATGAAAGGCTTTCGCTTCGTCTGTGGAAAACGATAAAATTGAATCCGCTCTTCCCTGATAACTATTGATAATGTGGCGCAACAGAATTGTCATATAATTCTTTCGCTGATGCTCCGGCAGAACAATCAATCCGCGCAACCGCAGAACGCTGGGGCTTAAGTAATAAACTGAAGCCCAAGCCATTCCAACATTATCCACGCTCAACCGGTAAGCAGTTTGTCGTTTAAGTGCAGCCACCTCGTCATTTATAAACTGCAGGCTTGAGAAAAGATTTTGATCTGGCGAAATGACTTTCGGCATTGTATCAGATTTAATCCGTTGTGCATGCGCTGCCCACTCAGTCAGCGCACATTCAGAGATGTACATCGCCATAAATGGTTCTTTCAAAGTGATTGATATTCAAGTCAGTATCCAAATATTTCTGGTAGATTCGGTGTAAGGGATAGTGCTGAAATTGGGTGTTATCTTGCTGCTGCTGTGGCAAAAGATGAAATGCGCTCTGAAGAAGGTTTGAAGTTTTAAGCTCTGGCGCAACCTGATAAGGAGAGTCGTAAGAAATTTTGCGCGCTTTTAAAAAGTCTTGCATTAGCTCCCGGTCAAAAAAATCATTATGTGGTAGCGGAAGACTTACCGAGGAGAGCCAGGCCAGCAGTTCAGGATTAAGCAAATAGGCGCGCAAAATATTTGGAAGCTCCATCAATGGATTACAGATGCATTCCTTAAAAGTTTTTTCGAAGTGCCGCTTTACCAGCTCAGATCTATTGGAATGAATATGAACAAAGTAAGGTTTCCCATACTGTTTTTCGAGAGTACGATTATAATTAACATTTGTGATTCGAAACTCAAAAGCAGGAAAAAACAGAACCGAACTGCTGTGAGCCGCCGTGTCCGACCCAAGGTTTGTTATTGAGGCAAAGTCGCAGTCAATTTTTAGCCTTTGCAAGATCCAAAGATAAAATTTTGAAAAGATGGAATTGTCGTCTACAAACAAAATCCTTTCAGTTGAAAAGCGCTGAAGATCTGCGAAGGCTGCATCCTCTAGGCTTAGGGTGTTAAGATATTTTAGACGATCGAAGGAATTCATAACTTTTGTAGAAACCTTATATTTTATTGAATAAGACTGACAAAATGATAGCTTTTAAGAATGTACCCGTATACAAAAAACAACCATTTTAAATTTGGATATAATCGCGAAAGTTATTTCGAAGATCGTAAAAATGATAAAGACCAATTCTTTGCGGAGTATGGACGCTGCGAACGTTCAGTAAATAACTGGAGAGAAGCCAACGAATTAGCCGCCAGAAATATTCATGATGCAAAACAGGGGGATCTTTGGGTTATGTTGTCGGGAGGGCTAGACAGCGAGATTTGCCTAGAGAGCTTTCTTTCGCAGAAACTACCGTGCAAGGCCGCCACGCTGCGCTATCTGGATGTTGATCACAAGGCCGAATTACAATTCGTGGAAAAACTTAAGAAGAAGCATGATTTCCATCATGAATATATTGACGTTAATTTGCAGGGTTTGCTGAAAAGTAGTGAGTTCAGTATTCTTTTAGAATCGATTAAATGCGTAAGCCCAATTATTGGGGCGCACCTGTGGGCGGCCAACCAGTTGCCCGGAACTCCGATTATTGCGCAAGGCGAAGCCTACTTAAAGAAAAAAATTCCAGAGGACTATCTTCCGGGAATCAGTCCATACTTACCGTCAGAATGGATTTTGCTTGAGAGCGAAAGACTCTGTTCAATCTATATGAATTTTATCAAACGAAATAAACCTGCAATTCCGGGATTTTTTCAATACTTACCAGAACAGACATACTCTTTTCTAACGAATAATCCGATTTTGGAAAGCCTCGTGGCGAACAAAATTCCAGGTAAACTTGGCACGAGAACGAGTAAAAACCTGATGTCGAAGCAGTTCTATCCGGAACTGGAAGACCGCGAGAAGCTTCATGGTTGGGAGAGCATTCAAGAACAACATGATGAGTTAAGAAAAAATATGGCGAAAAAATTTCCGCACAGTGATGCCAACTTTGAAATTACAATTCCGGAGCTGATTAAAACTCTTAAATCATCATAATTTGATGAGGTTTTGTCTTAATGCTTCAGAGCTATTTTTGTTTTATACGGATACTTTTTTTACGCGTTCCCGCTTTAATTAATTCAAAGCGAGGGAAGATGGAAATTAGGCTTGGATGGGCACTAATTTTTAATAAAAGAGTCAGGGGACATACGAAACGTGATATGAATGCGGTCGGAAGAGCCGGCATTATAGATAAAATGAGGCAATGCCGTATTGGCTATGTAAATTGAACCATCAGCCGCCAGGTGATACTCTTCACCATTAATAACCATATGCGCCAGACTATTAGTAAAAAGCGGAATATGAAGTGTCATGTGTCGCGGCCCATCCTCGTGCTGTTTTAAAAGACATCCCGGTTCAGCCAGTAAAATTCGTCCTCTGTCGAGCTTAATTTGGCTGGATAGGTCGGCAAAGGTTTTTTTGTAAAGCTCGCCGGCATTATTAAAGTGAGAAATATTTTTTTGCACCTGATTTTCCGATACGGTTTTTTTATGAAGAGTATAATATTTGGCATCAAGATCTGTATATACGGAGGGATCGTTTTCGAGCTGTGACTGCAAACAAATACCCTTATATGTGTCGTAGTTGTCTTTATTTACAAATTGAAAAGTTGATGCGGTTATTTTTAATGAAGAGTTCAGCTCCGCTATATCAAAAACATGAGGAATTTTAAAAATGGCCCATTTTGATTTGATAAGCTCCGGAATTTCGTTCAAACGCACGGATTTAATTTCAGATAGTTTGAAATATTTCATTTAATTTTTATATTTTATGTGTAAAATTTTAAATGTGAAATCAAATAATTACTTAACGCTGCAGTCTGCAACTTTGGTACGATTGCTCAGCATCTACGAATACCTTCCGCTTATTGCTGCAAATTCAATTTATTTTAAAACTAGTGATTTTAGTCTTTATAAAATAGGTACAAATCTCAACAATAGGCCTGAGTTTGAAGAATTAAAGCGGTTTATGTATGCTAAAATAAAAGGAAATATAAATGAGCGGATGGTTTCATTTGAGAAAGCTCACCTGATGTGTTTTTTTTTAAGAGACAACTGTTATATTAATAATTGGAATGCCTTGCCCCTGGCTAATTTTAAATATTTTGGCTTGATTAAATTGAAAATAAGAGAAGATGTGAAGCTTAATCTTGAAAATAGTTTAAACATTTCAAATGATGAAGATTTAATTTTGATTCAAGACGGCGCCACTATTCGCATGAGATGGAGTAATTCGGACGACTACTCAAAGCACAGCATTTTTGCAGTGCTTTGGTGTTGATTCTTAAAGCATTTTTAGGGGCTATTTATTCGATTTATTATGCATGGTTACGAGTGAGCTGTGTGAGCTGTTGAGGCAGTCGAATATTTGCTTTGCAACCGCCTCAGTTTTGTACACATCTAACTTTAATTTAAAAATTATATCTTCGCTGTTTTTGTCGATCATTCGCCTGTTGATATTGCAAAAATTTGTTGCGACGAAGCCGGGCTCAATTAAAACCACTTTTGAATTATATCGACCAAATAACTGCACTTCTTTAAAAAAAACAGACAGAGATTTTTTGGCGACTCTGTAGGCAAATTGACTCAACGGCATTAAAGGATGGCTCGAGCAAATGGCATCAATAGAACTAATGACAACAAAATACTCGAGCCCTCCCTTTCTTTCGAATTTTTCAAAAAGATCAACAACGGAATTAAAATGCATATTAAGAGCCTGCGAAAGGCTCATGTTTTCCGGCCAGTCGCCATAGGCGGCAATAATAACTTTGGGTTGCGTAGTTTCAACTAAGTGGTCTCTAAAACTCACCTCAGTTAAGTCACCCTTGATATCTCCTGTGCGACGGGAAACGCTGGTTATCTGATAATTGGAATTGAACTTTTCTACACAGGCTTTTGCGATCCCGCCGGTGCCAAGTATTAACATATTGGATTTGTTCATTTTAATCCTTACTCTTTCATTAGGGTTACGCATATGACGGGCAAATCTAGGCCGTTTTTACACCAGTACTTTGCAATATAGTCTAGAGTTGCCCGTCATATGCGTAACGCCTGTCCTGAATGTTGTCATTCGATATTTATTTGCTCCCCTAATAAAATGCTATATAGTAACCAAGTATGTACTTTGCCAGGGCTTTAAACATCTCAGATTTATATGAGATTTCCAATCTACTAAGTAAATCCAGCAAATTGATGAAATCGCAGCGCGAAGAAAACTTCAATGAAAAGCTATTATCTTTTATTGAGAGTGTTCTTCTCGCACAAGATAGCCAGCATAATGCCGTCGGCTATTTTAAAGAAAGTCGCTTAATTGCAATGGCGTCAGCTTTCACATGGTCGGCAACCTCCTGTTGGACGCTAATGAATGTCTATTCAGACCCCGACATTGGACTGAAAGAAAGCAAAGAAGCGCTTGGATCTTGCTTGAACTACTTACTGGAGTTGCAAGAAGCAAAAGATATCTATTCTTTTTTATTCCTTTGTGTAATTCGAGGTAAGCTCATTTATGATCCAAAAAATTATACATCTCTGTTGGTCAAATTCAGCAACGGCCTGAAAAGATACAATTTCTATTCGGAACACGTGATTCCGGCTAACACCAAACCAACGCTTGATAATTACTGGAATATTATGGGAAAGAGAACTTATCCAAACGATCTCCTTATTCGCAGAGTCGAGCTTAAAGAGGAATTCAGAACAAAAATTTTAAGCGCCATGAGCACGAGGCCTAAGCAATTTTGAAATCTTGTTCCACCAGAAAGGTCATGCCTGCCGCGCTTAGTAGCCGTTAATTAACGCGTGTTCAAAAAAAGGCGCAACCATGAAATTCTTTGTCATGCGACCGCGCCTTCGACTGTTAGGATCCGGTATTGACGTTTCGCTTGGGCGCCAGTCAGTAATTTTTATCCAAGAGGTGTTAAGTTTTTTGTTTTTTTCAATGGGAAACAAAATATTATGCTCTTCTTCATAACCATTAACGCTTCGGAATTTGCGGATTTCATCCGGCGATTTATTAAATTGTTTTGATATCAAATTTATTAATTGTTCAAAAGTGTAGTTTTCATTTTCCATAAAGCGACCCAGTTGTCCAATGTTTCTCAAGCGCAAAACTGCGTGAGTAGATTTGCTTTGTAAATAATCTATAATTTTTAGGGGAATATGTTCATTAACGCCTTTGGCGATGATGCAGTTCAGGTTTATAAAGAAGCCTAACTCAATAAGGTTATCCAGCGCTTTCATTTTCAGCGGTGCGCAGTTTTGCCCATCCATCTGCAAATAAATATTATTTTCATCAGCACCATTGAGAGACATGCACACGAATTTTAATCCAGCGTCCTTAAGGCGAGCAGCATAGTTAATGTCGGCTAGCTTTAATCCGTTAGTCATAATCGCGGGACGGTGCCCGAGCTCAATTACTTTTTCAATCATTTCTTCCAGATCTTTGTGAAGCGTGGGTTCGCCACCGGTAAATCTGATTTCAGTTTTCTTTTTCAGTTTTTTAATAAAATTAAAAAACTCTTCTTTATTAACGTCAGGTAATGTTCGGATGGGGCTATAACAATTGCTGCATTCCATATTACATCTGTGCGTTATATCACAGCCAATAGTGTAAAAGCTGCTGTTTTCAGGCGTTACTTCATAGTAGTTCAGATTATTTTTATCGTTCTTCAGTTTTTCTAAATTTAAAGCCGTCATAGTGATTTCCTATTCAAATAAGTTTATTGTCAAAAAGATCTATAAGCGGAATGTCTTCACTGATTCTCTGTTGGCCATTTTTTTCAAAATATGGCGCAAGATTGATTGAGAGCACGATACGACTCGATTTCCCTTTATTATAAACGGCATGATATCGCCCGGTATCAAACCAGTAAAAGTTTCCATCTACAGGAATTTGAAATCTACTTCCGTCAACCTCCCAATAGACATCTGGATTTGACGTAAGCACGGCATGCAGGCGTACACCCTTATAATACGGAAAATCAACATGCGGCGGAATCATGCCTCCAGGCATCAACTCCAGAATTCTGACCTTTAGGTAAGGAGATTTAAACTTATCAAGAATTTTTTTGAAAAATGGGGTACACGCATCGGTTTCGCTTTGAAAAATGGTTTCATCAAGAATTTCGATATGACGTTCTTGCGGACTTATCTTGTCGGACACCTTTTGAAAGGTCTTGTAAATGCTGTATTTTTCTTTATTCGCACCATAAAGATTAAGGCCCTCGTATAGAGGATCGGCGCTGTCAAGAGGTGAAGTTAGGCAAAGCCCCCGATACGAAAGCCGTTTGCGAGTCTTGCCCTGCTCATTTTCAATCTCGAAAGGTTTTAGTGGCAGTTTGCTTGTAAGCTTCGACAGCTCTGCGTTGGCCTCAGTCAAATCGAATGAATAAAATTCCGGAAGTTTGTAAACGTGAAGGTTGAGCTTTGGCCATTTGGTATACGGAGAGTAAAACTGTTTGTAAAACTCTTCATGGGTTTTGGTTGTAAAAGATTGGTCCTGCTGCTTTGGCAAAAAGATCCTTTGGTTTAGTTTCAAATTGAGACAAATTTAAAAGAAGCAAAAATATTACAAGTAAATAAGCTATATTGTATTAATGCTTTGTTAAATAAGCAAAAATAAAATGTTCAGGATAATTTACTTATACTTAGGATCAAAATAATTCTCGTAATGCTCCGGCAACTCATAAGGAGCCGATGGCAAAATCAAGTTTAATTGCGGATAGTGATCGGCACCCGACCAAGGAGCGCCGACGCAGATCGTGTATTTTGGGAGATCGCCGTTGTTATGCATTCCGTGCGGCCAAGCTCCATTAATTAAAAAGGGCTGGTTTGTATTGGGAATAGTAATATTACCCTGCTTAGTAATGAAATAAAGAGTATCCGAATTACCCTGAATGACATACCGCAGCTTGTGCTGCCGCAAATGAAATACATTCGGTGCACAGTCAATATGCTCTTTGTTTTTACAGTGCGCTTCCGTTTTCAAAATCATAATTCGAGGCCTAGGTTTCAGCCAGTTGAAAATATGCTGTTCAAAATAGTCTTTAATCACTTTTGGCGCATTGGACGTCCAAAGGAAGTCAGACTTCAAGTAGAGTTCTCCAACGGCAGACGCGGAAGCCTCTCCTGTTTGGGTCATCAGCGGCAACATTTTCGTTTCACGATAGGCATCCCAGATCCACGCGGTTTCCGGGACAAGGGCTAGTTCTGCTAAAGCTTGTTCACAGCTCATGGTCGGCAGATTCAAACCTGCGAACAAGAAATCTTGGTTAATATTCATATCTGTAATCTTCACCGTGGCCTTAATACTATCTTAGAATGAGACAATTTAGAAATAACTTTGTCGTGCTCAGACCTTTGGAGGCTTTTTCAAAGAGATTGCTAAAAAACCTTGCTTGAATCTAGGTAGCTGTTTAAAATTAAACTAGCAGTACATTGCCAATGGAGATGTTAGTATGCGGGAGCTTTTGGCTTTTAAGAAAAATTTAATTTGCGGCACAGTTAGTGGCCGTCGCAATCTTATTAAATCAATGGTGATTGCTGCCTGTGGCCTCGCTACCGGAGCATCGTTAATGAACCTACTACCGACAAGAGGCCTTGTAGGCTGTAAAACTCGCTTAATTTTGAAACCAACCTCGTCCGATCTCCTATCAGCAGTCGAACAGCTTTCCAGCGCTCTAGCTGTAAAACAAATCTGCCCACAAGTTGAGAACCTTTACTCCGGGGCTCTGGTTCGTTTGCGAGCCGACTTCTTACAATCCGGACGTTTGTTAAATCTTAAAAAATATAGAAACAATGGCCAAATTGTTTATGAGAGTTCTTGGAAATCTTCAAAAGATTTCCAAGCCTTTTTCGACTCGCCACAACTTCAGGGTGCTTTAGCAGTTTTCAAGAGCCGAGGTTTTAAGCTCGATTTTGAAATAGTGTCGTGAATTCCACTAAATTATTTTTTCTAAAACTTACGTTTAAATCTCAAGACCAGAACTGGGCCTCCGAGTACCTAATGTCCCGCGAAAAGAGACTCACCTATATCCTTAAAGATTTAAAAAATGAATTCTGGGAAAATTTTGGTCTCCAAAGAATTGAGTCACTTCGCACAGGCAGGCTCCTGGTTAGAACAAAACATTTCGATGCAGTTGAAGACTCCATTATACTTTCGCAAATTTGGCGAAACAAAGCCGACTATGAGTTGTTCCTTGCAACAGCTTGTAAGGAACAAAACTTAGAGGCTATCTTGAATGAAAAGGGCATTTCTACCGAAAAATATGAGGCGCTTGTAGAGCGCTCTTTCGGGCCAGAACTTTTGCAAGAAGTTCTAAAACATCCGCATATAGTTCAATATATTGTGGATGAGTGGAAAACTAATGATCTTCAGATCGGCGACCCCCTAAAAAAGGGCAGACTGTATTTACCGGATCCCTAGATAATATGAAAACCAGACAAAGTAAAATTCTTTCCCCAATGCAAGAAGATGAAATTTCAATCCTTCTAACAGAGCTTTCTGCTGCAGGTGATTCTTGGGGGTTTCACTATCTGAAAATAACTCCCGAAAGCGCGCCTCTGCGACACGGGAAAACGATTTATATTCAGTCCCTGAGTATCATTGATGATAAATGTCTGCTTGATAATAAAAGTTTATTTCCCGCGACCATTGCTACTATGGCCGAAAAGACCGGAAATCATAGCAGCCGGTTAGCCCGAAGCTATTGGCATAGGTTAAAGCCGGGCGACCGAATTGATGTACATCGCGATCGAGATTCTAACAACACGACATATTTTCAAAGGGTAAATCGATATCAGGTTTTTCCTGTTATCCCCAGGGATTTCATTATTGTAATGGATGGAAAACTGTGGAATTTTGATCCAGATAAGATTATATTGAACCAATTAATCTATTTTAATCAACATGACTGGCACTATTATGCTAACCACTCATCACAGGAAGTTAACTTTTTAGTAATGGATTTTTTTAAATCCTAAGTATTGAGATCACATCGTAAAATTTTTTAAACCTTGAACTATTTTTTTTAAATCAAGTGTGACATTTTTAATATCGGTTTCGATAAATAGTGAAACTCGGTCAGCATTATGCTTGTTGGTTACCCGATGAAAATGAAAGCTGTTTAAAATCCAAGCTTCGCCCGGGCGGTAAATCTGCGAAAAAATCTCTTCGGTTTCGCGGTGTTTGACCTCGTAAACAGAGTTCTCGCTGTTAACGATAGGAATCTGAAAAATCAAAGTGTTATAGTCATTATAATTTTCAGCGTTCATGCTATGGCGGTGCCATGGCA
Source organism: Bdellovibrio sp. (assembly GCA_031428535.1). GTDB lineage: Bacteria > Bdellovibrionota > Bdellovibrionia > Bdellovibrionales > Bdellovibrionaceae > Pseudobdellovibrio. The sequence goes on along the minus strand of JANPPN010000218.1, from coordinate 37,220 downwards.
AAGACTTGTTGGCCTTTAAAAGAAATAGCCTGCAGATTTTCGGGCTCTGGGTTATCTGGTCAATGACCCTTCTTGCCTGATTCAACTTATAATAAAGCTCTGTTTTATAATATGGAAATACTTTCAAATTTTCTTTACTGTTCTTAACCATACTCTGATAAGTGAAAATCTGAGTGCTCTCGGGTGAATAGTCGATTATTCCTCTTGCCCGCCAGGCCTCGGAAAATTCTTTAGCTTTGTCACCGGCAAGAGTGTCGTTGATTTGAATTGATGAGAACGTGGAAACGTTCTGGGTTACTTCTGCAGCGAGATTCTTAATATCAACTTGCAGCGGAATTCTAAGGTGAGGTATTTCTGATAAAGCCTTTTTTAACTCGGTCATAACCAATTCAAACACGCCGCGGCGATGCACGCAATACGCAGTTTGTGTAATCGCTCCCATTTAAATAAACGAAAAAGTCTTTTTTTAAATTTCTACGGGTTATTGCAGTAAAAGAAAATGGCGAGGACTGGACGATCAACAATAATGGATAAATCCACAATTGTCGGGCTTCGGCTTTACCGATATTTCAAACTACCGCGCCACTTCTTGAACACTTAATAAATTCGCCCACTCACTTAAAAACCAGGCATAGGCTATTGTTACTGGGCTCTTACCCAAAGACCAGGGCACTTGCTCAGAAATTCCTCCGCAGGTCGCACAAAATGCCCTGCGCAGGCAAAAAAGCATTATAACCCCTTAGATTGGAACGTGTAGAAATTCACGCTGCGGCAGCTTGTCGTATCCAAAACAACGCTCTCCACAGCCAGAACAAACTGCGCGACTGCGCTTTCGTGGCTCAAAGGTGACTTCTATTCGTTTATTATGCAGACGTCTGTCATGATATACAAAATCTTCAAGGAAGTGAATTCAAGGTGCCTTTGTTTTTTTGATTTTCTAAAAAAGATTGAATTCTAGTTTTCACCAAATATAATATGGGGATGAACTTTGAAAAGGTTGCGCCCGGCGAATTGTCTGCTCGGCTTGCAAATGACGACTTTACGATTTTGAAAATAGATCATCAGTTTGATGTACACAAGCACCAAAACTTGGTTCGTGAATTGTTGTTAGCCTATCCTCCAATATCGAAAGACGGCTCCCAAAAATATAAATCCATAGGCCTTCAATACAGCGACGATCAAAATCCTTTGTACGATGTTGTTCAGCAAATGTCGTCAATAACAGAAAACTCGTCTGCTTTTTATCGCCGCCCGGGCAAGGCTTACCTCAAGAAGAACGTTCTGGGCCAGCAGTTTGAGGAGTTCTTTTCTTTTTTTGACCCTTATGTTTATTTACAAAGAGGCCGAATTCTTATTTCCGAACCAGAACATAAAATGGTTCGCCATACGGATGGAATGTGCACGGGAACCCTGCACTACGCTATCCAGACGAATTCCGATGTTATTTTAGTCATTGAAGATCGAGACTACCATATACCGAGCGATGGGTTTTTTTACTTTATTAATACGTCCAAACTGCACGCCGTGCAAAATCGATCAAACCGCGGTCGTATTCATATCACATTTCCGGTGAATCCGGCTTGTTTTAAAACGCTTTCAAGCGAACAGCTGGAAAAAATGCAAAAATATTTTCGGCAGTTTAATATCGACCCAAGCATCTACACTCATATAAAAATCACCCCGTAAAGTCTTTTGAGTTTTGATCTGTTTTTTTTAAATCAAACGTGACGTTTTTAATATTGGTTTCGACAAAACTAAGTACCGCGAGGCCTTTTCAACACTTTTGTCTAAAATGTCCGCGCGGGAAATGCTTTCACTACTAAGAAACTGACATTAATGAAAGAATCTACGAATGAGTTTTTGTTTAAGCGCCGCATTTGTGTTTTTCTTTTTTTTCACGATCGAATCACGCGCGGCAAACTGCTCGCTCGAACAAGTAAAAATGCAACTGGATCTTATCTGCGACAAAATCGCAACGGTTACAATGGCTGAAATTCCAAGTCCGGAAGTTAATAAGGTAACAATTTTTGATATGTGTGGCATAAGTCAGGCGTTACTCTATCTGCCAAATCCTCCAGACTATCCAATAGTAAGCTTGCCTTTGCGACCCTGGTTGAACGACAAACCAAGCTCTATGAATTTTGACAACGAAGGGAAAAATCCATTTATTCTCATGGTAGAACAGCTCGCTGATAAAAAAGTTAAATACGGCAAAACTAGCAGCAGCTACTTTTACAGCGAGTTTCCTATTAACAAAAAAATATTGGCGCGGAAATGTGTCAATAGGACTCAGTATTCAGTCATTGCCGCGATCGGACTGTATGTTTTTCCTAACGAAACCTTGAGCAGTTCACAAAGTTTGCCCTTGTCGTACTCCCTGTTGTCCTCTAAAGAATATCTTGATTCCTTAACAATAACAGAAAAGACAAACCCTGAGGAAAGCCGAAAAATTTTGAATACGTTAATTGATAAAATTATAGATTCAATTGACTATGCAAGAGTGAACAAGCTATTGAAGACCGACGAAAAAATCTTAAAGGCAATATTTAGATCGCGTGCCCGGCGATACCTTGGCGGGTTTCCCCCGCCAGAGCTTCCCAAAATCGCACCCTTGTTTCTAATGAACGTACTTGAGCAGCTTGAGCTAGAATTAGAGGGCAGTGATCGTTTGCGTAAGCTGATCACCCACCGCATCGAAACCGCGCCATCTCAGGCCGAAGTATCCGCTGAAAAAGAAATGGCTGTCGTAGCTAATTTAGCGCAAATGTTTGCAGTTCAAGAGAAACAAATTGCCGACCTGCTCAAGGTCAAAATGATTTTTGGTTTTAAGCTACAGAATGTAATCTTAGGCTTGGGAGTGATCTCTGTGCTTAATCTTATAGGGCTAATTATCTTACTTACCAAATTTTAAATTTTTGTGCTAGAACTGAAAGCCATGATGGATTCACAGCCGGAGTCGTTCTCAGTTAAACTTATGTTACCTATTTTATTCGTTCACGCCTTCGGAATTTATGGCCTGAGCTATCTGAATCTTCATAATGTTTTTTATTTGTTGTTGGTGCATTATTTGTTTGTCCTGGTCGGAGCGTCCTTCACTTATCATAAATATCTCTCGCATAAAACTTTCAGATTTGGCTCCGAAACCGCAAAGTTTTTTTTTCTGTTAATCGGAGTTTTATGCCTGCAGGGTGGGCCGATCTTCTGGGCTTCGCACCATAAATTTCATCATTCCTTCACTGATAAACTGAAAGATCCGCACAGCCGCACCAGGGGGTTTTTCTGGTCGCATATGGGATGGCTGTTTTACCGCAATCCCAACGGTTTTTCGAATGTGACAGCTTACAAAAACTCAAAAGATCTAGTCGGCGACAAACTTGTACTTTGGTTTGAAAAAAACTATATTGCCATCAATGTACTTTTTATCGCGGCGGCTGGCGCTTTAACCGCGCTTGGCAATCGGCCAGACCTCTTTTTTATTATTATTCCAATCAGATTAATGACAGTTTGGCATTCCGTCTGGCTGCTGAACAGCTACGCTCACCGTGTAGGTGAAAACCCCGTTTCTGCTCGGAAGTCTCTTTTGATAAACCTGTTGATTCCCGGCGAAGGAGATCACGGCTTTCATCATAAAAATCAGGAAAAATTCAGAGACCCGAAAAATTCAGACTGGCTAGATCGGTTGAATTTTATGCTGTTTAGAGTTTTTATCAGTGCCAAATTAATTTCGCCGCTTGAAGAATCAAAAACAACTCAGATCCAGTTTTGAATGTTCAGAATCAGCTCTTGCGGCTGAATCGGCTGCTCTAATCGCAGAAAACCGCTGCTTGTTTTAAGTTTGGCAATCGCAATGTCGATTTGGTTTAAATTTTTCAGCGCGATGAGAATTACGTCACCTTCATTTTTGATATAACTGTCTTTCCAATCGATAATACGGCTGACAATTTTATACCCAATGCCAAGTAGCTGGGATTTTCGCAAAGAACGTTCTTCCAGGCTGCCCAGCACAACCTTGATATTATTATTTTTACAGATTTCGAGGGCCGCGTACCGCAGTACCGTGTGAAACCCCAGGCTTAAGCAATCGTCGCGGGTGGCGGCTCTGGCCAGCAGAGCCAACGGTGGCTTGAATTCGGCAGGTGTTTTAAACTGCGTGGCGGCTTCAAGCTTTTCCAGACTTGCAAAGACGCTAAGCCGCAGACATGAAACCAATTCCAACCCAATGAAAACACCTAAATGAACCGAAGCCGCGTCCATTCGGTTCCATTCGAGTCCGCTGAGGTTAACCGCATTTTTATAATAGGTTTGAAAAGCAGACTTTCGTAGCCCAATAATTTGCGGAAGGTCGTGATCTGATAAAATTCTGAACTTTGCCTGTTGCATTCGGTACTGATAAGTTTAATTTTAATTTTTCTTTCCGTCAGCATAATTTGTTGCGGTACTGAAAAAGTTGTACGATGATAATTCAATAGCAGGAACTGAATGATAACATTTAAAAAGATGGCTCACCGTTGAAAATATTATCGTTGACCAGCCGAATATTTTTGTTGCTCATCGTTTTGTCGATTCTGTTTAAACTGGAATTTTTTCCCTATTCCAATTATCAGATGTATTCGAACGCCATGCTGCCGGATAAATACTTTAAATATTATCAAATCAAAGCTGTTACTTTAGATGGACAGGAAGTGCGCTTTATCAATTGCGCTTTCAGACTATTTCATGGCGAGCAACCTCTGCTAGAGTCGATCGGTCGAAACCACCGCAGTGGCAAGAATGTAAATAGCATATTGAGCGGACTTTTAAGACATGCCAATAAAAATCAGGTGCACTTTAGGGAGCTCAGGCTTTATCAGATTGATTACGACTGGGAAAAGCACCGAAACGCCGTGTTGAATGATCTACCCCCACCGGAAGAAGCCAAAAAATTTAGCTTGATCGGACAGGCGAATGAATAAATATCTTGATGATGAGTTTAATTTTAAGATTTCTCGGTTTCTGTTTTACCTGTCTTTTTTGTATTTTATAGATGTTGAATATTTTATGCGCTTCTACAATCTGCCCGAACAGCTTTGGCTGCCGCAGGGACTACTGCAGATTTTCAGCTTTCCGATCAGGATTTCAGATAATCTTATCCGCGGCCTTGGACTGGTGGCACAAATCTCATGTTTGTTTTGTGCTTTTGGCTTTAATTTTAAGTTTTTTTCGAAATTATTTTTTGCAATTGTGTTTCTTGCCTTTAATATCGGTCACAGCTTCGGTTACCAGACTCACACCTACATGGGATTGGTGCTGGCTAGCTTTGCGTTAGCGTTTTGCGGTAACAACCGGATTTTTTGCATTCGTGCCGTTTTCTGCAGTATTTTCTTTGCTGCCGGCGTAAGTAAAATGCACAACGGCGGCCTCGACTGGATTTTCGGCGAATCGCTGCAGAATTTTCTGATCCGCGCTCATATTTTTTATCACGACATTCATGCGCTGGCGCATCGATTTAATTTAAATCTGGTGGTAGCAAAAAATCTGCTGCTGACCAAGCTGTTGGCTTTTTCGGGAGTGCTACTTGAGCTGCTCGTGCCGGTGGCTTTGTTCTCAGAACGATTCAGATTTCCGGTGATCCTAGCTTTGCTTCTGATGCAGTTTTCGATTTTCTTTCTGATTTTCGTTAATTTTAAGGTTTACCTGATGTTGTATATTTTCTGGGTGAACTGGGGTGTCGTCCTTGAATTTTTAAGATGCAAAAAACTGTTGAATAAGCTAATTTTGGCCGATGGACATTCTGCTCTCGCACAATAACCATTTTAAATTCGGCTACGATGACCGCTGGTTCGGGTCTAGAACCAGTACGGAACAAAAATGGGTTGTACAATATGGCTGCTGCGAGCGCCGCGTCGGCACCTTTCGCGAAGAGTGTCTGCAAAATGCCAAACAAATATATAAAAATACCCAAGACAAACTAGTACTGCTATTTTCGGGCGGAGTGGATTCGGAAGTGGCCCTTCGCTCTTTTGTAGCATCGGATATTCCGATTTCTGCGGCCATTCTGAGATTTAAAAATGATCTCAACATTCATGATATTTCGTATGCGATTATCATGTGTGAAAAACTGGGCGTGCCTTATCGACTTTATGACCTCGATATTGTTGAATTCTGGAATACTCGTTTGCTCGAGTACGCCGATCCCACTTACTGTATTTCGCCACAACTGCTTTCAACAATGTGGCTGGCCGATCAGGTTGAGGGCTATCCGGTTATGGGAAGCGGAGAATGTCTACTGGTTAAGGAAGTCCCAGAGGATTATGTTCGCGGGGTCAGCGCTTATCTACCTAGCGAGTGGCATCTTTATGAAAAAGAAAAAATCGCAGCCTGGTACCGTCATTTTATCCATAAAAAACGAAACGCTTGCCCCGGGTTTTTTCAGTACACTCCGGAAGTGATGCTGGCTTATTTGCAGGATCCCTTCGTAGAGAAATTAGTTAATAATCAGTTTGTCGGCAAACTCAGCACGGTATCGTCCAAGCTTGAAATTTATCAAAATCATTTTGACCTGATTGATCGGCCCAAGTTTTCGGGTTTTGAAAAAATTGAGCCGCTCGACGCCACCTTCAGACACTTTTTAACGGCTAAATTTCCGGGAACAAATCAGACTTGTAAAACGAACGTCAGCGACCTTAAACGTCAGATGTCGTCACCAAATAATCAAAATAACCGCCCTCGTGCTGGTATTTTTTAATCAGACCTCATGTCATGGACGCTGAAAGCTCCTGATTTCCGGATTATTCGCTTGAATTTGCGCAAGCGTTTTTTTTATTTCAGAATTTTTCAAGATAATGTGCGGACCATATTCGTATTGGGAAACTTTTTTAAAAGAAATAAAGTTATATTTGCTGTAAAATTTAAAATTATGTTCTCTCGACATTGTCCAAATACATTGAATGTCCTTGTTTGCGAAAACTTCATTAAAAGCAAATTCTAAAAGATGGCCTACGTAGCCCATGCCTCTTTTTTCTGCTGTTAAGCAGACTCCTCTCAGTCGGGCTTCAGTTGCGCTTGTTTGGCAAACGCTAACGACTCCACTTAGAGTATTATCAATAAACAGTCCAATAAAACTTGGGGTGAATCGCTCTGGCAAGGATTCATCAATTTCACCAGTGGAATCAATACACGAAACGGGCTCAATGACAGATTCACGATTCGGCCATAAGTGCTGTTTCCAAAATTGTGCCGTTTCCGGAAATCGAATATGCTTTATCGATAGCATTCTGTTGTTTACGCCATTGTTTTTTTTCATATATTTTCTGTAAAATTGTTTCACGGCAACAGATTTAAAACAAGATGACTTTCCTGGTATAGGTCGAATGCGTTTCGTTACCCGCATATGAGGCTATGTATGGCGCGCTGCGAAGTTAAACCCTAAATGGTGGTCTAACTGAATAACGGTTAAAAAAATCTTCTGTTTCCTGAAAACAATCACAATATTTATGATTTTTTCTTTTATCTCGCTCGTCAAAAGAAATTGGAATTGTTGCCTCTTTGCAAAATCCATTGCATTCTTTTTGGGTGAAGTACCAGCTTAGCGTTGTAATACCAACTTTAAATAAATCAAAATCTTTGAAAACATGTGTTAATTCGATTATTCAAAGTTCCCATTATTCAAAACTCCAAGTTGAACTACTACTTATCGACAATTCCAGCGAAAAAAAAACATTTGATTTTGACTTAAACCCTAAAGATAATTTCTGCCACTGCAAAATACTGCATTCTTTGCCTGGGGCCAACACTGCGCGAAATTTTGGTTTAAAAATGGCAACAAGTAATATCGTATTGTTTGTTGATGACGACTGCATAATTGAAGACATGAACTTCCTTATGAAACATTTAGATTTTCATCTTCAAAATAACACGGTTTTAGGTGCTGGCGGTTTCTATACTATTCCAAGCTCAGCAGGAATGCTTGACCGTTTCTATGTCAGTAGCCAAATGGAGTGGCTAGAAAGAGCGCGGCACTCCGATACTTATCGAATGAATTTTTTGATAGGTGGAAACATGTCCGTAAAAAAAAACATCATTTTTAAAAATAAAATATTTTTTGATGAGGCTCTCAAATACGGAGGCACCGAAACAGATTTTTTTATGCAAGTTTTTTTAAAAAATCTTGAATGCTATCTTATTGATGCCCCAATTGTGCATTGCCCTGATCTAAATTTATATAAGCTTTGCCGTAAATCTTATAAACAGGGGGAAGGGAAAAAATATAGAGAACTCAAGTTTTCAAAAAAATTAACGGATAAACTTTATATCAGCCCTTTGAAAATTATCGAAAATTCAAAAACCGATTCTTTTCTAAAATTCATGCAAAAACAATTTTTTAATTTGGGTTACAATAGAAAAATTACACTGCTATCCGATTTAATTTCATAAAGCCATCTTGTTAAGATGGTCTGCTGTGGCTGGTTTCCACCTACATCCTTCGGGAGTTTGTTCACGGGAGAAGGTTCTACGATTTGAGCTTGCACGGATATCTCGAAACAATGCTCAATTTACAGGTTCGTTATGATGATTGTTGTGCCAGCCTTCTCCCCAAACCAAAAGTCCGAGGATCCAATTGTTTCTTGAATTATCCTTTGTCTGATGATCCTTTTTTCCAAATAAGTGATTAATCGTAACTACGCTGGAACCTCCATTCCATAAAAAACACGCAGGCACGAGCCACATATAAATCGCCCTTCTCACGGCGCACCAGGAGCTCTGTGGATAAATATCTCTTTTTAAACTCATGAGTGGACTTCATTGAAGCCTCACGTGAAGCTCAAAGAGCACTTCTACTAGCGATTTGGGATCTGGTAAGAATTTTTTTGATGCTGATGTCTGTTGCACCGAAACTTTTACAGGAACAAACAATGAGGGCACTGGCAATCTCGATTCTGCTAATTTTTTTGCTAGTCGGTTTTTCCAGTATTTGAACGTATAAAGCTGAAGACTATTCCCTTTGCAGTAAGCATTTAAACTGCAGGAAAAATATTTTTCTTGCGTGATGTTGTCCGATTTCAAAAATTGCTTTTTTTGTAGGTCTGTAGTGCGGGCCATAAAATTGTCTCCTCTTGGAAGACAGTTTAGGCCACACGAAAAATGTTAACAAAGAGGCGAGTTGGATCGCTTACGATACGTATGCCGTTATAGCACGAGACTCTTCAAAACAATATCCGGTCAAAAATTGGAATAGCGGATCATTAAAGCCACTTTACTTTACTGTTCCAACACGGAGTGTCTACAACGCACCAATTCCTCCTGGCCAGAAACAGCAAGCCTATTGCTTAGACGCAAAAATTCACAACATTTTGTCTCCACTGCGATCACACATCTGGAAGAAGTATGCGTTACTCAGAAAAAAATAAGCAAAATCTTGGAAGCTTAATGGTTAAGGCTGTTTTTGGTGTTTCTGTAAATATCGTGAAAGCTCTTCAAGATAATAAAATTACGTATGCAGAGTGGTTTAATTACTCGAAAGAAAGTTTAAATAAATGCGCCATCGAAGAATTGAACAAACGGCTGAACTAAAACCATCAGTGTATCTAAAGTTACTAATGTTTTTATAAGCGAATTTTATTTGTATCCTATTCTCATGAATCGATTAAATTGTGGCATAGGAAGCTCACCGCTAAAAATAGTTCGCCTAAGTGGTGTTGTTTTAGTAAATTCTTCTAAATTTTTAGAACAGTTTATATGCCCAGGGATATGAAAACCGTCATTTGATTGCAAGATAATTAATTTGTCTTGAGGCAATTTGCTGAACCACGCTTGAAAATTGTCGATGTGTTCGCAGCTTGTGTTAATAATAGTATCCGGGCAGTCCGTAAGCTCACAAATGGTTCCATCTCGGCGTTTTACAATATATGTATGCTGGCTATAGTTTATATTATGTATGTCTTCGACGATTGCGCAAAATTTCCAGTCCTGCATAACGAGCTTACGATGTAGAACGTCTGCGGCTACTTGAAATTTCGGATCAGCATCAAAGCTTCTAAGCGATAAATATCTAAATTTTGTGTGCAGTAAAATAGTTGCTAACCATCCCCCACATAAAAAAACTGTCCCCAGATTTAAATTATTACTATTGCATGTAGACACAAGCCAAATTTTACTTTTTATCTGACCATCGCTAAATGCATCTAGGACATTTTCACAATTAACAAGTTTATCTTCAATAATTTTAGTAATTCTTTTTAATAATTCAGTTGCCTGATCGGGCCTAATAAAATCTTCGGATATAAGGTAAGATAAGCTTTTTAATAATTCAGTTGCCTGAATAGGCCCAATAATATCTTTGGACATAAGGCAAGAAAACCTTTTTAATAATTCTGCCGTTTGCGCTGAATCCAAAAATCCTTTGGCTAGAAGATTTCCTAGTTTTTGTAAAAATTCCGAAATAATAAAATTATGACTTGTCGCTTCCATAGGTACATTCCAAACAGTTTGTTTCGCCAGGTCAAGAGCTGATTGCATCAACTTTCGCCTAAATTAATTTTATCGTTTGTAAAATCTGGGTTTCTTAAATATCATTTTTTGAGTTTAAAAGGGGCCGGGCATGAAGGTCGCAATTTCTTTAAATGAACACTTGCGAACATGGAACACTTGCAAAGAACACATTTTAAATACATTTTCAGATTTTTACGGCGCAGAAAATATTAATTGGTATATTAGCATCTGGAGCTCATCAACAAGCGCGCCCGAAGAAATTTCGGAAAGTTGTGGACGGCTGAAAGAGAAGCATAGCGGCATAACCTCGTTGGTGACAAAACCAACACGCCGAAATGGCGAGAAACAGAGGAAAGCCGCTATGTTAAAAGTTGTACCAACGAAACCCGAGTCCCGCAAAGATTTTGAATTAAGTCTCGATGAAATTGCCAGAGAAGTGGCCCGTCGTCTTCTGGTGAAGGCTCTGGATCTGGAAGTTGAAGAAGATATTAAACAACCTGCCGAAGAAAAAGACGAGACTGGCCACCGGCTGGTGGTTCGCAATGGTGTCGGTAAAAGTCGCACAGTCACAATTGGCAGTGGCCGTATTGATATCCAGGCGCCGCGCGTGGATGATCACCGCGACGGCGAAAAGTTTTTCTCATCGATTTTACCGCCGTATTTGCGTAAGTCACCGAAGGTGGAATCTTTGCTGCCACTTTTGTACCTGAAGGGACTATCGACCAATAATTTTAAGTCAGCATTAGCAGAGTTTTTAGGCGATGGGACCTTGGGGTTGATTCCGGCATCGATTGTGAAATTGAAAAGGATCTGGGAATCAGAATTTGCTGTTTGGGAAAAGCGCCAAATCACAAAAAATATGTTTATATTTGGTCCGACGGCGTGAATATGCAGGTTCGCCTTGGCGAGGATAAGAAAGTTTGTTTGCTGATGATAATTGGCGCCACCGAATCCGGAGACAAAGAGCTGTTAGCCGTGCATCCGGGTACCGGGAATCGAAGGACTCGTGGTTAACGGTTTTACGCTCACTGGCTGAGCGTGGGCTGACGGCTCCGATGCTCGCCATGGGGCTTTGGGTTTTCGGGCGGCGCTGAGAAGATGTGATGGCTTTGAAAAAACAGAAGAGCAAAGGTGTTGGGTCCATAAAATCGCCAATGTTTTGGATAAATTTCCGTAGCGTTTACAGACCGATGCAAAGACTCTTTTGCACGAGATGATGAAGGCAGAAACGGAAGCTGACGCTTTGAAAGCTCGAGGTTCTTTTGAAAAATTATTTTTCAGAAAAATATCCGAAGGCCGTCGAGTGTCTCGTTAAAAGTTGGTCAGAGCTGATAACATTTTTTCATTATCCAGCAGTCCACTGGCCGCACCTTAGAACAACGAATCCCATAGAGTCATCGTTTGCTACAGTGAAGTTGCGGAATAAAGTAACCAATGGTGCGGGTTCCAAAGAAACTGCTGCTGTGATGGCTTTTAAGTTACTGCACGAGTGTGAAAAGAAGTGACGCAAGCTCCGGGGACATGAAGAAATGTCAAATTTATTGAAAGGACTTGAATACAAAGATGGGGTTATGATACACGTCTCGAAAATAACAAATTTCGACATTCTAAATCAGCTTCGGCTATGTTTGGCCCTAGATCTTTACGACAAAAGTCCTTACTTGAAAAACGCAAAAATGAATTTACAACTGACCGACGGTGCGACGTTACTATTTTTGCAAGACACGATGTTATATTTTACACAAATGAACTTACAAAATCTAAACTACCGAACGAAAAAAATCGGTACTGGAAAGATTTTCTGTTTCAAACAACCTTCACCGATTGGCCGTGAACTGTCAAATTTGGTGTCACCCAAAAACTATAGAAACACATTTGTGTTTATGCTCGAACACACTCATTGTTTTTTTCATAATTCCGAACAATACGTTTTTACATACTGGGCATAAAGTGGTCTGAACTTGTGAAACAAATGAGGGGATTCTTGTTACTACAGAACATCATCGTAATATATTCGATAAAATAAAATCTAAAAAAGTTAATCCTGCTGGAATTTGCACTGATCATTTTAATTTGTTTTAAACAGCTCTATCATTTGATATAATTCTGGATTTAAATTTTTCCAATGTTCATTTCGAATACTATTAAGCTCTTGATCCTTTAAAAAAAAACGATTCAATTTGCCGGGTCGCATAAATTCATTTTTTATTAATGGTAAAAAATCGCTATGGTCTTGCAATTTGTTTTCAAGATTTTTTAAAATGATTTTTTTAGCGCCTTCAGGTAAATTAGCGGGCTGCATCCAATCTGGTCCGTCTACCATTTGATGCTCAACGAACACAAGGTTGTCGTATCGCTTTTTTACAAAAAAACTTAATTCGTAAAAATTATTAATGTTATATATAGAAACAATACTGTGAATTTTAATTTTTCCGGGAAAATTTTCAACAAACCAATCCATTACATTCAAAACGTTTTCCCATTGACTGCCTTTGCGTAAAAAATTATTTAAATTTCCATAAGCGTCTACACTCAGGTTAATACTTATGTGTTTACTTTTTTTTAATAATTCTACTAATTCAAAATTAGGAATTAATGTGCAGTTGGTAGCCAGCATTACCCTTAGCTTTGGAAGATCACACTGGTTTAAAATTTTAATAAAACTTTCCTGTTCCGCAAGCGGCTCACCACCTATAAGCTTTAGATACTTCAGCTCCTTAAGATCATATTGTTCTAAAAAATTGTTACTTCGCTTAATGCTTGAAAGATTAAGCGACTCTTGAATATCAATTCCTAATTTTTTTGCATCGGCGTACCAACTGGTACTTAACTCAGGCGTGCACATTCGGCATCGATTGTTACACACATTGCTCATGGCAAGATCAACGTGTGTCAAAAGCGGCTTATCTGGTATCTGCTCTCCTATTTTTTTAAGAAAATCTAACCGCATGCTATTTTCACCATCACTGAATTTTTCTTGTATATAGCATTGCTCGCAGCCGGGGTGTTGAATATCGTCTACCATCATTTCTCTCAGCTCAATCAGAAATGGATGGTTAAACACATCTGGATGATTTAGATTCAAATCTTTCGGGACGTGTTCATGCCTAAATTGGCAACAAGGATAAACTTGATTGTTCGGCCTAATTGCAATGTGATGAAATGGCAGCATGCATCTGGCTTTATATTTAGATGGCATAGATATTTCTTATTCTTTTCTAGAGTCGATCAAAGTTTGACTAAAAACTGACGAGTCCACATGATTTTTTAAAACGTTTATATAGCTCTGCTTGTCTAAACTCTTAGGCGCACAAAGCCCACAGCCGCATGTTTTTTTTGTACAAGTAATCGTTGGCATCTTTCCATTTTTTAATAGCTCTTCTAACTCGTGAAGAATTTTGTCGCTCTCGCTCAATTTACCAATAGGTCCGCGCGTTTGATCAAACCGAGCCTGACATGTCTGATGATGAAATACCGAATCTGTCTGCTGTTCGATGTGCATAAAAAACCAATTTACTGAGCACATCCATCCCTTAAATTCCCTGTAGTCTACAAATTTACTTTTTGTTGAATTTAATTTTGACGATAAACACATAGTTCTTGATCCGCAGCAGGGCCTACCAATTGTCATACCAAGTTGCTTTTCACTCATAATTTACCTTTGCTGTATTTTCGTTCCAATAATTTTTAAACCATTCTAGTTGTGCCTGGGTATAGCTATGCGCAAAGTTGCTTGCGCTCTCGGGCTCTTCACCTATTATTCGAGGAACATACCTTATCTCCATACTGTCAAGCCATTGGCAAAGCCCAAGGCATTCTTCAAAGTAAGCCGCATGAAACATGACATTAATGCTGATATTAAAACCTAACGCAGGCCCCTCTTTGCTAAACTGAACTATTCTGCGCTTAACCTGTTCTTTGAGTATTACTGAAGCTTCGGCGTGATAACTTATTGTTATGTGATTTAAGTTTTTTAGTATCGCTTCGGCTACTTTTTTATTCATTGCTCCGTTGCTTGTGACTGCCATTGTACATTTAAATTTATTTGCGTACTGACTTTCAAACTCCACTCTTGTGTGCTCAATAAGCTCAGCAAAATTAGGATGAATCGTTGGCTCTCCTCCGGTAAAATTGATACTGGCACTTTTATAGCTGCGGTATTTCATGTAGAGGCTAATATACTTAAATATAAAATGAACATTTTTTTTTAAATCATCTAGGCTCGCAAATGGACTGTGTTGGTCATGCCGGTGCGATGGACAGTAACTGCAATCATAGCTGCAACGTCGGCCCAAATCCCAGGTAACTTGAAAAACTTGCCCATCAAGTAAGTCTATAGTGTCAAAGCCTGGCGTCATACATATTCCTCAAACAACGGTTCAACCTGTTTCAAGTCCTCTTTTCGCAGATGATCAAGAGCTTTAGTGTATCGAATAAACTCTTTCCAATAATCGCTATAGTAGCTGGCGCTTATCATATACGATGTTATGCTTTGTGTGATTTGCTGGGCTTGATTGACAATATCTTGATTAAAATTTTCCTTATAAACCCAACTCATGAAGTCTTCAAATCGACCAACAACCTTTTTTTTGTAGCCATCTGGCAAAACGCGCACATTTAAATGTTTGGGATGATGTGCAATATGATGAGTTATTATTGGTCTTAATTTTGAGGAGTTAATATTTTTAAATCCGCTCTCAAGAAGCTTCCATTGCATAAACTCAATAAGATGATTTACGTTGTATGCAGTAACAGTTACTGCAAGCCAAGAAACAACATTTGCAGGAAGACCATCAATTTTTATCAAATTTTCTTTTGTTTTTTTCCACTTAGCTGGGTGCCTTTGATACTCTTGCATAGCTCCTATTCCATCGACACTTGCTCCGATGCGGATTTGCTTAAACTGTTGCCACAGATTTAAAACTTTAGTTGGGATCGTGCTGACGTTCGTATTGTATTCAATTGTTATATTTTTTGCACAATCTGCTTGGATGCACTTTTCAAGAAAATCGTAATGCCGCTCTATTAACATCGGTTCTCCGCCAGCAATATAGACCTGCTGAATATGGTCAATGTTTTGTTCAAGCTGATGCCAAAAGCTTTCATTTTCAGGCCAGCGAAAAGCCGGTACTTGCCACTTTCCAAATACTTTCTTAATTTCTAAATCACCGGATGTGTCTTTAAAACTTGTAGCGCCTGTCAAAGAAATCCAGTCTGAATACCATCCAGAACTATCTGTCGGCCCGCACATACGGCATTTAAAATTACACTCATTTCCGAAACGCAGATCATAATACACCAGGGGAAAGTCCGAATCGGAAATGCTTCCGTCAGCTTTAGTTTTACTTGCTGTTTCTTCGAAATTTATTTTCCATTGTTGGTTTTCATAAATTCTACGGCTGTTTAGGCCGTGCTCTTCTTCGCTTTTACAGCGTCCACATTCCTCACTCCAAGCTCCTGCAATCATATTTTTTCGAATCGCTTTTATGATTTCACCATTTCGGCTATCACTAAGATTATCTCGACCCGCATTGAAAGCAATCCCGGCTGAATTTCGAATGACGCCTTGATTTTTTGTAACGTTAGCCTGACAACAGACTCGAATATCACCATTCGCACGTATGGCTTGAAAATTCCACGGTACTGGGCAAAATGATTTAGACATTTTGTAAATCCGCAAGCATTGTGCTCAGCCGCGACACCGCCCAATTTCGCTCTAAACACCAAAAACAAGTATGACAAATTGGAACTGCCATACCTGTCTTATACAAATCAAAATGTGGAATAGACTGTCGAATCACTTCGTCACCAACCAAATCACCCTCACAGCTTCTTGTGGCCTCAAATAGTTTTGCACGGTTCGTAATATGAAATTGCGCTACGATCCAATCTTTCTGAACAAACCTAAATGGATGGCAAAAAACTGTGTTTTTATTAGAGAAAATAACATCTTCCTCTGACCCATCTGCCGGATCCTTGTCCCTCGACTTCATTCGATTTTCAAACCCGGCAGCATCTGGATTTTTACTTGTCGCATTAAACACAGCGTCAAATTTATGCTTATAGGAAATATATTCGTTAAAACTTGAGCCCTCAATTTGATCGCCACTTCGGCCTCCTATAATCGGCCCAATAGTTCCATATTCAAGCTCTGGCGGTATATAGTTTTCGTGCCTAGTCAAAATGATATTAGGGTGCATGTTTTTGAGTTCTTCAAAAATGGCATGGCCTATTTTTTCCTGCCATGGCCGCGTTTTCCAGCAGCGAATAAATGTAATCACATGAATTTTACAATCATAACGATTCATTTCAATAAGATCTGCTAACAACATACAAAGGCAGGCGCTGTCTGCGCCACCCGATAAATTTATTCCAATATTTTTCCATTTTGGATGAAATGGAAGATCTAGTCCCCGAACTTTATGAAGCTTTAGTTCAGGGCTTTTTTCGATGAATGATTGATATAATAAATTTGATATTTTAAACATTTCCGAATGCCCAGGCCCTTTCATTGCACCACCAACACTCGCCACAATGATTATTTAAATTTTTCAAATCTAGCGACTCACAAGATCTTGTTAGCGGAAATAAAGTTTCTATTAACTCAAAAGATTTGTAAAGTACGGCGATTATTTGTTTGTCTACATTTGTGAACGGTTTGTGAAATTCACGACGCTCATCCCATGTTTCTCGAAAAACCAGGGGATTTCGAGCTTCTTGCTCGGTCGCAGGCCCACTGAATGAGTTTGAAATTTCTACGGATGGGTTTGCAGTAAACCCCGTGCAAACTGCTTTTATTAAACCCATTTTTAAATATTTTTTTTGCGGATCAAAAAGTACATCGTTATTTTGTTGTGGAACATGCCAACTGTGACTGATTACATTCAAATGGTTGGTTAATTGAATACATTTTTCTATAATTAACGGCACCACCAGAGCATTTTTCCTGCCTTTTTCGCTGCTTGAACACGTAAAGACATGTATGTCTTGTTGCGTGTGTTTCATTAATAAAAACAGAAGAAGCGCGCTATCAGCACCTCCAGAACAGCTTACACCGATTGGACCATCAACAATGTCAATTTGAACACCATGGCTTAGCTTAATAGTATTCACCGCAACAACCCTGCCAAATCAGGAAACGTCTTACTAAAATCCGTCTTGCGAATGTCATCCATAATTTGAATATACTCTTTGAATTGCGGCAAACGATTTGACCAGTCTTCTGATTTCATAAAGTTAATAATGCCCTTAAGCCGTTGAATGCCATATGGTGAATTGATCTGAATCTCGTTACCTAAAAACCTTTTTAATAGTTCTGGATAAAATTTATTATATTTTTCTTCGATAGCTAATTTCGCTGACTCTGGCAGGACCTTCACATTTAAATTTGCCGGGTGGTACACAAAGTGAAAATTGACCAAGCCCGCCCCCAACGAAGGTGGATTAATTTTTTTGAACTTTTGATCCAGCTTCCATATTATGAATTCCGGCAGATACATCACATTTAAAATTTGCACGGCACAGGCCAACGTGACTTCAACTTTTTCGCTTGTATTGTCAATTCGATGTAAATTTTTAACGATCGTATCCCAGTTGCTTGGGTATCGAATATAGGTATTTTTTTCGCCGAAACAGTCTAGGCTAAAGTGAAAGCGAACTCTTTTAAAATGTTCCCACAATTCAAAAAGTTTTTCAGGCAACTCAATTCCGTTGCTATTATAACGAAGCTCAATATTCGCGGCATATCCACGTCGAATAGCTTCCTCTAGTATTTCGTAGTGAGCGTCAATAATCGTGCTCTCGCCGCCAGCAAAATACAGCTGATGCAAATTCGGCAACTGACGATACAAACTGTCGTAGAAATTTTTATTGTTCACATGCCAGTCATACGATGCATCATCAACGCGGCCATTATTAGTCCACTGCATGATTTCTTTGAGTTCTGGGTTTTTAATTTGTGAATTAAGTTTTTTCCAATCGCCGACCCACATCGAGCTATCGTGCGGCGAGCACATAATACATTTAAGATTACACTTGGTTCCCAGTCTTAAATCAATATACGCAATTTTAGGTTCAACTTCGCCATCGGTAGACGTTTTTGCCACAAGATCTTTTATATCAATACGCTTTGCCCAGTACTCTGATTCCCAATTGCGCTTGCTTCTGTGTCCAGCGGCTTCTTCTTTGAAACACTTTGTGCACGCTGCGGGCACTTCATTGTTTAACATCTGTACTCGCACATTTTTCATGTACTGATTGTTCCAAGCCACTTCTAGATCTGTCGTATTTAAATTAGCCGGACGGCCATCAGCATTTTTTAAAATTCCCACTTCACCACCGTATTTTTTATCATTGGTGGCGTCGGCCGACGATGCGTTAGCCGTGCAGCACAGCCTCATGTGTCCATTTGGCCGTGTCGACAAATGAATCCACGGCAAAGCACAAAATGTGTTCGATTCAATTTCCATTGGTTTTCCGATTGCTATTGCGAAGTTCGATTTTCCCAAATATCAGGGCATCAAATATTTCATGATCTAGGTGCACTTGATACAAATAATAAAAAGCTCGCAGTGAAAGTTTCTCTTTTTTTGCTACGTCAAATTCGTATTCTGAACGGCTGGTTTGAGGTTGTAAATGATATATATTTTGGTGTGCTAGGTGAAATTTTAAGTTATCTTTGTAAGCTTTAAACCCCAAGTCAACGTCTTCGCAACCATAACTAACAAAAGATGCAGAAAATGGCCCTAGCTTATAAAAATTATTTTTAGTAATTGCCAAGCAATATGTCGAAACATATTTCCATTTGTATTTAGCTAAGTCCCAGTCGTTTGTCTGATTATAAAAATTTGTCCAGTACGGAGTGCCTTCAAGATTCACATCGGCTGTAAAATTGATCTCGTCATATTTTTTTGTAACGCTAGCATGTAATTGATATCTTCTAGGCATAATTAAGTCATATTGTCCGAGTGAGCGTATAACTTCTATTATAAGTTCGTGTCCGATCAACATATCACAATCCAAAAACAATAGCTTTTCGCTGACCGCGTGCTCGGCACCAAAGTTTCGCGCTACGCCCGCACGGTATGAAACATCGCCCATCTGTCTGTTTATAGTTCGCGGCAACCGAAGAATTTTAAAATTTTGAATTGAACATTCCTTAGCAGTTTTTTCGAAATCTATTTCCGGGCTGCCATCGTCTACCAAGATAACATCAATCTGGTATTGGCTAAGGCTGATTTCAGCTGATAGACTTTTTAACATTGCCATTAAGTTCACGCTGTTATCGTAGTGTGGAATAATGATACTCAGGTCGGTAGCGGCGCAGAACGTTTCAAATAGAGTTTCTCCTACTGCTGAAAACGACGTGTTCTGGCAGGCGTCCGAATTATAAGCGGGAAACGGTACAAACTGTATTTTGCGACTTAAGTCGGTTTTTTTTTGCAAAAAAAACCGTGTTTCGGTAAAATCTAAAGCAGGCCAATAATAATTAATTTTCTCTTGTGCGCAATAAAGCTCCAGGTCAGTCGTAAAATAATGAATGTGTGGCAACTCAAAACACCGATGCTCAATGCAAGTAATTAAGCAAAAAATTTTTACGGTTGTTTCTTTAAAAGATTTTTCTATTAATGTTAGAAAATTTTTTAAACTGGCAGAAGTTATAAAAATGTTCACTTCTGAAAATGACATCGTTTCTGAAATTGTTGCATAATAATTCACGTCGTCTAACGACGTCACAAAAAAAGCTGCTTTAATTTTAACTTTAACTTTAGATTTTCTTAAATTTGCAAAATCCTGCTCTGAAAAGCTGTACATGTTGGTTAAGTTTAGGCACTGAAGAATTTCAGAGTCTAGTTTTTTTATTGGAGGAATCCAAACATGTTTATGCGACATTCTAAAAGTATTCACCTATTCGAACAGTGATGCAATGATGCGCCGTGCTCGTGTATTTTCGAAGCCCGTCGCCGCCGTTTCAAAACCCAGGCAGTTTACCCAAATTGCCTGGTAAACGGATCAAAGCCCTCACCACAAACCTGTGCGCATTTTTTAATTCGATTTGGGCCAGCCCAAGTATCTTTGATGGCATTAAAAATCTTTCCAGATAGGATTTTATTTAAATCGATATTTTTCATATTAAGCTCGCTTTGTTGAGCACCTATGCTGTGAATCAAGCTTTTTGTGGTGGCATTGCTATCGTCTTTTAAGGCGTAGTCAATACCTAGCCAACAGCAGGGGAAAACCAATCCATCTGCGGCTATGTAAATCGAATTTTCTTTTGCGACCTTACAATTAATTGGTGTTAGCCCCAAATATTTATCATAATTTTCAAAATTGGCTTTGTTCTGGAGAAATATTTGTAAGTTTTTTTGAAATTTTTCATCAGTGGCCGCTTCAATAAAATATTCTATTTCGCTTTCGTTTTTTTTAACTGGCCATTGCGCGGAAACTTCGCCGTTTGATTTTATATGGCGAGTTGATCTTTTCGGAATAAATTTTTTAAAGCCCAGCTCGTGACTTAATTTTTCTGCTTCGGCAAGTTGATGTTCATTGTGTTTAAAAACTAAAAAAGCCCATTCTGCTTTGCCGCCGGCCTCAACGAAAATCTTTACATTTTTCAGCAAATTTTGCCAATTCACCCCACGACGATAAATGTGATTTGTATCTTTTAAGCCATCAATACCAAATCGACAAAAGTGCACTGTTTTGGCTAGCTGAATCCAAGTGTTCGCGTTTCCAACGCCTCCGTTCGTATGCAGCTCGATACGTAAATTTGGATTAGTGAGCTTGAAATATTCGAAAATCTGGACGACCTCTGGGTTCATTAGGGGGTCACCGAAATTTCCGCAAACTATGACCCTAGATAAGCCTTCAATAAAGTCAGGCGGTATGAAGTTTTGAATACACGCCAACGAAAGATTTTGAGGTTGTATTGCCGGATTAACTCCATAGCCTTCATTATTGCGACTGCACATTGGACACGATGCATTACATTTGGTTGATATCTCTAGATGTAACGTTTTGATTTCATTATTTATATAAAACATGATTTTCCTTGAACCATAAAAAATAAGTGTTCTTATTAAGAAAGTGAATCAAAAACTAGTTTTAACGATAATTTATTTTTTGCCAAATTTTTTAAGGCCTGTTGTTTGAGTTCAACCAAGTTTTCTGACATACCCTTTGAAAAAATTGAACGCGTTGGGCAAATATCTCAACTATACAGAGATCTATTTTGTGTTTCTTGGATACTCGGGCGCTTTTGTAATTATTCTTGTAGCTATTGTTGGCCTTATGCTAGTTCGAAACAAAAAGACCATCAGCCTTTTGAAAAAATTACGCAAACCATAGATTCAATTAAATCCCAAGCCCGAGAGCGAGACTTAAATTCTTTTCATTTTTCATTCAGCGGTGGCGAGCCTACTTTGCACCCTAGATATCTTGATATACTAAAATATTTGAATGACGACACGCTGAATACTAATTATCAATCTGTGCACATGACCACAAATTTAAGTGCAGGCCTCGGTTGGTTTGCTAAGTACACCGAAGCAACCAAAAACTTGCACAGAGTCAGTATAACGGCCAGTTTTCACAAAGAATTTGCCGATCCGAAAAGTTTTGGTGAAAAATTGATTTTTTTGCAAAAAAATGACGTTCAAACGACCATAAATATGGTTATGGTCCCCGAGCGATTTGACCTGCTTAGACGAGATGCTGCTTATTTCCATTCACTAGGGCTAAATGTTACTTTAAAACCGCAAAGCAATATTGACGCAACAAAAATTGTTGATGGCTATACGGCAGAACAATTGGATATTCTGCAAAATGGCCTACCGCAAATGGATTTTACGTTTCACCGATTGAGTCAATTCGGATTAAAATCAAGTCGACCGCAAAATCCGTTAAAAATAGCTGAAACTTTTTTAAAAGAATCTGCGGCCGTACGCCAAATTATGCAAGTCGAGCTTAACGATACTGACGGGAAAACTTGGTATGTCGATCAGGCCGAAAGACTGAATGCGTTTGAGTTTAACCAGTTCCAAGGTTGGATTTGCAGCGCCGGATACAGAAGTATTGTCATACGTGAACCGAATGGCGTTATTAAACGAAGCTACTCTTGTCATGATAAACCTTTGGGTACGATTCAAGATGGATTTAAACTTTTTCCTGAGCCTCAAGCCTGTATTACAAAGTCTTGTGTGAGCTCTGCTGATTCAAAAATTCCGAAGAAAAAAATAGGTTGTGCTCTTCCGCTTCGACCTTAATTATACCCAAGTTACACTTAAACCAAAACCTTCATTATTTTAGTAAAATATGACTTCCTTTGACCTAGATAGAATATTTGTATTGACTGGATATGTGAATGAAAATTATGCATGAAAACAGGGCCGTAAGTGGTTTTTTAGGGGATTGAGTCGTTTTGCTAGTACGCAAAATGTATCAATTCAGCAATTATCGGAAATTTTTAAAAGGCTCGCTGTTTTAGTTCCATCATAGGAATCTCCGGCCTTGAGTACATCGTAAGGCATCGGATTAAATACAAATGTAGTGGTAACGTAAGCAATCCTTCGACCTGCTGAATCAAGAAATGGGCAGGATGTTGTTGAATCTATTTTGCTGATGGATCGTGAAAGTATCGCAGGCCCTGATTATGCGCCAATAAAAAATATTTACAAACGGACTCACCAGCAGGGTTCTGTATTTATCGGCGATCAGAAGGTGAAAGTTTCAAGGCCACGGCTTCGCTCGAAGGTTGTTGAAATTCAACTCCCGTCGTACAAAAAATTAAAACAGCGCGGTCAGTTTTCGAAAGAGATTTTGACAAAAATGATGTCTGCAAAGAGTTGCTGTCAGATTTAGAGAATCGCGGGTTAAAATTAAGTTTGCAAAATTTATCTGTTGTTGATGGCGGAAAAGGTATTTTAAAGACCCTTCGAGATAAATTTGGCAAGCAAGTTCTGATTCAATCTACAACAATACTCTTGCCAAGTACTCAATTCTTAATTTTAAAACTCGTCGCAACAGCGTGCAATGTTTAAGATATTTTTCCAAAAAGAAGTGGGTAAATAAATTTTTGATTTGCTGCGACTCGCATTCTAAATATTTTTCGGTCTAAATAAAAATGAGTTATCGTTATACCCGCTGACAAGCAAGCGCCAAAGACAATAAAGGGGGAGGTATCATTAATTTGAGTGAACTCGCGACCAATGACTATTCTGCAACAGTACAAAAGAATCACGAACAAAATAAACGCGCACCCATAAAATGAACCAGCTCGGGTGGGGTTTTTGCTGAGCGAAAGCGAAGCCATTAAATACTCAATGCCATGGACCAAAATGGTCGAAAATCCAGCTAATGGCGATAACAGACTGAGCGCCCAAAAAAAATAACGAACAGAAAAAGCAGCCCTTTTCTTTTTTTCGGCCCCTGAAGAAAACAAAATTGTTGCGGTGTAAATGACCGCCATTAACGTTTGAACCGCCGTTGCCATCAGCACAAAATCACCAATATGATTTTTAGCGGTCTCGCCACCAAAATTCTTTAAGAGTTCTAAAGCTAGCCAGGATAAAATAATCATTCCCAAGAAGGTCTGAAAAATAATTCGCTCCCTCTTTTGTTGCGCACCGTTGTTTAGATTTTCCGAAAGATCAAGTTGTTCGGGTAGCTGGCGCTTGTAACCAATTGAAATCCCATATGATTGGGACAAAGCATGGTGGTAAGAATAAAGGCGAAATCCAATTAAAAGTAAAACAAGGGCCCAAGTTCTCAGCGGTGCTAAATAGCTGAATAAAAGAAAAATAGCAGTCGTTGAGGCTAGAAAAAGAATTGTCTTGCTCCAAAATCTTGATGCCCCACCCTGACTGTCAATCCACGGCTTCAGTCCAGGACTTGCGAATAAATAGTAAGCAGTAAAACCGACGTGCGTAGCATTAAGGAAAATAATGTCGCCGAGAACAATAGTTTCTTTTTCAGAAAGAAACTCGAGCAACCGAACGTCAGTCATTAACTCGATCAATACCACTAAAAATAGAACAAGAGGAACTAATAAGTTCACCCATTCAAGACGAGTTGAAAATATATTATTCTGAGACATAGAGCGAGTTCGGCGATTTAAAGTTTAAATGTAGGCGATCCATAAAGCCTATTTGCATGGTAGTGCTTTAATCCCCATAATAATGTCCGCAAGATATTCAATATCTTCAAGAGTTTTAGCTTTCGGTAATTCTGTAAGTGTCGAATTTCCTGACGATACAGCGGCAAACCGTAAGCATATTTTTGTGTCATACTCGAAGCCACAAGTTCTGGCGTGGCGATTCCTTTAGGAATAATTGATGGCACGGGTGGCGCGGTTTTCGCACAATCGCCGCTATCAAAACCGTACTTCGCCCGGCGATACTCGATCACTTTAAGGACTGTGCCGACTTCAGCAATTCGTTCTTCTGGCGGCAGCTCAATCACAACGACTTCGCGCTTTAAATCGCGGAGCATCTCAGGAAGGCGGGTAACTTCGTCCTCAAAGTGCTTGAGCTTTTCTTCGTCTTTTTTTACCTGTATCTTTAAATTCTGGTTTTTTACTCTGAGATTGTCGTTTTCGCTGAAAAAATTTTCTGTTTGTATCAACATGCAAACTTATCATTACAAAAATATTTTTTAATTTCAACTTGCTTTTTCAAAATTTAACTCGGCAAATGGTTTTATCTTAAAAATATCGCACCCCTCAAGCAGCCACGGGAATTTGTCTTTTTCGAGACGCTTCTGCCACAAACAAAAACCGCTCTTATCAAAATATAAAATTTTCATCGTATTCCTTCTCTTTCCGCTGAATACAAATAAAGGCGGCTTCATTAGATTTCCCATGCCTGCATGCTGCGCGATTTCGCTCAGTCCGTTAATCGCCTTGCGCATATCCATTGCCTCTTTGTGGATGAGCACAGAGCTAAAGTGCTTTACGTCTTTCGTCTGAGATCCCCGATCAAGTGAGCTGTGAACTCAGCAAACCATTTTGCTTCGGGATGAAAACTATTTACAACCTGGCTTTGTTCTAATCGGTCTGGCTCAACAGTGGCGCCGATAAACGCAGACAGTGGCTTTACGACCAGCTGTCTTGATTTAACTTGCGATGATTTAATTTTAAGCTTTGTTCGCCAATAATAACTTGAAATCGGAACCCCGACCGACCGGCAATAGGCACCTAAGCCTTCAGGGTATCTTTCTGCTTTACTGACATGCCCATGCTAAATTTCTTCTTTTGTTGGTACTGGTGAATTCAATTTAACCTCCTTGGTTGTAAATTAAATTAAGTAACAATAGCCATTTTTATTTTCTGGATTCTCAAAAAAATATTTAGCTTGTGCTTTAAATTTGCTCATTGTTTCTGGAATTAATTCTGCTCCGTCATACACAAAAAATATATATAAATCATCACTCCAAATCGTTGAGTGAGGAAGAAATGATCCATTAAAGATAAAAACACAAGTGTCATCGACCAAATCAACATCTGTGGCTTTTCCGGTGTAGACCTTTTTTTTTAACTCGTCTAGATTTACATAATATGAGCTTAAATCCGGGTCTTGGCTGTTGAGGGCGTCATAAAAATTTAATTTAGTTGGTTGTTTAGAGTTGTAAGATAATCTTTTACAAATTGTAACCGTTGGTCTTAATTTGTGGTCTAACCTGTGCGTATGTAACACTAGACCTTTACCTAAAGAACTATGGCCAATTATAATTGCCGAATTTGAACAACTTAAAAGTAAAGATTCTGCAAATAATTCCACATCAAGACAAAGTTTTTTAATTTTTTCCCATAGGGTTTGACAATCATACAAAGCAAAATCGATTGCACATTCTAAGGAGTAAGCAAAAAGAAAATTTGGCAATGTCTTTTGAAAAATTTCATCAGGACTCGGAGACCTTCGTATAATTTTTGAGCTTCTTTCCTTCAAAAACCGAGAAGAATAAATTGGATTTCCGTTCTTAAACTTTCCCTCTCCAGCGTACTCAGTTTTTGTTCCTAGAGGTAGAATATGTTTTATGAAAAAATTCTCTTCGCTTTTATTTAAACGAATATTTGAAATTAGGGAGGGCGCATCTATTCTTTCGCTTTTATAATTATCATTTAAATTAGTGTATCTTTGAAATTGAACTGAATTTTCAATGTAATACTGTTCAAGAATATTTCGCTTTTGCTGGTACTCAGTAGAGATATTTGTTTGCCACTGAAGATATTCTTCTTCGCTCGTCCAAGACACTTTTATTTCACAAAAAGTATTTAGGGTATTGTAGTAAGAGTCTATACCAATTACAATTTTTTCATTTTTAAGTTCGAATGTGACCGGGGATTTGGTCAAGATTGCCCTTAACCCGCCATTTAATCGAGTAAACGTATTATAGACTACATATCTTGGCTTAACGCTTTCCATTTTTCCGAGCGAAAGGAATAGTGAGTGAATATAACTGTCTATTTCTCGACCACGGCAAGCCAGGGGGCAATCCTATTCGGCTACGTCGAATGTCGATCAAAAAAATGAGCCGAGGTTTACTAGTAAAATTGTGTGCGCTGTGTGCAAGTTGATTATCGAATGCAAAAATATCGGTCCAAAGTACTTCTTCGCCATTTACTTCAAAAAAGATATCCCCATCTGGAACAATTAAAGGAATATGTATTCGTATATATTCGCCTAACCTGTTTTCGGGACCGGTGTGTCGGTGAATCGAAGTCATTGGTGCTAAGTAAGAATAACTAGCTATAGGTACGTCTTCTCCATAGTGTTCAAGTATAGAATGCGCAGTTGGAAACTCCCGCCGCATTACTTCGCTATCTAGCGCCCACGAGGTATTATTAAAGGGGTCGACATACTTTAGCTCTATATTTTTCCATCCACCAGCATTTACAACAGATTTGTTTTTGCTGTTAATTTTTCTTACCAACTCTGTGGCCAACTCCGGAAATCTCGTACCATCTTTATCTGGCGTACTTGAATGATACCCAACTCTATCACTTCGTTTCTCAAGAACATTGCGTGCATCTTTCTCAATAATTTCTAACAGATCACGTCCTTTTAGAAAATCAGAAAGCAGACCTTCTTTTTGACTCAATAGAAAATCAGAATTCGAAAGCTCTTTTCGCTTAAAAACAGCTTGTTGTAGAGGGTCTTGATTTGGATCATAATTTGGATCAACATCACCCAAGAGTTGTTTGCTTATCCAGCTAATATATTCCTCAATATTCTCACTTGTTATTTCATCAAAAATCATTAAAAACTCTTATTAATATTTTTATCTGCAAATAATTTTTCAATTAAAAATCCTCCGAAATCAAAACGATGAAATCTAAAATTTTTTGGATTCTCATGGTGAAATGAATGGAAACCCTCTCCCCAAACCAATATGCCTAAAAGAAAGTCGGAGTGAATTTTACCACCGCGGTGACTCGTTGAAACTATGAGGTTGCCGCCATTCCAATGTAGAGCCGCAGGAACAAGCCAAGCATAGACTACTGCCATTGGATCAAGTTGATAAATAATAATGGCATAAGTAAAATTTATTACAAAATAGTATTTGTGT
The DNA here is from genome assembly GCA_031428535.1 of Bdellovibrio sp. GTDB lineage: Bacteria > Bdellovibrionota > Bdellovibrionia > Bdellovibrionales > Bdellovibrionaceae > Pseudobdellovibrio. The sequence goes on along the minus strand of JANPPN010000218.1, from coordinate 9,191 downwards.
TGCAGCTGTAAAACTTTATCTCGCATTAAATCTGAAAAATATTTATTTGAAACAGGCAACAGCATTGTTAAAAAATGTGAAGTAAACCAACCAAGATGTTTTGGCGAATGCGAATCTTTTTCAGTGTCGGAAAAACGATGATGTTGACGATGTATGGCAACCCAAGATAGTGCAGAGCCGCTAATACCAAGCGTGGCACATAAAAGGCCAACATACTTAAACCAGGTTGGCATTTTGAAAGATTGGTGTGAAAGATATCTATGATAAGTAATTGTCATGCCAAGACAACTAGTTAGAAAATATATAAAAAAAGCAATAATCCAATGCCAGAATTTTCCATGTATAACAAAAAAAACAATTGAAGCGTGAGCCATTAATTGTAGGAAAAAAACACTAATCGATGTCGGGTTATATGAAAATTTTTGAAACGGAACTAACTTCATGAGACACCTAATTACTCCTAGCTACAGAGTAAAATTAAAATAAGACGAAGTCAAACCAAGCAGCAGGCGAGTTTGGCATAAAATTACGTGTCAGATTGAGACATAGTTTAAGTAATGGTCTATACTATTAGAATAAACTTTGACTGAAAAATACTTTAAAAGTAACATTGATAATAACTCTTTAACAAAGATACAAATGAATATGGTCAAAAGAAGAAAATTGTTTCTCTATGCATTAAAAATCATGCCCGCCGCACTCTTTCCAATCAGCATGTTTTTGGTTGATGAAAACCAAAAAAATTCTCTCTGTACATACAGAGTAAACTTTAAATTAATTTTTTCTCATTCTATGCAATACGAAGAGAGCGAGCTGCTGAAGAATCAATATGAAAATAAACCCCTTACAGCGGCCTTGCTATCAGAATTTAAGGCCAAGGGTAACATAATTGATGAAAATTTTAAGTTTTACGGAAACTATTCAAACTGGATTGTTGACTTCAAAGATGAAAATTCATATTTGATGTGGATGGACAGGTCGTGGAGTGCGGGGACAATTCACCAACCTGTCGAAAATGTTAGTGGTCTTAAGCTTGTAATTTGCCTTCCAAAATCCGCCCAGAGTACAAATCAAACAGTGACATAAACAGCTTCAAAACTGACTCCAGCGCGATGAGTCCTGTTCGTTCAAATAAAGTTTTGCTACATATTGGTAGCAATCGGATGCTTTAGAAACAGGCCCACAGACATTAATTTTTTTTGGTTCAACCTCAAAGCATATTTTCGGTACGCGGTGTTCAATTTTTTTACAAAGCTGACGAAGCGACCTTAAGCCACGATCTCGAGAAAAGAAGACGCTATCTAAATTCATACTGCGTGCGCAATCAATTTGTAGCGGTAACATTAGTTCAGTAAATGAGATAGTATTACCAAGTAAATATTTTATCTTATAGCGGTGATCTGGAGCAATTGCCATACGGCTTAAAATACGGCCGATATGAGGTCCCCACTTAGCTTGATTAAGCTGTAAACCACTAACAGCGATAATTTCGGATTTAAGATCAAATACCGCAGTCAAACAAACAAACTGGTCTTTTTTTATTTTTGTATAATTTTTCTTAAGACGATCATTGTTTTTTACTATCTTGGTAGTAAAATCATAAAAAGCAGTGTCGTATTTTGCTGTTTTTGCAATATCTAAAACTGTCCACATATTATTTTTCTGAATATACGTAGCGATGGTCCATTGCAATTCTATGCAGCACTCTAGTATCCATGGTTTCACATTCCCAACGTTTATGTATGCTCAACCATTGTTCTGAAATTACAACATCATTGTCTTCCCATTCATGATGATACATATATTTTTCCTGCAACATGTGTTTTTTTAAAAATGACATCAGAGAATTGAATTGTTCGCTAGTATGATTTTTGAATCCAAAAATTTGTAAAAAGGGATAATACAGACCCTCGCAACCCTCAGCATTTATTTGTACGATATTTGTAGGGTTTTCATAATTGATATGTTCTTTAAAAAAACTTGAGTTTGAATATGAACCAACTTTATATCCAAAGTAGGCTTGAATTTTTCGAAGCGTATTTTTTACGTCCTCTGATAAATCTTTAAATGTTTCAATATTGTTGATCCATGAGGTTTTTGAATTTTGTGTTCCTTCGACACCGTATAGCCAAATCAAAGGTTTTCTTTCGGAGTTTGATGCTTGGTTTGAATGCCAGTCAAGAGCGGCTTTGTGACCAAACAAGCCCTCTTCACCGTAGTCATTTTTTTTTCCGGTAACACGCAGAACACCATTTTTAACGGCAATGTGTTTGCTGCGGTCTGATTTAGTTGGCTGAACTTCTCCGATTGTAGAGCAAATTCGTAGCTGGTCATCAACTGACAGCTTTTGATTTTTAAAAACAACAACTGTATTTTTAACAATAAGCTTGCCAAGAAATTTAATCTGTTCAACTGACAATTCTTTTAAGTCTTCTTCTACAAATACTGTCCAACCATTGTTGTGAATATAATAATTAAGTTTTTCCACGAAAGAGTTCTCCATTTTCGGCTAATTTTTTAACAACACTAAAGTTTTCATCAAAGCATATTTGTAGGCTATACCTAGTTTGTAAAGACTGGTTATAAACACTATGAATTTTTTGTGTATTGATTAGACAAGGGCACATATTTGGGTAACTTACAACTTCACACGGTTCTTCGTCGGCTGCAAGGTCCCAAAATAAAGTCGGTGAAAAATCAATTATTGGAGCAATCGGAAAAAAAACGACAGAGTTTCTTTTGTTTTGATCATCAATATGTTTGTCCACCGCGACGTTAGGAAGATGTCTTAGCATCAAAGGATAAGATTCAAGTACAAATAGACTTGAAAGACGTTTTACAACTGCTAATTCTTTCAAGGGCACATAAGCTGCCATTATTTCATTTCCGTCACGCTTGCCAGCAATTGACGTATATTTTTTGAACTGCGATTTATGATCTTGCGCCTCTGCAAAAGTCAGTAGCTCAAGCAGCTCAGTGCGATCCAATTTTAGAGTTTTCAAGTAATAATAATTTTTACCCACTAAAATCCTTAAAATAAACCTCATGATTCATTACTATATAATGGCTTTTAAACCAAGGTTTATCATATTCTTCAATAGCTTTAAGTATAATACCTGCCGCATCGTCCGCACTAATAATTGATTTATTTCTTCTTGTTTTCTCAAGAAGATTCTTGGGGGTTAGATAGAAATCCGTGTCTACTATTGCAAAGCTAATAGTAATAACTTTTGGATAAGTTAACGACAAGTTAGCGCGCAAACTTTCTTTTTCTAAGTCTTGTTTGTTTTTTGCATATTCATATAAAGGGTGTTCTTTATCGTAGCCAAATGTAGTTTCAAATGTGGCGGCCAAGCTACTAATGTTAATCAAGAGGTGTTGTTTGTCGCGATGAGCAGCAAGCCATTTTTGAGCGATCAAGTTTTGCCGCTTTCCATGGTAAGCATTATTTATAAATACTGGGACATTTGCCGTTTTTTGAATTATTGAGTCAACGATTAATTCATCACTAATATCAAACCCATTTGATCTACTAAATCCAAGCACTTCTTTATTTTTGCATAATTTTAAAAATAAAGCCTGACCAATACCCTTTGTGTGTCCAGTAATTGCTGCGATCTTAAAGTTCATTTATATACCATGGCAGCTTTTAAAGACTATTTCAATTTTTTTGCATTGAAAATTGGGATAAAAGTAATTTAATTTTTATAAGATCAGGGTGGTTTTCGCCCATCAGTTTTGCAGCACTATCTAAGTTTGCATTTCTAATTGCTATGTTTTGAAAGTTTATAATTGCTGTTGAGAGGTGTGAAAAATACGGAACATCTTTTGTATACTTTAGTCGTGCAATCAGTTTATTTTCAATAAGCTTAGCTTGAGACATGTTTTTCAGACCGACATAGGCAAGAATATTTCTAATTTCAAATTGATTTTTTAATACGAACTCTCCATCAATTTTTGTGGATAAAGCTGCCAGAGAACTTTCACCCAAATCTTTAGCTTCTACATATTGACCTTGTGCTAAGAGAATTTCTTGTTCTAGGAGCTCTAAATGATGCGTGCTCCAATCTCTATCTGAATTACCCCACGTCTGTTTTATTGATTTAATTAGTGTATAGGCATCAGAGTATTTTTTTTGGTCCGTATATATTGCAGCATTTAAAAAATCAATCCAGGGAAAAAAATCAACTTGCTTGTTTTCTTTAGCTTCAGTATATAATTCCAAAATAAGTTTTTTTGAATCATCTATTTTTCCGTAATCCCTATGGTTCCAGGCAATCTGATATTTAACATGGCTATGTGCAGTAGCGTTTAGAGTTTTGTCACCCAGAGACGCGGCAGATTGGTTCACACAACCTTCAGTGTTACCATGGAATGTCGAATAACTGCAGAATAGCCTTAATACTTCTACAGAGTTGCTAATAATCGAAGGGTTTTTCTTATACATTAAATTAAATTTTTCAGCGCGCCCTGCAATCCAAAGTGTATTGGCGGCAAAAGACATCCAATCCTCAAAAACAAGTTTTTCTTGATTAGTTTTGGCTCCAACCGTCGTCGAATCAATCCAAGTTACAATTGTTTCAGCAAAAACTACAGCTGCCGTTAACGACATTGGCTTTGTTGATTTCAAGCTTTCTCGAATTTTTTTTAGTTCACTTTCAAGCTCTATAAGATCAGAGGCTTGTTTAAGCCTGTATTTATTTAGCTGATCAGATAAAACTGTTTGTAAGATAAAATTTTTTGATCGGATTGCCAATACATACAAGTTAAGCAACAATTTTACATTTTTAAATCGATTACTATCTGTGCAAGCTTCAAACACAGACGTTGTCATTTGTAAATAATTATTTTTCAAAAAAGTCATAATTAAAAAATACTCCTCTAGATCATTTTTTTCTTTACTTGGATTTGTACAAATTCCAACTAAAACTTTTGAGATGTCATTGCATGCTGAATTTAGATCTGCACAATGTGCGGCGCGGAGAGCAATTAACGATTTAATATTAGGAATTAATAGTTTTCTATGGCGGCCCTCAAAATATTCTTTAAGATAAAGATCAATACGTTCAACCTTTTTTTGGTCAGAAGCTTCATTGAGAACATTTCTAGTCATTTCGGAAAAAGAAATTTCAGCCACAGCGCCGTTGTTAGTCAAGTGTAAATTAGATTCGGTCTGTGTATATGCTAAGAAAGAAATTAAAAAGTAATAAATAATAATCAAAAAAATACCCTCAAATTAAGATATAAGTGTACCAAAAAATCTGAGATTTACAAAATAATAGTAAATAAAAATTTGTGTAGAAACCTAAGGTATATTTTGGCCAGGTTGTTGCGTCTTAACTTCTTTTAGCGTTAAGGAGCTTTTCGAGCTCTGAAATACTTTAAGAAAAGACGTCGTTTTTTCTAAAGTTCAACCAAGCAAACAAATTTTTATCTCTTGATAATTTAAAGTGGGTTTTTTTATCCACAATAAGTGTCTTCAAGATTTCAAGTACTGCCCGCCAATGATGAGGCCCGCCTCCATTTTCTCGAGCAAGTTCGATCGGGAAAGTCCTTCCAATGTCAGGCTTGTGGTGCCGACAAATTCTGGGTGCTCTCGGCGGGACCTCGGCGCTCTCAATCCTGTCGCTTTAAAAACTCCGTAAAGACGGGCTCAATATTTGAGTCCAGTCGTCTGAGCTTGAAAACCTGGCTCTATGCAATTTGGTTGTTTACGGCCCAAAAGACAGGCGTCAGTGTATTAAATCTTCAGAAGTACCTCGGTCTTGGCAGCTATCGCAGCGCGTGGCTTTTGCTGCATAAGATCCGTAACTCAATGATATTTGCAGATCGAAGTTTTTTGCAGGGTGAAGTCGAGGTCGACGAAGCTTTATCGGCGGCATCCGCTCGGGCAAGCGAGGGCGCGGGGCTGAAGGCAAGGAACTCCTTGCAATTGCGGCCGAATGTTCACGGATCCATAATCCACACGGACGGATGGCCCAGCTATAATGCTGTTTCAAAGTTGGGCTACAAACACTTGCCGCGCTCATCCGCCGCGGTGAATCCAGATAAACTTTTACCGCGAATAAGTATCGTGACCGCTCTTTTAAAGAGATGGATTCTCGGCACTCTTCATGGTCGCCTAGACCTGAAGCATATGGACAACTATTTTGAGGAGTTTATTTTCAGATTCTACCGGCGAACATCAAAGGCACGGGGTCTTTTGTTCCAGCGTGTCCTTGAGAATTCTGTCCGGGTCCAGCCCGTACCATATCAGGAAATCATTTTTCCGAAAATCCTAGGGCCAGTCAAGTGCATATACAGGATTAATTTTAAAAAGTGGTACGATAAAATTCCATCCAAAAAGCTGGTAATATTGCAATCTAATGCTGGTTTTAACATCTCCGGACATGTTAATTGCTCTCGTTCGCTGTCGGATTTTGCAACAATAACCCCGATGTCGTAAGAAATTTTTTCTGGGCAAAAAGAAATGCCAAAATTTACCAGATTTATCCGAATAGGGTTTAAATGAAGTCACACCCGTTTTCAGAGATTTCTTTTAAAAAACAGAATGGTTTGGGTAAATGTCGCTTTTATAACTTCTTATGCTCTTATTTCTGACCCTATACCAGCGCTAAGAAAAGGAGTCATCCGCCGGTTGACAAGATAATTTCCTCGATTGATTCAATTAAACTGCAGGCACGCGAACGCGGTTTTAATTCATACGATTTTTCGTTCAGTTGCGACGAGCCGACTATGCATCCAGATTAACGTGTTATTTTATAACCATGTGTTCCTGCACCGTTTGGATAGTTTTTTCATTAAGATCTACATTCATAACTAAAATCATTAAATCATCTGAAAATGAAACGAAAGAATGCTCAAGCGAAGTGTTTATATAATATAATACTCCGGGCATAAAAAAACGAAGCTGGCCATCCAAAACGAAATGGTATTGTGACGGGTGCGCAAACGAAAGTAAGGCAAAAAGTCGAAAAGTTTCTTTCGCTGTCGTGGCAACATAAATGTCGCGATGCGGTGGAAAAAATCCCCCATTAGCAAAGCGAATAATATGACTTCTTGAAATACTTTCACCGAAGACGTCAAATACTTTTTCTAAAGAAGGCATACTTTTAACGACCTGAGTTTTTTTCTTGAACGACGACTCTTCAAAGCTTTTTTTATTAATTCTATTATACTCACGTAATGAATCTAAGTCTGGCGTGCCGCTTAAGGACCCATCTAGTGATGTCAAGCTAAGGCCTTCGCGACGGTAATTCAACTTACGCGGATTGTATGGCTTCCAATCATTTTTAAAATGTTCAATGTTTTTTAAACATGACTGATCTACTTGAAAAGTAAGTTCAAATTGGTTGCCTAATTTTGACAGCATGCCTGACTTTAAACGATTCTTAAAATTAGTCAAATTTTTATGCACATCATTCATAGATTGTGATGAGGGGTTCCCTTCAATATTTCAACGAACTCATCATATTCTGATTAATTGCATCTCTTTAAAAAAACTTTCCTGTTGTGTTCCAAAATAAGAACTAACGATTAATTTCAGTTGTGCAATTCAGTCAAGCTCATTACGATTATTCTTTCAAACTCAGCTTAAAACAATAAAGAGATGCACATCTCACACAGCTTTAAAAACTTTGGGTGCTAATAAAGTCCCTCCACCCCAACAGTCGCAAATGCTCGTTTTCTTTTTCAATTACCCACAAAATTCAGCCCAATTCTAACTCCTATATTTAATTCTCCAAGTTTTCTTAAACCACGCCACAGGATTTGGTTTCCAGGCGGTGGATCCGACGAGCGCGTAAGGTAGCCACCAAGTCTGGCGACCTTTAAAATATAATCTGAAAGGATTTTTTTTCGTCTTCGATCAGCTTAAGGAAGTAGCTTGTCTGGAGCCGATTACCAGCCGGGGCAAGACGATCTGCGGTCTCATGGTGTCAGAGTTTAGTTTGAGGTTTCTTTTGTCGACGTTTCATAGGACCGCATTTTGATACCACTGGTCCACTTCACGCAGATTAAGAATATGCTCAAAGGCTTCTTTCGAGTTTTGAGCTTGGGTGTTGGGTAATTTTTCACCGCAATGGAACATCGATGGATCAAATGTTTCGTAGGTGGTGCTCCAATCGGGTGGAAAAAGTTTTTTCAAAATCTGGTAATCCAGCACACAGGACTGATAAGCCGAAAAAAACTCATCTTCTGCTACACTAAAAGGTTCATATGCAATCTGCTCGGTGCTGTGAAAGCCCCTTTTTTTTGCCAAAAGCATACTTTTGATTGCATCAAGTTGGTTTTCTCGATGAATGCTGAAAACCCGTGGATGCATACGCTTTATCAATTTTATAGCTTCCTGACTGTGGATAATATGGTCAAGAAACACCTTAAACACGGCGTATTTTTTGGTCAGCAGGAGCTTTTCGACATACTTGAGATATTCCTGACTCCAGCTCTGCCGCCAGAGTTCTGAATTAAGTTTTAATTCCGATGGAAGAACTTGATATCTCTTAAATGTATTTTTGTCGATGATGGAGAGATTGAAAATTTCGCTCAGGTTAGTTTCGAAACAATCGGTCATTAAATTAGACTTGGATCTTTCATGTCCGATAATCAATGTGAGCATAGTTTTACAGTTTACCTTTTTTAAAGGTTTAAAATAAACTATTGCCGGATGGAAAACAATATCTGACGCGCTCAAGTTCGGATACGCTATTAGTGTAATCATCAAGAGTCCTTGCCTCCAGCGTAGGGCCTTTTGGTTCACACTTTTAGATTATTTTTTATAACCGCAAGACTCAGATAAATAAAACACACCAAAGCTAAAGAAACGCTAAAGCCTAGATACAGGTTGACCGTAGAAACTATAAGACTACCAAACAGAACTCCAGCCCCATTTAAAAACCAAGCCTCAGCAATTTGACTTTTGTTATCTGTCGAAATAACAAAACTTTTAAGTCCTAATGGAAAGCCGTAGCCAATAAAAAAACCCGTGAGCAAGCTTAGAAGCCATACAACAACTATTCTTGTTTTTTCTCCAATATATAAAAAATTATGGTTTTTAGTTTCAAAAAATAAAACCAAAATCAAAAAAACAAAAAATGCTGAAAAATATAAATATTTTTTGGAAAAATTAAAAAGATTAAACTTTTTAAAAATTAGAGATGCAAATAGAGCGCCAAAGCATAATCCAGATAAAG
>JANPPN010000217.1:0-21108 GCA_031428535.1 Bdellovibrio sp. | reverse complement strand
GCGAAGCCCGCTTTTAGGTCCCTTAAAAATAGGTCGGACTCTGAAAAACGTGGCCCGTCTAAAAACAATTCTGGCGGTGTTCGCAAAACACGGTCTCAGAAACCTAGTCGAAACAATAAATCTCGGTAATTTTCTTTCGTCGGCCGCTTCAAATTCCGACGAAGAAAACTTATCAATGCAAACCAGGCTCCGGCTCAGTTTCGAGGAGCTTGGCCCTACTTTTGTAAAATTCGGCCAGCTGATTGCCTCTCGTCCCGATCTGGTGCCACAGGAATATCTTGAAGAGATGTCGCTTTTACATGACCAAGTTCAGGCGCTGGATTTCAAAGTCATCGAACAGGTTTTAACAGATGAACTCGGCTCCGACTGGAAAAAACACTTTGTTTCGATTGAGGAAAAACCCTTGGGTTCAGCCAGCATCGCTCAGGTGCACCGAGCGGTGTTAACAACAGGCCAGCAAGTCGTCATCAAAGTTCAGCGACCTGGAATAGTTCAGATTATCAACGATGACCTGAACGTCCTGTATTTTATAGCTGAATTATTAGAGCGCTATGTTCCTGAAATCAGACCCTTCAATCTGATCGGAATGATCGACGAGTATTTCAAAACGCTCGAACTCGAAACAAATTTCGTAGTTGAAGCCAACAATATCCGAAAATTCAAAGAAAACTTCAAAGCTGATAGTAAAGTTAAGATTCCCGAAGTCTATTTTGATCTGATCACAGAACGCGTGCTGGTAATGGAAGAGATGCTGGGTAAACGACTGTCGCAGCCTGATTCACTTCGGCAGGAAAATGTTGATGCCTCAGAAGTCGTAAAAGCCGGCCTGAGGGCCTATCTTAAAATGGTATTCATCGACGGATTTTTCCACGGCGATCTGCATGCCGGAAATTTCTTCGTGTTCCCCGATAACGAAATCGGCCTTATCGATTTTGGCGTCGTCGGAAGGCTCAATACTAAAACCCAGAGCGCCATCGTTAATATGCTCATTGCGCTTTCAAAAGAAGATTACGTCCGGCTGGCCTACGAGTATGTTGATCTGGCGCCTTTTTCTGATCAGGTGAACGTAGACTTGTTCGGTAAGGAATTACAATCACTGATTTCGCCGTACTATGGCCTGACGACGAAGCACATGAATATCGGAAAAATCCTGATGTCGTCGTCGAGTATCGCCGCCCAACAAGGGCTTTCGATTCCGACCGAACTGATGATGTTTTTTAAATCAATTGTTTCGATAGAAGGGCTCGGCCAGAAAATTATCGCGGATTTTGATTTTCTGCAGCACACGCTGACAATGATTTCGGATGTTGCAAACCACCAGTTCCAGCCGACGAAATTTATTGATGAAGCCAACATCCTGTTGCGAGAGTCGAGAGGCTTTCTGAATTCTCTGCCGCGCCAGTTAAACATGATACTCCGTCGAATTAACTCGCCTGATTACCGAACAAAAATTCACGTCGACGGTCTTGAAGATTTAAGAAGAACAGTTCTGGTGTCTTTTAATCTACTTTTTCTCGGTATTGTTATTGCCGCACTGGTTATTTCGAGCTCGCTGATTTATCCGCATGATTCAGCGTGGAAAATCGGTGGAATGCCGGCACTTAGCCTGATCGGCTATGTAGCGGCACTTGCACTCGGAATTGCGGCCTTCATTAATTATATCAAAAAATCATGAATCAAAGTTAGGAGGCGACTATGCAACAGATCTATTATGAATTGAGTGTTCTGGCCAAGGCCGTTAATTTCAAGAATTTATCAGGAGCAGCATTACACGTAGGCCTCAGCCAACCCCAACTTTCAAGAATTATCGCAAAAATTGAAGACGAACTCAAAATCGTACTATTGGATCGCTCGGCCAAACGAAAGTCCGGCTGGACGCCCATCGCGTTTCAACTGTCTCATATGTTTGAAAAATCAATTAAGCGGCTTGAAGGCGAACTGCATAGCCTCAGCCAGAATCAACTGGTGAAGGAAATTCATATCGGCACCTTGGAAGGCCTCTCCAATTTTGCAATTGATATCTGTAAGCATTGTTTTGATAAGACCGGTGTCGCTAAAATATACATTGAAATATATGACCTGAATGAACTCGAAGCGCATTTTCTATCGGGCAATCTGGATATTATTTTTACCTCAAAAACTCCCGGGCGGCAGAAATTCAAATATCTTAATGAGCTCGGTTTTCAAATCCTCGAAAAAATCCAGTCCAACAAAAATTACGGTCTATTTTCAAGCTTTGAGTACGGTCGCGCAAACAAAAAAGACTTCGAAGACTTCAAACATGTCCTGATAACCAACTCACTAACAATCAGAAAAGAATGGTTCAAAGCGTATGGGGGAACAGGGTTCCTGCCAACAGAGGCCAAACGCGGAAAATCCAAAGAGCATCACGAGCCTGTTTTAATGATCGGTTCTGAGATTCTGAATCCGACGCTCTGGCAACAAGTATCAGAACTTGCCGGCAGCCTTTAACGCCAGTAATGGCAGGTATACCCGTCAGGATATTTTTGCAGATAATCCTGATGATAAGCTTCTGCGCTGAAAAATGGCATTGCCGGAACAATCTCGGTAACAATCGGACGTTTCCATTTTCCGGAATTTTCAACTTCAGTTTTAACTTCTTCGGCAGTCGCCTTCTGGCGGTCATCGAAATAGAAAATGGCAGACCTATACTGCCGTCCGATATCATTTCCCTGCTGATTTCTGGTGGTGGGATCATGCAGTTTAAAAAAAGCCAGAAGCAGCTCTTTAAAAGAAAGCTTCTGCGGGTCGAATTCAATTAATAGAGCTTCAGCGTGTTCGGTTTTTCCGGTTTTAACGGACTCATACTTGGCTTCTTGCTCTGAGCCGCCGCAGTAGCCAACTTCAGTGCTGATAACACCTTTGTAAGTTCGAAGCAGCTCTTCGACACCCCAGAAGCAGCCGCCCGCAAGGATCGCTTTTTCAGTGGTCGTCACCTAATATCGCCCATCAAACAAAGCAGTTCGAACATGGTATCAACTGCTGCTAATCCGGTAATCTGCGAGGGATCATAAGCCGGACAAACTTCAACTATATCCGCACCGACAAGATTTTCGATTTTCAGAGCGCGCAGAATTTTCTGGGTTTCATAAGTTGTTAAGCCGCCCGGAACCGGGGTACCCGTACCCGGCGCATAGGCAGGATCAAGGCAATCAATATCAAAACTGATATACGTTGGGCCCTTAAATACCGGCAGAGTTTTCAGAAATTCATTCAAAGAACCCTCGCGTACATCATCGACAGTTTTAACAATCACTTTGTTTTTTCGCACAAAATCCAGGTCGCTGCCCGCAGCCAAGGGCCCACGAATTCCGATCTGCAACATCTGTCCGGGATTAACAAGTTGCTCTTCGACAGCATGTCTTGCAAACGCACCGTGATGATACTCGCAACCCCAGGCCGCCGGATAGGTGTCAAGGTGAGCATCAAAGTGAATAAAATTAAGCGGCTGGCCATATTTTTTTCTGAGCGCACGTAAAATCGGAAGTGTAACCGAGTGATCGCCCCCGATTCCGATAAATTTTTTATTGCTGCCAAGAATTGCTGTGACGAATTTTTCGATCTTTTCGTAGGTTTGAACCTGGTCTATTGGTACGACCGAACAGTCTCCGATATCCGCGACTTTCAACTTTTCGAAAACAGAAATTGCACGCGTCATGTGAAAGCCGCGTCCAAGGCTTGAGTTATCCCGGATCAACGCCGGTGCAAAGCGGGCGCCGGGACGATAAGAAACGCCGCCATCATAGGGAATGCCGAAAAGTGCAACATCAAATTGTTCTTTAAGATCGGCAATCGGTAGCCTGAAAAATGTTTTTATACCGGAAAATCTCGGAAATTCGCGACCGCTGAGAGGCTTGTATTCTTGTTCCATGGTGACCATTATTGACAATATTCACCTTGGTTTCAAACTGTTTATCCACTAAGATACAACATCATGCAAAAAGAACTTTTAAATTGGTATAGAATCAACAAGCGAGATCTGCCATGGCGCAAAAATCGCGATCCGTACCGAATTTGGATCTCTGAAGTCATGCTTCAGCAGACGACTGTCGCCGCCGTTGTTCCTTATTATGAAAAATTCATACTGCGCTTTCCGAAAGTAAAAGATCTCGCCAATGCCGAAGAGCCCGATGTTCTCGAAATGTGGGCGGGCCTTGGCTACTATTCGCGTGCCCGTAACATTCATAAATCTGCCAAACTGATTTCTGCACGGGGTTTTCCACAAACCGCCGAAGCCTTGCTGGAGCTGCCCGGTTTCGGACCTTACACATCTAGAGCGGTTTCAAGCCTGGCTTTCAATGAAAAAGTCGGCGTGCTCGACGGAAATGTAATCCGCATACTTTCAAGGGTGAAGGGGCTGAAGCTAAGTTGGTGGCAACCGAAAGAAAGAATAATTCTGCAGAAACTGGCCGACGAATTGGCCCAATCCGAATTCAATTCAGAAATTAATCAGGCCATGATGGAACTGGGCGCTACGATCTGCACGCCGAAAAAGCCGCTCTGTCTGATGTGCCCATGGAAATCGAAATGCGTAGCCCTTGCCAAAGATAAAGTTGCGCTGCTCCCACTGCCAAAACCGCGGCAAAAAACCGAAATTTGGCATTGGAAAATGCAGATCTCAACCAAAAATAATAACATTTACCTTGAAAAAAACCGCGCCACGCCCTTTCTGCCAGGCTTGCTTTTTCCGCCAGGCCTTGCCTCCTCGGTTGCACAAAGGCCGAAAAAGTTTGATCTTAAACATTCGGTAACAAAGTATGAAATCTATATTGAATTGCAGACTACGCCTGCAAAAAAGGCCGCGAAGTCGAATTGGTTCGAACTGACCACTATAAAAAAGATAAACCATTCAAGTTTAATGACTAAAATTTTGAATAAAATCGAATAATCGGCTAGGATAGCTCTATGAACGTCTTGCTTTTATTGTTGTTAAATAGTGGCTTCACCGCAACTCACCCACTAACCGGATCTTCCATCATCAATCAACCGGGCAAAGCGTTCGCCTTCACGCAAATGGGCTTTAAACTCGATACGATGCCGCTTAACTGGCAGTTTAACAAGTCGCTGGCAACCAGCATTAATTCGATTGAACTCGGAGTTGGAACCAAAACCTTACTGACATTTAGAATGGAAACGGTTTCACCGAAAACTCATCTTGAACGCTATGTTCGTCAATATTTACGGGATTATAATCAATACGGGTTTGAAGTTACGAGTTTAAAATCAAACAGCAGCAGCGCGGTGCCTTCGGTAGTTGTCGACCTCGATCAAAAAAATAAAACGACAAAGTCACGACAGGTCTTTTTTTTCAAGCAGGATAAAATGATTGTTGCTACGTGTTCCGATGATGTTGCCGGTTTTTCGGCAACTGTTGCTGTCTGTAACCAGGTTCTCGGCTCTTTTAAATGGCGCTGAAAATCTGCCAACATCTATTTAATTTCAAATTTTAAACCGTATTGAGTCGCCAGTGTTTCGGCAGTTTTTGGCACACTTACGCGGTTTTGTTTTCTGGTTTGTTCCACCATGTTCACTTTGAGCTCATCGTTACCGTCTGAACTGACGTACTTATTGTACCGATGTGAGTGCTTTTCTACGGAATCGTTGCACGTATACAAATTCGGAAAATAACTCATCGCAAATTTAGAATCGCCCTGCGAAGACAACCTGTTCAGTGATTGAGTCAGTGAAGACACCGAAAGCAGCAATTGAATATCGGCAATTTTATCAAGATCAAGATGAGTTTCTTTTTCAAAATTATTGATGACCGCTTCAAAAGGCTTCGTATCCGGATTTACAAAAGCTTTCGGAACCGCAAATTGGCAGTTATCTTTTTTCGGAATTTTTTCACGGTAATTCCGGATTTCATTACCCAGTTTCGTCAGGAACGGCTCTTCTACAGTTCCACCATCGGCATCAGCCGGCTCGGCGCCATCTTCTGCCGATGCAGGTATCAATTTGTTAAGATCCGGTTTTAGAATTCCTGCGTTTGCAAGCTGCTCGGCGGCGGCCTGATTTTCAATTGAAATTTCGTTAGAAAAAATTTCGTATTGGCCACTCGGGATTCCGGCCTGTTCAAGATAATTGACGTTTCCGTAAATCGGGCTGCCATCTACGACCACCAGATTTATTTCTCGTTCGGTTGCAAACCGCACAAGATTTGTATACGGATTCTGATTTTGAATTCCCACGGCTATAACGGAACCCATTGCACCAATTGCCAGTTGTCCAACACCGGCTTCGCCGCTTGCCGCACCCCAATGATTAATCATTTTGGCCGAGTTTTCGGTCATCATCGAATAAAGATATTCATCGGTGAATATCTTGTTCAGCTTTCCTGACTTATCCTGCAGCGATGTACGATCAACATACTTGGCGGCAAGCTTAATTTCTTCAAGAACACTTTTAGTGCCGGTCGGCACCCAGTCTGAACCGATCGCAAGCCTGACCCCGGCCCGATGTGCCGACTCAATGTCGAGCGTTTCACCATATAAAAGCAGATTAGAATAAGGCGACCAGATCAGCCCCATTTCGTTTTTTGCAAGATCAAGAAAATCATCATTGTTGTCGGACTTATCAGCCGGGTCGTTTCCCGCGATTCCGTCACCGCGCATTCCAACGCCATGAATGAAATTCACATGCGGTTTATTCAACCCAAGTAATTTGATCATCTGATATTCAGTCTGATTATACGGATCGTTACGGCGGCCTTCACCTAAATGAGCGATGATCGCAGAATGATTTTCGGAATTTAGGTATTCTTTTTTGCCGGCAATAGTTTTGTGAACGAAATAAATATAGCGCACGAATTTGGGATGTAAGGTTTCGGGGTTTTTGGTACAGGAACTTTCAAGAATTTTCTTGTTGGAAAGTACTTTCACACCCACAATTGAATTAATATTTTCGAGAGTGACGGTTTCAATATCCGGGCCCGCGCAATGTAACTTGATATCTTTTAACAATGCGGCTTCATACGTCATACCCGCTTCGATATCTTTTTTCAGAACATTCCACACATAAGCCATTTCGAGCGGGTAAACCAGATCTGTTGGCGCCTGTACGCCGGCCTTCACTGACACATAGGCCGATCTGTCTTCAACCTTGTAAATTCCGAAACCTTTTATGCAAGAGCTCGGGCCCTGCAGAAAAGTTGTGCCGTTAATCATGTTCTGAAGATTCGACCACCGAAATGCCGCGCAATTCATTGCTACGCCGTAACCGATCCACGGATTCATATTCTGACTGACCGACTTTTTGTAATTGCCCCAGTCGCGCCATTCGAAACGGTTCTGAAACTGGCCTTTGGCCGCCGCCCAGGTCGGCAGCACATTTTGTTTGGTATGATTATGCAGATTCAAAAGACCGGGATAGATAGCATCGTAAGTTTTAGAATTAGGCTGAAGAAGTGAGATAACCGTTTTTTCTTTTTTTTGTTCAGCGGCAAAGTCTATTACGACATCGGCAGCTAGCGCGCCCATTGCGGTAATCACCCGTTTACCTGAAATTTCGACGAAACCCAGAAAGAATTTGGATTTATCTTTATTGAGAAAAACGCCGGGAATATTCCCGATTAAAACGATGGATTTATCCTGGTCATTCGAGGCCGCCGGTGTTCGCACACCAACAAGGTTGCAGCTGATAAAAAATACCGATGAAAAAATCAATAAAATAGAGGCCACAATTATTTTGCGAGGCAAAAACATGAATTTCCTCCCGTGCTTGAGATTTTATCCTAATCTGAAACCTATATGAAAGTTTGTCAGCCTCGAAAAAACTGGACGAAATGACCGCTCAACTTAAGTCTTCTGGTCTTGTAAACAAGATCGCTTTTAACTAACCTGAATACATCCCCCCAACCGGCGAAGGAAATTTATGAAGCAGTGCTTATTAATCGTTTTAATTTCGGTTGCTATTTTTGTTTGGACCGGCTGCAGTCACCGCGAGCACAAGGCTGTCTCAACTCGAACTGTGTCAAGTGTGCAGGACGTCACATCGCCCTGGTCTTACGATGCGGGCCCGGCGCCTGAAACCCCGATGGGAAAAGAACTTATTGATATCGTCGCCGCTCAACCCTACATGCCGGGAATTTCAAAAGAGCTAACCGGCGATCAAAAATTCAGACCAGCCTTCGGCCCCACGCTCTGGAGAATGCTGCAACATCCGAACAGTATTAAAATTTTATTCATCGGTCAGGATGGCACTCACATCGCTGAAGCTGCCGGACGTACCGCAACAGCCGGTTTCGGTGGACGCGCACAGGATATGGCGGCCCATTTCGGCGTTGAAACCAGCGCAGCTTTTATGAATGCCTTTGCTTTCACAATTAAAGGCCAGTACTCAGGTTACGGCGCTCCGGTCATTACTGAAGTTAACGGCGTTAAAAAAGTTTCTTTCGACTCTGTCGTAGATAATGGCATCTGGATGATGTCGCAGGATCAGGACAGCCCAATGGTTAAATGGAGAAATAGTTTAATCGACTGGATCATCCGCAACAATAAAGACTCGCTCAGACTTATTGTGCTTTTCGGCGGGTCGGCCCATGACGCTATCGGCACTTACATTGAAAGCCGCGGCGGCAAAGTCGGTGCAAAATTTACTAATGAAGATATCATCACTAAAAAAGTAAAAGTTCCGGTTTTCAAGTCTCAGGCGGCCGGCGGGAATAAAGAACTTCCGATTGCCCTCACGAAAGACGAAAAAGATATCTTCAAAATTCTCGGCGTAAATGTTCCCTATGACGATCTGGGCTTAAAACCCGGCGATCCGAAACTTGCGGCGGCCGAAGCTAAACTTAAAGAAGCACAAAAAGCTCTTGCTGATAATATCGAAAAAGTTTACCCGACTCTGGCCATTTCTAATGCTGGTATCGGAAAAAGCGGAATTATTCACCCGGCCCAAATCGGCGGTTATGACCTCGCAAAAATCTCGATCAACAACAACAAAACAATTTCGCTTAAAGGCCTGAAACTTTCAGATGGTTCAACCCTCAACAACGACATACTAGTTGCTGAATTTCCGCACCCCACGTCGCTAAGCGCAAGCCCCGCCACGGCACCTGCAAAAGTTGAAAAGTCACTTGCCCTTTTAAAACCTTGGGTAAAAGCCGGCTGGGAAATTGAAGCCGACAAAGGCATGGTCAGCAAATTCGAAAAAGAACAACCTTACGTCTACGGACGCGCCGACATCGGCCCTGCATTCTACGACTTCGGTACTCCTGCAAACCGCATGGTTTCCGTTTCTTCAGCATCAAGAATGCCTGGTCAACCTCACATCGTTGTTATCGGCACACGTGACCGCCCCGCTTTCGACAAAGCAAAGATCGCAGCAGCTACAAACGCAAAACCTGCCGACGGAATTTCAAAAGAAGAACTTTTTTCAGCGCGCCCGCGTACAATTGAAAACCGCTACGTCTTTGATATGGGCCCCGGCGAAAAAATGGCCAAGATCATGAAAGAAAACCTAGATGTGCCCCTCATCGGTAAAATGAAAAATGGCAAAGACTCTAACCCCAATTGCAAAGACCCTGAAGGCGCCGGCAACTTCAACATCAAAACGCATCCTTTGTGCGTTGGCGATTTCGGCCACTACCGCGGAACTTTCGACAAACCAAAAATCGTGATTCTGGCAGACCCCGATGGCGTTGACGACATCCTGACTTCTCGCGCGTTAACCGGCACCCGCGGTCAGTACTTACACGGACTCATGCAAGACATCGGCATCAACGACAAATACCTCGTCTTAAAAACCGTGCCTTTCGGAATGGACGGCGCAACAGATGAAGAATGGGCAACTGTTCTTGGTCAAACTGAAGATTACCGCAAAAAAGTTCTCGAAGCTGTTATGGCCGACGGAAAAGTTGAAATGATCCTTGCAGACGGAAAAAATGCAGCTCAGGCGCTGACAAAACTGAAAATCGCACATATCGAAATCAAACGAACCGGCACCGATAACAATTCGGGCATCAAAGAAGCCGCAGTTGAAATCAACAAAATTAAAAAATTCAACACCTTCACCGCAAAAGGCACTATGGCCAACATCCCGCGCTCGCACTTAGGCTTCTTCTCCCGCGTTTGGGAAGGCACCAGCGGCACACGAGTTCTTGATTCGAACTCGGCCGATGATGCAGGCACCGCATTTGCGATCATCGTTCCGGCTTGGGTCTACAATCAGAAAACTGTGATTCAGTACAAAGAGGAACGTGAAGGTGTAAACTCTTTAAAGGAAAATCTCGAGCAGATGGGATTACCTCGTGAAGATGAAAAGTTTCTGGATTTCTTAAAACGTCGTGGAGACCAGGGTTCATTTAAGATTCAGTTAGATTTTTCGTTTACCGCTTAGTTTGCGCCTATTTAAAGTCAGACGCCGGAACTAACGCGTAATGTTTTTCATCGATGATTTTTACTTCATCATCGACCAGCCCAAGTTCAAAAAGGGCAATTACACCCTTGTCCATAAATTGTGCGGAAACAGGCCGGCAAATAAATTTTGGATACTTTTCTTTACAACAAGCGATGTCTTGGGCAGTTTGAACTGCACCCAACTTGTCGGCCCCGCCTTTGGCTTGAACAGGGATAACAAATTGCTCGCCCTTTTTGTTCACGCCAGCGTAGATTTCATCAATTTCAATTTGTCCGATTCCTTTGACGGTCGTGCGCAAATGATTTTGAAGCGAATAAGTTGCCATTCCTAAGAAAATATCAACAAGGCGGTTATAGCGCAGTTTTGCGAGCAGCCCCTGCTCGTCGTTTAATGGAAAAAACTTTACGATTTCCGGGGTTGCATCCGGAACTTTGATTGGAGCAAGGTTTGAACGTGGAACAAAGTTAGAAGATGTTTCAGAGGCCAGTTTAAATTTATACTTGCCACCATGACCTGCTAACTCAATTGTCCAAGCCTTTCCTTTGCTGGCAGTTTTAACAATTTTTGCAGGCAAAGGTCTTCGATAGCGAAATGAATAGATAACATCGCCGAGATTTTTCGGAATATTTACGCCGAGTTTTTTTGCTATTTCGGCAAATTCATTTCGATTGAATTCAAATTCATTAGCGCCTTTTTTGAAATGATTAAAAAAGATGGTCTGAATGATTTTTTCGTAGGCGTTTGATAGTTTCTTTTTCGCCATTTACATTTCTGCATCTTTCTCAATTGCACCGAAATTTCTAGTGCGTTGAGGAATAACAGATTTTGAAACGCCGAAATATTTTGAAGCGTCTGACATATTAAATGAAAGGAGGCTTTCGTCTCCTAGTTCAATTTTTTCTTTTGGTTTTTGTGGTTTAACTCCAAGGGCTTTGATTACTTGAGAGGCCACAGCTCGGGCTAACATTGGAGGAACTGAGTTTCCAATTTGTCTAAAGCCATGCCACTTTGTTGCATGGAATCGAAACCAATCGGGATAAGAATGCAGTCTAGCCGCTTCTCTTACGGAGATAACTCTGCCTAAGAAAGGGTGCAGAGGTCTTGGTGACGTGTGTGCACCCCTTTGACTGTCTGTTCCTGCTCGTATTGTGTTGCTAATACCGTTTGGGTCTAACTTAAAGAGACGGCTTTTGCGTTCAGAAGTTCCGTGATCAGCAGCTTCATATCGTCTAATCGATTCGTTAGTATGAACGGTTCGTGTGCTTGAAGTTAAATATGAATTGTTCCAACTGCGTTGATACGCATAGTTTGTATCGTCAGACTGATCATCTCTAAGAAGAGACGCATAGGCAGATGGTTTTTTCAGCTTGGTTTTCACTTTATCTGAATCTAGCAACTCTTCAAATGTATCTAAATCGGGAATGTCACCAATTGCGTCCCACACTGTAGGCCCTTGAGGCAAATTCAAAAGCGGCAAATTCTTTGTGCCTCTCTTTTTTGAACGCAATACAGTTGGTTCTGGATAGTTTGGTAATTTAATTCCTTTTCGAGTTCCAACAATAAAAAGACGTTGCCTGTCTTGAGGAACTCCATAATCAGCAGAATTAAGAACTTTATAAGGCGATACAACCTCATAGCCGATCCGATTTGCTTCTTCTATAAACTCACCTAATAATTTTTTATGGTCGCCAACAGTCAGGCCTTTAACATTTTCGAAAACAAAACTCTTTGGTTTAATTTCTGCAACAAGTCTTAAGTAATGAAAGACCAGGGAATTTCTTGGGTCTTCAAGGACGCGGTATCCAATCATTGAAAAGCCTTGGCAGGGGGCGCCCCCAAAAATCACATCAACTTGGTCATCAATTTTTGCACGACATAAAATTTGCTTACCTGTAAGATTAACAACACTTTCACAAATTGTTGTGCAGTTAGGAAAATTAAATTTGTGAATCGCAGAATGGACGGGATCAATTTCAACGCTGGCCTTTACATCAAAACCAGCCTGCTCAAAACCGAGGCTCATTCCGCCTGCCCCAGCAAATAGATCAATACCTATTGGACGTTTGCTCTTCATTTCAGTTTCCTCAAATATTTCTCATGGATGTCTTACCGGACTAAAGTCCATCATATAGTTAAATACATAATAGTAGGCATCAAGAAAATAATACTATTGCAAGAACTAGTCAGAGGAAATGCCACATTGTTTCGCATCGCCGTAAAGGTAAAATACGTCTGTCGGATTTTCTGTTCGAGAATTGGCTCGCTGGCCGATTTGGCAGTTTCTGTCGCTAGTAATCTTTATTTCATTGAATCCTCTCTGATTTTTAGGCATAAATCGGTTGCTGCACAAGAGGGGTTCATGTTCAGAAAAATAGCTGCATTCGTATTCGTTGCCATTGCCTTCGGTGAAGCCCTCGCTGGCACGGCCCTCAACACCCAATGCACCAAAGTAAATACCGGCGGCCTAATCGAAGGCATGAATATCAACAATCCCTACACGATAGCCTCTGTCACAAAAGTCTTCACCTCCCACTGGGCAATTGCTCGCCTTGGCCTAAAATATCGCTTTCCAACGATCGTGCACATTACTCCCCTCCCGAACAAAACCTTCGATGTTCACTTCGAGGGTGCAAACTATCCGTATTTTGACAAAGACATGTACCAGTTCTTTGTGGGCGAGCTGAACCGAATCGGCGTAAAGCACGTGAACAAACTCACGTACGATGAAAATTTCAATTACGCCAGCGACGTACGCTACGACCCAATGCTGGCGCATGGAAACGAAGACCAGAACATCGTGCAGATCATGAAAGATCTCCGTAAAGACAGCCTTAACATCAATGCGGGACTTGCAAGATTGAACGCGAAGGCCATGACCATTGAGAATTTAAAGCTGCCAGCCAGCCTAGCATTAAGAGTGAACGATATCCGTTTTTTAGAAAAGCGCGAATTCAACTCCGCAACCAACACAGTTAGCCTGTATCTACCCTCTTCAGAACTTTCCAGAAATTTAAAGGAAATGAATCGCAATTCAAACAATTATGTCGCAGACAGATTTTTTAGAATGCTTTCTGTTAAAGAAAACTACGTCGATTTTATTTTAACCCGTTTATTGACCGTGCACCCTAGTGAAGTGGCCATCATCAATGGCTCGGGCTACCCAGTCTTAGTGAACGGATCAAAAGTTTACAATAAGGCGTCGTGCACGGCAGTACTTGAAATGATGTCTGACCTGCGTAACTCGGTTATGCAGGCCGGGTTTAACTTACAAGACATTCTACCGGTAGCCGGAAAAGACACCGTCGAAGACGGCAACAGTACGGTTACGCAGCTTTACGGCAGTGATGTCAGTAATGGAGTACTGCTCGGGAAAACCGGCTCGGTACTCGATACCGTAGCGCTTGCGGGTTTGATCGTAACCGAGAATGAGAACCTGTTTTTTCAGACGAGCTTTGCCGTGGATGGCCCTGAAGACCGCGCATCGGCATACAATAAAATTAAATCGTGGATTACCGACGAGCTGATAAAGAATAAAAAGAAATCAGCCCTGGATCAGTATGTACCCAAGGCGTTTTTACCGTTTGATAAGAATAGTAAGTTACGAAAAATCGAGTCTGACAATCTCCGGTAAAATTTGGAACTAGCCGAAAATTTTCTGAAAGAATGATTTAACTTTTTGGCCGATCGAAGCATCTTTGGCCGGTTGTTTTTTGTAACCGCCGCTGCTGCTGTTGCTTCGGAAATTTTTGTTAGAAGGTTTTGCGTTGAATGCAGGTTTACCTTTTTGCGGTGCCTGTGTTTGTCCACCTGGAACATAGCCGGATTTCTGCGGCTGCTGTGGCTTCGAAGGCTGAAACTTCTTACCGGCGCCATTGGGCTTTTGATCCGATTTTAAAGTCTTGAGGTCTGGCTTTTTGTTGGGATCGTAAGTTGGTCGTTCAGGTTGGCGCTCGTAAGGTTTTTTGGCACCTGGTGTGCGGGCTTCAAATTTTTTACCTGGACGACGCTCGCGATCCTGACCACGGCCACCTGGGCGTGGTTTATCAAATTTACCGCGGTAAGAGGCTTCTTCGCGCTTAAGTGGTTTTAAATCTTTGACGAGTTCTGTGTCTTCCATAAAAACGGCCTCTATTTTATTTTTAGTGTAGTTTTCGACGCGCTCGAGAGAGTCGATGTCGCGGTCGCTGATGAACGAGAAGGCTTTACCTTCGCGTCCGGCCCGGCCGGTACGGCCGATCCTGTGCACGTAAGATTCGGCATCCTGCGGCATTTCGTAATTAATGACAACGTCAACGCCGTTGATATCAAGTCCGCGGGCTGCAACGTCAGTTGCAACCAGGATATTCTGATCATTTTCAGCTTTAAATTTTTCAATGACGTGATTGCGCTGACTTTGACTCATAAGGCTTGAAATGCCCATAGCCGGAATCTTGTTATCAAGAAGGAACATGGCGATACGATCAACATTGTGTTTGAAGTTCGTAAAGATCATGGCTTGCTTCGGATTTTCTTTTTTTAAAATCGAAACCAAGTACTGAGGCTTTTCATCATTTCCGATGTGGAGAATGAAGTCTTTAACGTTTTCGGCTTTAGCCTGATCGCGGCTGATGTTGATTTCAACCGGTTCCGCACCGAACTGGTAAGCGGTATTCAATACGTCGAAATTAAGGGTGGCACTGAACACCAGAAATTGGCGGTCTTTTGGAACGCGTCCGAGAATGTAGGTCATGTCGTCTTTGAAGCCCATGTCGAACATGCGGTCGGCTTCGTCAAACACGATGGCGCGAACCTGTTTGAGGTCGACGAAATTTTCTTTGTAGAGGTCAATCAAGCGGCCAGGAGTCGCAACAACAAATTGTAATCCTGATTGCAGGGCTTCTTTTTGTTTGTCGTAGCCAGTGCCGCCGTAGAATGGATAGGTTTTCATTCCACAACCGTCTGAAAGTTTAACGACGTTTTCGTTAATCTGATCGGCAAGTTCGCGGGTGGGAACGAGGATCAGCACGAAACTTCGGACGTTCCAGTCTTTAAGCGCGCGCGGACTATCGGGCTCGCTTTGAGTTCTGAGAATTCGCTCAATAAGTGGAATCAAAAAGGCGGCGGTTTTGCCGGTGCCGGTTTGCGCGAGGCCAGCAACATCTTTGCCTTCCAGAATGTGAGGAATTGTCTGTTCCTGAATCGCAGTGGCTTCCGCGTAATTGAGTTTTTCGATGGCGGCGTTAAGTCTGGGGTCTAAATTTAGCTCTGAATACTTCATGTGGCTTTCTTTGATATTAGATCGGGCTCATTGTGTCACGCTTGAAGCTACTTGCGCAATGTGCAAAAGGCACGAGGATTTTAATTTTCAGACAAAAATTTCACTAAAATCTGAGTGAATTCCTCATATTTTTCATAGTGCAGCCAATGACCGGCCCCTTTTATCTCGATTCCGGTAATTTGCGGGTTCACGTGTCGCATCTTTTCGAACTCTTCAGCGCTTAAAATATGAGAAAATTCGCCCCTAACCAGCAAAACGGGCATTTTAAAAGAGCTGACTTCCCGCCAACGGTCCTGATTGTGGTTTTCTTTGGCAGTGTCAATAATGGCCTGTTTAGAAAATCTCCAGTCGTAATTTCCGGATGGCTTTTCTTCGATGTTGGCCTGTAAGAAAGTAAGTAAGACATTCGGGTTTTCATTGGGTTTGAACTTTTCAAGAAACGAATTTTTGAAAAATTCTTTCACCGCCTCGCGGGAAGAAAATGGCGTTGGCACTAAATTCAGCATTTTTTCGTAATAGTGATAGGATTCCGGTTGGACACTGGCCGCCATATCTTCAATTGTAAGCGTTTTCACTTTTTCAGGAAATTTGTCTGCAAAGACCATCGCGATTCTGGCACCCAGCGAGTGGCCCACCAGATGAAAACTCGTCCAGCCAAGTTCGCTTGTAATTTTGTACAAGTCTTCGGCAAAATCATTGAGCGCGTAACCCGAATCGGGCTTAAAGGAACGACCGTGGCCTCTTTGGTCATAGATGAGGCATTGATACTTGTCTTCCAATTTGTTGGCGATTTTCCGCCAGTTGGCAGAAAAGGCCATAAGACCATGCAAGAAGACAATTCGTTGCTCGGTATTCGTGCCTAAAATTGAGTAATTAAAATTATCTATGTACACAGCACTTTAAGTACTCGACTTGAATTCGAAGCTCAATTAAAAAATAGGAATGGCGATTCCCGATCAAGCTTCATTAATGAAGCTCTACAATTTAAAACTTCAGGAAATGATGGGAGACATCGATTCTCACGCCACGCAGATTTTGAAACGCCTGAAAGAATCCGGTTTTGCGGCGTACTTAGTTGGCGGCGGAGTTCGCGACTTGCTTGTGAGCCTAAAGCCGAAAGATTTCGATATCGCCACGAACGCGCT
Source organism: Bdellovibrio sp. (assembly GCA_031428535.1). Classification (GTDB taxonomy): domain Bacteria; phylum Bdellovibrionota; class Bdellovibrionia; order Bdellovibrionales; family Bdellovibrionaceae; genus Pseudobdellovibrio. The sequence goes on along the minus strand of JANPPN010000217.1, from coordinate 4,329 downwards.
CCCGAATGAAGTTAAAAGAAAAGTACCTTATAGTTTTATTATTGGCAGACGTTTTAAACTGGTTCACGCCAAGCGCGGTGAGCATATTTATGAAATTGCAACCTTCAGAAGGGCCGCCACCTCCGAGGAACTCGAAACCACCGATAGTGAAGATCGCCATTTGGTCGAAGAAAATTTTTTCGGAAATATCGAAGAAGATTCTTTCAGACGCGATTTTACGATCAATTCACTTTACTACGACCCCATCGATCAGGTCATTGTGGACCATTGCAAGGGTCTTGAAGACATTCATTCCCGCACGCTGAGAATGATCGGCGATCCGCAGGCAAGATTAATTGAAGATCCGGTCAGGATTCTCAGGGCAATTCGTCTTTCGCAAAAGCTTAATTTTACGATCGAGACTGAATTACGCACACAGATCATGAGCCTGAAACAGGAACTCAAAAGAACCGTACTTCCGCGACGTCGCGAAGAATGGCTCAAGTTTTTCAGGCTTAAGAATGTTGAACACGCCCTGATCGAACTTTATGACCTGAACGTTCTCGAAATCTTAATGCCGTCCATCCACAAGCTTTTTACGAACGAACACCAACAGCACGAATTTTTAAGCTACGTTCGCAAATTTGATTATTTCGGCGTAAATTTTGCCGATCCTACGGAGTTGATGTCGGCCATACTTGCTGCGTTTTTATTCTCAACTCAGCCGCCCGATTTTGACATCAACACATTAATTGAAAATGAAGAATTTTTACTTTTCTGTAGAGACGAACTTGGGGTATTTAAAGCGGAACTTGCCGTTTTCTTCGGGGCTATGCAATTTATTTCTCCGCTGAAAAAAACTGAAATTTATTTAAAAAAAGGCGAGCGCCGGCAACGGTCGATGATTTTCAATCTCAGCTTTTTTCTTTCGCTAAAGCTTGGCTTACTGACCCACCAAATTGGCCCGACCGAGTTTCTGTTCTGGCTGAACGAACGTGAGCGCTTTGCTCATCCCAAAACCGTTCCAGAATGAAACGCGCTACTTGATTCTTGAGCTACAGCCTGAGCCCTTTTATTCCGATAATAATCCTATTGGAGGCTTCATCAAAAATTTCCTAATTATATTTGCGCTTGCCGCCGCTCTGCCGGTCTCGTTTGTCTCGGCGGATGTGATCCGAGATGATAGAGGTGGTTCGTACGTGCCCTTTCAGGATTTCAAATTGTCTTTGACCGATAGCCTGTTTGAACTTTTTGCAGGTAAATTTGAAGAGGTAAAGAAATCTTATTGTGTGACTAATGCCAAGCAAGCATGCCGTAAACAGATCATCATGCAAATCTGTAAAATGAATGTGAATCAATCAGGTGGCAGCTGTCCGGATGCCTGTAAAGCTTGGGCAAAAGATTGTCAAAATGCTTCAGACTCGGAGCTTCGAAAAAGATTCGGCGATGATCTCGAAGACGAATAGTCTGTTTTGATATTTAGTTTTATATAGTTTCAAAAAGCGTCTTACTTTTAGACAGTGAGGTGCTTTTTTCACGTTTGAATGCCCCAGTTCTTCTGTAATTACGTATATTCGGAACAGAAACTGCACTTCACCCAAGTGTTGGAAAGGGGCTCACGTGCACTGTTGGAAACTTGCTGCCATCGCCATTTTGATTTTAAATTCCGGCGCACATGCCGGAGTTGAACCCACTGAGACCAACTCTCCGAAACTTGTTATCCAAGCGCCACTCACCGAGAACCGCGCGGCACTTATCACTGTAAGCGAATCGCCCACGACAACTCCAGCGCAAATTGCCGAACTCCTCAATTCAGAAACCAATAAAAATTCTGATATTCTCATCAGCACCGATCAGGAAAGCGTGATCGAGGCTGCAGTCCGTGCAACTGCTAAGCCCGGCGATAAAAGACTGTTGCGCTTCATACCCATAGGCAAACTTGCAAGTGCGTCGCAAAAAATTGCTTCTGGCTTCAACGCCTATTACGCCCGCGCCAAGCAGACAGTCATGCATGATCGAGTCGGGCTAACGGTCCTCACGATTACAGTTGGCTTTGATACGATGATCTGGATCCATTCGGCTTCGCTCGACATTCATCAAAAAACCAGCATGGTGCTGATGAATCTGGTTATGGCCGCCACATTCGGGCTTGATCGCGACCTCTGGACAAAAATGACCGGCCCTTTGAAAAACAAATTAATTACGGTCTTTGACCGCTTTCTTGTCGGAGAAAAATTGACTGCAGTTAAGGTGTTAGGAAGTCAGTTTCTGGCTAATTTCGCATTCGGGGTTGCCGTGCAAACTGTACGAACCGGTCTGCTGTCACTTGATCACATTTCAGATGTGGTCATAACGATGGATTTTTGGACAACAGCCGCCAAAATCGGCGGGCTTGTTACTCTGACTGGGTTTGCCTGGATGGAATTATACGGTTCGATCGACAGTGAAAAAAATCCGGTTGCAAAGATGATGATGAAGCGGGTCGGTGAGTTGCGCTGGCTGATTCTTTCGCAGTTGGCCAGTATCAGCATGGTCCTGCAGCCGCACATTTATGGCCAGGTTCCAATCGTGACCTTTATCGTTCACGGAATTGTCGGTTTGGTTGTGCTCTCGCACGGAAACGTGATTATCCGGTTTCTTGAAAACAACGCAACTGTGAACCAGATCTATAAGAAAGTCCAGACCTTCGAAAACTTCATTAATGATGGTCTTCAGTTTAACTCGAGAAAGCCGGTCATGAGCTGCCACAGCCTATTTGCAGGCTAACCTTAAATAAGTTCTGCTGCGGCTACAACCGCGTCGGAATCGATACCATGCTTACGATAAAGTTCGATCGCATTGTAAGCGCTTTGGCCGAACTCCCCGTGCACGCCCAGCGATTTCACTTTAACGTTGATGCCGTTTTGCACCAATTGGTGAGTTACAAAAGCCCCAAGCCCCAATAAAACCTGATGATCTTCGTTAGTGACCATTCGCCCTTCGCATTTTTGCAGCAGCGGCTTAAGCGTTTCGAGATCAATTTTATTCAGACAGTTCTGATTCACAACGATTGAACCAATTTTCAGATTTTTCAGTTTTTCGGCAGCCAGCAGAGTTTCGCCCACAAGTGAGCCCGTGGTTAACAACAGTACATTTTTACCTTTGATCGTGTTGTCTTTCAGAACCTGCGGTACTGCAGGTTTGTAGTCAAGCGCAAGCCCATCCACTTTAAAAGTTTTCGGAAAGTTTTCACGACCTAAAAAGAAAATCGCCGTGTGAACTTTTTTACCGGCAACACGGTCAGCTGCAAATTTTTCAATAATCTGACCCATCAGCATCTCGGCCTCTTCACTGCTGGAAAGCGAATAAAGATCAACTCCGGGAATAGTTGCCAGCATCGACATATAGCTTAAACCCTGATGAGAGGCGCCGTCGGCAGCATCCTGAAAACCCGTGTGCGAGAACACGCCGATAATCGGCGCTTGAGAAAGCATCGCCATAGTGATTGGCAACGCCCCTTTGGTAACCCCGAATTGTGCGAATGTATCCACAACCGGAATGAAGCCCTGTTTTGAAAGGCCTGCCGCTGTTGAAATCATATTACTTTCAGCAACTCCAACATCTATAGCCGCATGCGGAAATTCTTTTCTAAAGCCCGCAACTCCGGTTGAGCCTGGCAAGTCCGAGGTAACTGAAATAACCGGAAGTCCTTTTTTAAAGGCTGTGACCATTGCTTTAGAAATTCCGATCTGGATTTTTTCACCTGTATCCGGAACCGCAGTTGCTTTTATTGTATTTTCAAGAACAACAAGCTCTTCGATCCAAGTGTTGAATAAAGCTGGCGGTGCGGTATCGCCGTATATTTCTTTTAAGAATGCCGGCAACTCAGTAGGTGATTTGCACGGGAAGCCATGGCCCCCGCTGGCCGAATCTGCGGTCTTTTTGGTTCCAATGCCCTTTATGGTCTTGGCCCAAATTGCTACCGGAATTAATGGATTAATTTCTGCCGCACTCATCGCCTGTTCAAGGGCCGTTGTACATGCCTGAAGATCATTGCCGTTTTCGACGCGGATAACTTTCCAGCCAAGTGCCTCGAGCGAGTTAAAAGTTGGAATCATCGAAAACGCGTCCTGATCGATACGTCCCGACAATTTTGTGTTGTTATCCGTGATGATAAGAACAAACGGAGCCAGCTTTCCTTTTTGGGCTAAACCAGGTACGGCAGCAAGGGCTTCTTTAGCTTCGCCTTCCATTGCGGCGCCGTCCGATAACACACAGAATGTTGTGCGGTCGTTGTGGCCTGCTAATTTATCCGCAAGGGCCAGGCCTTGTGATTGCGGAAACGCTGAACCTAATGGTCCGTTGCTTAGA
>JANPPN010000216.1:0-3721 GCA_031428535.1 Bdellovibrio sp. | reverse complement strand
CCGTTCAATCGACGGAGTTTTGGCTTATTCAACTGATTCTAAATATGGAAATTATTTTCATATTGATTATATCATCGAAAAAGCGCGGAATTTTGCAATGGGAAGTGTAAGTCCGGTTTATCTCTATTACGGGCCGGGGCTGCGGCTGATTAACATCCGCACCGGCGTTGATAGCGGAAAAACCAAAATCGGAATCCGCGGACCGATCGGGATAAATACTCAGACTTCGAATCCAGACCTCGAACTCTTTGGCGAAGTGGCGCCCACTATAGATTTGACTCCTAATACTTCGGTCTATATCGAAGTGGGAATCGGTATTCGATTCAGATTCTAGGAGTGGAATTTTTCCGCGTAGGTCCTTAAAAGTGACGGCTTCGGGGTCTGAAGTTAAATTTAAGCATTGCTACCAGTTGGAGACCATTTTGCAATTCATCTGAAGTTGGCGAATTCCATTCCCAACAGAGGAGATTAAAAATGAAAGAACAGACTTTGCTTACCTTACTTGTTTGCACACTTTTTTTAACAGCACAGGCGGCCGTGGATGCCAAAAAAGGCCTTGGAGCATCGAACCAGATGCCCTTACTGGTTACACCTCAGGTTTACGTACCGAATTCGCTGGATCTGCGATTAAAAGAGAATGTGCAACAGCAATTACGGACAAGTATTCGGAACTTTGATCCGAATCGAATTTCCGTCTTCAGTCAGAACGGTGAAATCACGCTGAAAGGCTTTGTTAAAACAAGTGAAGAAGCAGATGTGCTTGAGCATGAAGTTTTGCGTGTTACGGGCGTTACGCGCGTCCGAAATAGTTTACTTTTGAGTCTCGACATCGACTAATTATGGATTATCTGAAATGTCGAAAGCAATTTTTGTACGTCATGCTGTGGCCTTGAATCGCGCAAAGGCAAAGGCCGACGGCATTTTTGACAAGCATAGGCCGCTGACTCCGCAAGGAGTCCGCAGCTTTCGAAAACAGGTTTTAAAACATCGTAAACTATTCAGAAATGTTGATTTATGGGTGACGAGCCCCTATTTGCGGGCGAAGGAAACTCTGGATGTTATCTTTGAAGTTCTTGAGATTAATGAAGCACAAGTCTGCATTCTTCCAAAGCTAACACCTCAAGCCAAACCCGCACAACTTCGCGACTGGCTTGCTAAACGAAAAGAAAAAGTAATTGTTTTTGTGTCGCACGAACCATTTTTGAGCGGTTTTTTAAATCAGCAAACAGATGCCGCGAAAAGTGATCTGAAATTTAAAAAAGGAGCCATTGCCGTGGTCGATTTAAAACGAAATCATCAGAAGTATAAATTAAAAGCCTTGTTCAATCCCTGAGTGAGAACATGAATTTTAAATTTACCGTTTGTAAAGGCTCCTAGACTGATGAAAAAATCGACGACATCCGTATCCTGTCTGAATTTTTTTTTCTGAATCAGTTTTTCAATTACGGGTCGCATAAGGCCTCCTGGTATTCACTGCATTCTTGCTAAAGCATCTTTCATACCAAGGTGTTTCATTGAGGCAAAATATCCCATACGGGCAAGCTTGAATTTTGCATACCCGTTAAGACTAATGACCAAAGTTGAAATTCAGCGGGTTTTCAAAACTTTCTTTTCCTTCTATTTTTTCAGGCTGGCAACACTTTTTGCGTTGCTTGTTGCCGTGGACGTGATTAGTTACAACGTTCACCGTTATACCGGCATGCGAATTCAATTATGGCCCGCTGCGGGGCTGGCACTGGCCGCGCTGTTGATTTGGGGCTATTCAGTTTGGCCCGCCATTTTTTTGGCGTCACTCGCTGTAAATATAACCGGCGGCGATCCGAATTCAATTTACCTCGGAACCAATGTTGCAAAAACCGTGGGGCCACTGCTGGCCGCCTATCTTTGTCACCGCGACACTGGCTTTCATTACTCGCTGGATCGGTTTGATGATGCCGTTAGACTCGTAATTGCTGCCGTTTTCGGGGGCCTGGTAACCGCACTTTTCGGAATTCAGGGATTCCTATTTTCGGGAATTGCAAATGTTGAGCTCATTTATTTTTTTCAGTTTTGGGCGGCCCAAACAATGGGAATCCTTTTAGTCGCACCTTTGATTTTGGTCGCTTATGCGCCAAATCTCATTGAAAGATTTCAATGGAAAAATGTCGGGCAGAAAGAAAAAGCAACGCTGGGACTGGCGATGTTGGCAGTAATTCTGTTTTTTACTAAATTCAGCGGACCGATCCGTCTTTATTTCTTCTTTCCCTTGATTTTCTGGCCGGCCATGAGGCTGGGGCAGCGCGGAGTTTCGGTAGTCTCGTTTTTTCTGTCGAACGTGGTAATTTTTGCGAGTGTGAAGGGCATCGGTCCGTTCGGATCGACTGACGCCGGAACCGAAAATGTATTCTATCTTCTGATTTTTGTTATGGCATTGCAGGTTACCGGATTGATCGTAGCCGGCGCAGTGGCGGAGCGCGAAATCGAACGAACAAAAGAAAAGGAGGCTTTTCTCAAAACGAATTCGGCCCTTGAAAAAAGCTTGCGTGCCCTGAAGGAAGCCAAGGAGGCCGCCGAGTCTTCAAGTGCTGCCAAGTCGGCATTTCTTGCAAATGTCAGTCATGAGATTCGAACGCCGCTTGGCGCAGTAATGGGGTTTTCTGAATTAATTCTTACAGATGGGGTCTCCTCAGATGAGCGCAAAAAAATCTACGAAATTATAAAGCGTAACGGTTTGCAGCTCTTGAATGTGATAAATGATATTCTTGATTTGTCAAAAATAGAAGTCGGCAAATTTGAAATGCAGAAGACCGTCGTTACAGTATCTGAATTTTTTGAGGACATCAAATCGACGATGGGGCTTGAGGCCGAAAAGAAAGATTTAAAACTAATCCTTGAACAGGGCCAGAATATTCCGCAGAAGATTTTTACCGATCCGTTCAGATTGCGCCAGATTCTGCTGAATATCGTCGGCAATGCGATTAAATTCACGGATAGTGGCAGCGTCGAGATAAAAATAAAAACAATTATTGATGTCAACGGGCTGACCAAGCTGGCGATTCTTGTAAAGGATACCGGTATCGGAATTCCGGCAGACAAAGTGAAGGAGCTATTTGCTCCGTTTGCACAGGTTGATACTTCCTCAACCCGCAGGTTCGGAGGCACCGGCTTGGGTCTGGCACTTTCGCAGCGTCTGGCCATCGCACTTGGCGGTGCGGTCGTTCTTAATAAATCGACGCTCGGGCAGGGAAGTGAATTTCTGATTTCGATTGATCCGGGCGATGCCGTGCAGATTGCAAAGGCCGAGCGTAAGTTGAAAGAAAAGACGGCCTTGCAACTCGGAAGCATTATCAGCCGCAAGAATCTGAACAATAAAAAAATTCTGCTGGTCGAAGACAATCCAGACAATCAAGCGCTCTTTTCGTATTATATCCGCTCGGTCGGTGCAAACCTCGATCTGGCAAACAATGGCGTCGAGGCGCTGCAGAAAATTCACGACGGCCAGTACGATGCCGTGCTGATGGACTTGCAGATGCCCGAGCTCGACGGCTATGAAGCGACAAAAATACTTCGTGACGAAGGTTACAAGAAGCCAATTATCGCATTGAGCGCGCACGCAATGAAAGAAGTGAAAGAGCGCTGTTTAGCCAACGGCTTTGATGGCTATATCAGTAAGCCCGTTGAAAAAATCGATTTGATACGAGCGGTGGCTGAATTTTTTCCGGAGACGGAAAAGCCCGTTGGC
>JANPPN010000215.1:0-10472 GCA_031428535.1 Bdellovibrio sp. | reverse complement strand
GCACAAATCAGATTAGGTGTTCCAGCTTACGGCGGCACAGGCTGTCCGGCCGGCTCAGCTTCAATTTCTTTAACTAATGATCAATCAATTCTGGCCGTATTATTCGACAGCTTCGTTGCTCAGGCGCCGACAGCGATGAATGCAAACTTTGATCGTAAATCTTGTAACTTACGTATTCCGGTAAATGTCGGACCTGGTTACCAAGTGGCGTTGATCGCATTTGACTACAGCGGTTTTGCGGCAATTCCCTCAGGCGGTCGCGGTAGCTTTGAAGCCCGTTACGCTTATGTTGGTCAACGTAGACCGGCTATTTTTAGAAAGAACTTCGCTGCTGGCCGTGCGGATAACTACAGCTTAAAGAATGAATTGATTTCAACTTCTGTTGACTGGACTCCTTGCTCTACTGGCCGTGATTTAATGATGACTGTTGATGCCAACATTCTGGCGGTAACAAATTCAATGAATCAAGCAACTAACGTAAGTATTGACTCTGTAGATGTATCAGCTGGTTTATTGTACGCAATCCAGTTACGTCGTTGCATGTAATTTAATAGAAAAATAGTTTTTCGAAAAAAGAGATGGTTCAGGCCATCTCTTTTTTTTTGAGTTTCACCCGGGCCCACAGAATTTCAAGCGCCATATAAACGACCATGCTAACCGTAAGGCCAATACCTTTTAACATGACCCATGCTTCAGTGCTCCAGTAAAGTGCCGCCCACGTGGCAATCAGCGAATGTGCCAACATAAAAAAACTTAATCTTAAGGTCATTCCACTGAGTTGCGCTTTTACAAAATCCGGTGCATCGGGATTCTGTTTTTCAATCATGAGCTTTAAAAACGGTTTATTCATAAACCAAGAGCCAAGTAAAAAAACAAAAAATCCGAATTCAAGGATGGCCGGCTGCAGTTTAAACCAGATGCCTTCATTGAATATAAGCGAGATGGCACCAAGGCCCAGAATAAGGCCGTTTCCGATCCAGGTGATCGTGCTGACTTTTTTTACAGTGACGTATTCGTAAATGATTTCACCGACCCCGAAAACCATACCGGCAATAAGGCCCGCAATAATGCCATATCTTTCTTCGATGACCGTAAAAGCAATAATCGGCAGAAGTCCGCCGAAAAATAATGTGGCCGCTTTTTTCTTTTTAGCGGATGAAGTCAATTGCACGCCCGGTATGAGGTATTAAAATTTGGTCGTCCTGCATGACAACATTACCCAGCAAAATCGTATGGGTGGGCCAGCCGGTCACTTTCATGCCATCGAACGGCGTGTAGCCGCACTTTGAAGCGATCCACTTGTTGGTAATAATGTTTTCTTTTTTTAAATCAACCACTGTAAAATCCGCATCATAACCGACTTCGATGCGGCCCTTGTTTTTTACATTGAAAATCCGACGGGGATTTTCGGTAATGAGCTCAGTAAGCTTTTCGATGGAGAGTCTCTTTTCAGTAACGTGATTGAGCATTATAGGAATAAGCGTCTGGACGCCCGGAAAACCCGATGGCGACTGCGGGTAAGGTAAGTTTTTTTCTTCAAGAGTGTGTGGTGCGTGATCTGAGCCGATGATATCGACTGTGCCATTCAGCACGGCCTGCCATAATTTTTCGAAGTGGCGTTTATCGCGGATAGGCGGATTTTGTTGCACAAGTGTGCCGAGCCTTTCGTAACATTCCGGAGCTGAAAGCGTTAAAAACTGCGGCAAAATTTCAACAGTGGCAATGTCTTTATTCTTTGCGAGAAATTCCATCTCTTCAGAAGAAGAAACATGTAGAATGTGAACCGGACGTTTATATTTTTTTGCAAGACTTATGGATTTTTTTGTGGAAATCATGGCGCTTTCTTCATCACGCCAGATGGGGTGTGCGCGCGGGTGAGCAGCCTCTACCGCCAGATGCTTTCTGATTTTCAGGCGTGCTTCATCTTCAGAGTGGATCGTAAGGCGGTGTTTTCCGTTTTGCATCACTTTTTCGAAAACTATATCATCATCAACCAGTAGCGAACCGAAGGAGGCTCCCAAAAACACCTTAATTCCGGCACAATGGGCGGCACTTTCCAGTGCCTGCAGATTTTCGGTGTTATCGTGAGAGGCGCCGGCAAAGAATGCGTAATGGCAGTTGGCGCGATTTTTTGCGAGACTTAATTTTTCGTTGAAGGCTTCAGTCGTGGTGGTTGACGGATTTGTATTCGGCATTTCAAAAACGCTGGTGATTCCGCCGAGTATTGCGGCCTGAGTTCCGGTGTCGAGATCTTCTTTGTGGGTCATACCCGGTTCACGAAAATGCACCTGCGAATCGATGGCTCCCGGCAGTACAGTGAGTCCTTTTAAATTCAATATTTTATCAGCGGTATAATTGAGAGTGCCGGAGATGTCGGAGATTTTCCCGTTCTGGACCGCGATGTCGACCAGTGCGCGCTTAACGCGACCCGAAGTCTGATCGTAAATAAGGGCATCGCAATGTTTGAGCAATAAATCGACGTGTTTCATGAGCTTAATTTAAAACAGGTCTCGATATAAGTCTAGATAAGTCTGGATTCCGGCGGGGTCAATACTTGCCACAGCTCGTAAGAAAAAGCGATAATAGGAGAGATGAACTATTTTATCAATTGGGTCGCCGTTAACAATACGCTAATGATCAGAATCGGGTTTACGGCCATTCTTGCGTTGTTGGTTATTTATGTGTTCCGGCTTTTTTTTCTGCCAAAAGTAAATCTGATTACTGAACTGGCTGATTCCGAAAACCACAACTCTGCAAAGTCGGGCGGCAAGCTTGATGAAGACGATCTTGAAAAACGAAAAATCGTAGAACAGAAGCAGGCCCAGTATTACACCAATGAAATTGAAAAGTTGTTGATCGAAGTTGCGAAGCTAAAAGACCAGTTGATGGACACCAATACCCTTGTTACCGACCTGAAAGAAAAAAATCTTGAGCTCGTAACTCAAACCAACAATGCAGGAGTTGAAACGCCGGCGGAAGGCGAAGTCGGAGCCCCGGAAGTGGTAGTCGAATTAAAAAGCAAGGTTCAAAATCTTGAGGCGCGACTTTCTGAATACGAAATTATTGCCGAAGACATTTCTGAAATCGGGCAACTAAGAAAAGAAATTGCCGAACTTAGAATGCAAGCTGAAAAAGCGCCGGTGGTTGCAGCTGAAATTCCGGAAACCGAGCCCGAGAACAAACCAGACGCAGAGCCGGTTCAGGAACCGGAAATCAATGTTGAAGCCGAAGCAGTTGAGAAGCTGGATGCGGCACAAATCGCGGATCTGATTTTGGCGATGGAGACAACGACCTCTGATGCGCCAGTGACTCAAGAAAACCTAGTTGCAGAAATAAAAATTGAAGAAGCAACTGCAGAGCCTCCGGTAATACTTGTTGGCGACAAAGAAGTTTCGGAAAGTGAACGTGATATGCTCGACCACTTTGAAGAGATTTTAAAAAAGAAGGGGTCGTAATGCGCACTCTGTTTTTATGTCTGTTTTTTGCCGCTCAGGCTTATTCGGCAGTAGAGGACTTTTCCGCCCATTTGAGTTCGGCGGCCAACAGTAAACTCAGTATGAGCCAGCGTTGGGTGTCACTGATCAAAGCGGCGAAAGCAGCATCCGCAGACGAATTAACCCAAATTAAGAAATTTTCTGAAAGTAAAGAATGGTTTATGCGGAATGCGGCGCTGGTGGCGCTGAATAAAGTTGATAAAAGTGCGGCGATGATCGAAGCGAAACGTCTGATCTACGATAGATCGCTTGTTGTAAGATCTGCGGCAGTGGAAATTATTTCGTCGAATCTGAGTGAAGAAAATAAAAATATATTGTCGGTGGAAATGAGCAAGGCCTATAACTTTCATAAAACCAGCAGTTTATGGATCCGCAAACAAATTGTTGAAAAGCTCTCCATTGCCGCAAGTCTTGCTGACCGTGATTTTTTTGTAAGGGGATTGTTTGATTCCGACAAAGAAATTGCAAAGATGTCTGCAAAAATGCTATCCAAAATTACCGGGCAGCCGGTTGAAGACACAGGCTATGTTGAAAAATGGCAGGCCAAAGCAAAGCAGAACAACTGGCTCTGATTATTCAGAAGCGGTTGAAGCCTTCTTCAGCGCCTGTGCAATAACTATTTCACGCTCGATACGGTAAAATATAGTTTGCTCTTCCAAACCATCCGATGGCTGAGTCTGCGTTTCTGAAATAAAATCGCGGAATACTTCTATTTTCTTCTCAATTGTTACGCGGGTGGAATCGCGGCCATTTGTATTCCCTTTTGCAAAACTGAGGGTTAATTTGTACCGGGCGCTTTTAAACTGGGGCCTGGTCTGATCGGGCGGCAGCCAACCATCGACGGCTTTGATAAAATCAGTTTCAATAACGCCGTAATCCTGATTTTCGTTTGAGATCGTATATTTGATTGCCGAGTGCGCGGCTTTCCAGACAAGATCGTACGAGGCAAAAAATATTTTCTGCCTCGACGCTTTTTCAATAATTTTATCTACACTTTCAGGCCGCGGTTCAAAAAGACTGCAGCCTGATAGTAAAAGAAAAACAGTTAATTTAGAAATCAGTCGAAGCATGGGTAATGTGTGTTGCGTTCTCAATCAGGCTGTTATCCAATCGGGTTATTTTTGCTGAAGTTGAACCGATGTAATTTACTTCTACGCGTTTGCGTGCAGTTGAATTGTCCAGCGGCCACTTCGGCAGACTGATCTGTTGAGTCCAGCCCAATCCAATGATATCCCACTTGCGGTTAGGAATCAAAATGGTCTTTCCGGCGTCCTGAGTTTCAACTAAATCCGAGATTGAAGCCGAAACCGCGATTCCGTTGATGCCGGCAGTTGTTGGCGCTTCAGGCAGTGTAATAACGTAATTTTCTGTAGATGCAATTGTCGGGTTAGCGATCAGCGGCAGCAAGGGCTGTGCGCTGCCTTTTGTAAATGGCAGTAACGAGGCACTCATTCGGTCAGCACCTGGGTCCTGCGACATAAACTCGGATTGTTTTTTCAATAAACTGACAACAAAGGCCGGTTTACCCACCATGGATTGAAGTTTAGTGGCTTGGCCGTTGGTTGTGCGCTTAACATCTGTTGGAATCATAGCGCCGTTCATTTCGCTGGTGGCCAGAACCAGCATTAATTCATCAGCAGCTGTGTTTGGCGAATTTACCGCCAATGTATTTTTAAATTCCATATCAGTTCCGGGAATATCCAGAGTGGTCGTAGCAGTGGTTAAAACAGTTTCACGGGTGCTGCCGCCGAGAATAGAAAAATAATTAATCAACTCATCAAAACGTTTTCCCTTTCGGAGCTCATCGGCAACTGTTTTGAAAACAAAGCGGCCCCGGATTGCAACAATTTTTTTAGCGCCGAGGTTCGGCAATTTCAATCTGTATATCGGCTTATCAAGAGTTACATTAATGAAATAACTTTCGCTTTGTTTCGGTATAGACACGTTACTGGGAATATCGCTGGTCTGGCCGGCCGCAGTCAGCGTGTCGTTATAAGGGCTGATGACCTGTCCGATGTCGAAATTCAGCATATCGGCTTTTGAAACCGCCGGCATTACCAATGCAAAATCCACAAGCTTGTCGCCGTTGACAACGGGCATCTGAGTGACTTGTCCGCGAACTTCAGGTCGCTGAGCAAGAAAGGCGTTACTCATTTTAAGAGTGAGGTTGCCGGGTGCAACGTTCAAAAGTGTCTGACGGATATATCCAGTCGCGTCGACGGTAACAGAGGCCGGCCCGATCCATTCGGTGGGGATAAGCGCGCGTCCGGCGCTATCAGTTTTGAAAAAATTGTTTCTGAACGGCGACCCCTGAGCATCACCGATTAAGATCTGCGCGCCCTGGATAGGCTCTCCGAATTGATTGATGACTTTGATTTGCGCTTCAGCAGGTGTAAGTTTTTCAGTCCATAAAAAACGTGCAATCGAAGCTTCGTCGGGCTTATCAGTTTTAGTTTTGTCGCAACCCGTGAAAGTTAAACCGCAAGCCAGCACCGCCAGCACCGAAAGGTTAGCCAATTTCATAAATCCTCCGTGATTAATATGTTGTCTAATTGCAACGGCATTCAAGACTTAGGTCATCTGTTTACGCATCGAATTAACAGGATTTAATTTACCTCAAAAGATATTCGGCATAGTCAAACTGAACAGGGCGGGTTTGGACACTGTACATAAGTTCCCGCCGCCAGAATGCTATGGGCTAGTAAAAAAACAACAAAGAAGTATTTCATAGCGGGCCACCATTCTTCTGAGTGAGCTCTTCCCAACGTGCAAATAATTTTTCAACTTTACTTTCAACCGCTGATATTTCTTTTGAGAGCTCCGACAGTTTTGCGTAATTCGATTGCGTTTCAGGCAACCCCAATTCTTTTTGCAGGGATTTAAGCGCAGCCTCTTCGTCTGCAATCACGGCTTCGATTCTTTCAAATTCTATTTTTTCTTTGTAGCCCAGTCCAGACCGGACCGAGGCGGCTTTCAGTGCTTTAGTTTCAGAATTTTTTAGCGCTTTTTTATTCTGCTTGAACCAGTCTTCCCACTGATTGGTGTCGGCGAAAGTCAGGATCGTATTCGTCAGGAGATCAAACGACCAGATCACATCACAGTTCTGATCCATGAAATAACGGTCATGACTGACAAGAATTACAGCGCCCTTGAATTCACTCAGGCAATCGCTCAGTGCTTCGAGGGTTTCAACATCAAGATCGTTGGTCGGTTCATCCATAATCAGAACGTGGGCCTGTTTGAGCATGAGTTTTGCCAGAATCAACCGACTGAGTTCGCCGCCTGAGAGTTGCGACGCCGGCATGTCCATCTGCTGAGATTTAAAATAAAAACGGCTGAGGTACGATCTTGCATAAACCGGCTGATCCTGAAAATGCACATAGTCGCCTTCAGGGCAGATAACTTTCAGCACACTCTTTGTGAGATCAAGTTGGTCTTTCCCTTGTTCAAAGTAAGAAATTTCAATGTCATCGTTAACAAAAACGACTCCTGAATCGACGGGTATCCGTCCGATCAGACATTTCAGTAATGTGGATTTGCCGCTGCCATTCGGACCGATCAGGCCATAACGGTGGCGCGGCCGGATCATGGCGTTGAAATCTTTAAAGAGAGTTCTGCCACTGTAAGACTTACTTATTTTGGTGGCTTCGATCAATTTTTTCGGCGACTTGGAATTGCCGCCGAAATCGAGATTCAGATCCCGCTTGGCGTTTTTATTTTCGAGGTCTTTGACTTCATCGATGATGTCATAAGCGCGGTCGATGCGGGCCTTTTGCTTTGTCAGGCGGGCCTGTGGTCCTCGGGCCAACCACTCCTTTTCGCGGGTCATGGTGTTGCGGCGTTTATCTTCAAGGCGTTTCTGGCCATCGAAAAGCATCATTTTACTTTCGAGATGATCGGTGTAAGGGCCGTTGGTGCGAAGAATTCCATTTGGCAGTTGCGGATCAAGATCAAAAATCACCTGGCAGGTGTTCTGCAGAAATTTTCGGTCGTGAGTTACGATGAGCAGCGCAATTTCGGTGGTTTTCTGCAGAAATTCTTCAAGCCAGACAATACTTTCAAGATCCAAATGATTTGTCGGTTCGTCTAGTAATAACAAATTCGGTCTTTTCATCAGTTCGCGGGCAAGCGCCACTTTTTTTTGCCAGCCACCTGAAAGCTCGCCAACTTTTTTGTCTGTCCCCTCGGGAAACCGGTCAAGTTCCATTTTTGAAATAAGCTCGAAGGCAAGTTGCATGTTATCGGCATCGTAAATGTCGTCGGTAACATTCATCAGTGAATCATAAATAGTTTCATTCTGATCGAGCACCGGCTTTTGCTTCAGATAGCCGAGCGTGAGGTTATTTGCATACGAGATCTGGCCTTTGTCGGGGGCCTGTTCTTTTGCGATCAGACTCAGCAGAGTGGATTTTCCGGCGCCGTTTGGGCCAATCAGCCCGATATGTTCTGAAGTATCAATCGCGAACGAGATATTCTGAAACAGGGTTTTAGAGGCAAATGATTTTGAAAGCTGATAAGCTGAAATTAAAGTGGCCATTTATTTTTTTATTATTTCTTGAGTTTAAGTTCGTTTTTTTTAGCTTTACAGGCGTCAACATCGCTTTGATTTACGCTGACGCCCTCAACCTTCTGGCCATTTAAAACAGGTTGAATGCAGTCTTTAGAAAGACTTTTTTTATCGGTAACAGAAGTTTTATTATAGCCGGCGATTTTACATGCATCCATTATTTTGATGCAGGGACTGTCGCGCTGTTCAGCCGGCTCTGCGGCCGAAGTTAACTGGGAAACTAAAATGACGAGTGTTGTTAAAAAGGTATATTTCATAGCCACCTCATTGGGCACGTTCTCGAAGAAATTGTCAAGAGGATCAGTCACCGTGTGAAATCTGAACGCGGTTTTCCAGAATACTCTGAGGCTTTTAGCGCTTATCGAGCCCAACGTAAAAGACAATCCCGGTTTCACCAACTGGTTTGTATTGAACAAAGAGTTCGCATTTGGCGCTTAGGGCGCGCACGGTCAGCTGCTTGCAATCGGCCGAGCTCATCTAAAATCGGTTTAAGTTTTTCGCCGGGTTTTATATCACCTTCAATTTTTTTAGCATTGTAACTGTGAAGCATCGAATGCTTACCAGTGGGCATGTTGAGATTTTAGAACCAAATGGATCGTTTCTAGAGTTGAAATTGGCCTTTAACACCGCCTTGATCACGAGCCCTTATTTTATTCCCGAACTGAAACGTTTTGTCCGGAACTTTCCCGGCTTTTAAATAAATTTCACTTTGACTAAGACGACCGAGACGTCGAAGGCCCTGTTTTGCTTGATCAAATCCCAACTGAAAACCTGATGCCTCATGTTGGTTCGTTAGGAACTGCTGAACAACAGAGGGTGATTAATGTGAATCAAGAAACATACCGATAACTAGAGTATGAGATCTACTGTTTGTTGGCTGGTATCCCCCAGATCTTTCATACTGATTGTATTTTTTTTCACGCGAATTATTATCGCGGCACCCAACTCGTTAACATTTCAGGCAAAAATTGTAAAACCGAATCAAGTTAATCTGGAAGAACCATCGGTCTATTTTAAATTCAAATACACCGATGCGCTGGGTTTATGTGTGGTATACGAGGAAGAGTTTACTTCTGTTGATATGACAGGTTCAAAGGGTTTGGTTTCGCTGGAGCTCGGCGCCGGTGCTAAAACTTATCCTCCGGCTGCGATTACGATGTACGATGTTTTTAATTTTGGCACAGCCCTCAGTTGTCAGGGTGCAACGCCAACGCCATCAGTAACGCCAACCGCAGTCGAACGCCGAAAAGTAATTGTGCAGTTCAATGACGGCAGTGGTCTGCAGACGTTGCCGATTATGAATTTGAATGCGGTGCCTTTTGCGTTGCATGCGACAATGTCAAACAATTCAAACCAACTTGCCGGTTTAGCTGCAAGTCAGTACACCAAAAACAGTGATATGACGGCCGCAGGATGCGTAGCCGGCCAGGCATTAAGATACACCGGTGTTGGGTTCGTCTGTGAAACCATCTCAGGTGCAGGTGTAGCAACCGTCACGGCAACGGCTCCGGTGGTGTCGTCGGGCGGAGCTAACCCGAATGTTTCAATTCCAAAAGCCACCGGTGCAGCAAGCGGATATCTAGCGAGTAGCGACTGGTCAATTTTTAATAGCAAATTAAGTAACTTTTCAACGCTGACTTCAGTTGATGTCACCACGGCTTTAACTTTTACGCCGTTAAACCGCGCAAGCAACCTAAGTGATTTAGCAAGTGCTACGACTGCGCGAACTAATTTAGGGCTGGGAACAGCAGCCGTATTAAATGTAGCCGCAAGCGGCGATGCCGCGGCAACTGAAGTGGTAAAAGGCAATGATTCAAGGCTTACCGGCGCAGTTCAAAGCAGCACAAGTTTAAGCGGTGACGTTACCGGAACCGTGGCTGCAACAGTAGTATCGAATGTTGGTGGAATGACCGCCGCAAATGTTGCGACAGGTGCAACTCTCGCGAATAATGCCACGAGCGCGAATACCGCCTCAGCAATTGTCAGGCGAAATGCCTCTGGTGATTTTACGGCAGGTGTGATAAACGCAACAACTTTCAGTGGAACCAATGCCAGCGCCACGAATGTATCAACTCAAAATGTCTATTTATACGATGGCACCAACACCGATAGAATTATCTTCAAAGCCCCAACTTCGGGCATTACAAACTACACGTTAACGCTTCCGCCAGCAGTCGGTACGAATGGCCAGGTATTATCAACGAATGCCAGCGGAGATTTATCGTGGGTCAATGCCTCGGGCGGCAGTGTAACCAGCGTAACAGCCAGCTCACCTATAGTATCTTCGGGCGGCGCTACGCCGGATATTTCAATAGCAAAAGCAACCGCGGCAGTCAGTGGTTATTTAGCAAGTTCAGATTTCTCAATTTTTAGTAATAAATTATCAAACTTTTCATCGATGACTTCTGTTG
>JANPPN010000214.1:0-3730 GCA_031428535.1 Bdellovibrio sp. | reverse complement strand
TAGCCGTATCGGTTGTCATCAACGTGATCCAATTTCTTGTTGTCGACCACATTGATAAAAAACTGCGAAGTTGCGGAATCGACATCATTCGTTCGAGCCATCGCAATTGTGCCTCGGGTGTTTGATAATCCGTTTTTAGCTTCATTTTTAATTGGTGCCAGGGTTGCCTTTTCTTTCATGTCAGGCAAGTGGCCTCCGCCTTGAATCATGAAAGAGGGAATTACGCGATGAAAAGTTGTTCCATCGTAGTGTTTCTTTTCAACGTATTTCAGGAAATTTGCAGTTGATATCGGAGCCTTTTCTGAATCAAGTTTTACTTTGATGTCACCTAGGTTGGTTGTAATCACAACTTCGGGATTGGTTGCATTTGCTGCCTGCACATTAAATGACCAGGTCATTAAAACGAAAGCTAAGAGGTAAATGAATAGAATAAGAACTCTACTGTTTTTTTGGATATTTGTTTTCATAGTCTTAGGTCTATAAAAAGTAGATAATTAGGTCAAGTCTCAGAGGCTTATGAAATGGATTTATTCTAAATTAATTGACCATTTAGGCCTATAATAGTTCTTAGAATCATTAGTGACACGGCGTTCTTCAGATCCATCTACTGTTGAGATGAAAATCTGATTTTTACCAGTACGATTGCTCGTATAAACAACATATCTGCTATCCGGAGAAAAGCTCGGATCTTCGTTGTGTGCAGGCTTACCATTTACCTTATGCGAACTGGTCACCTTTTGAAGATTGGTGCCATCCGAATCCATGACATAAATGTCGAAATTTGAATCATTTTGCCCCGCAAACGCAATTTTCTTACCATCTGGCGACCAAGACGGCGACGAATTGTAGGCTCCCTTATACGTCAGACGTTTGACGTTACTGCCATCAGAATTCATAACATAAATCATCGGTCTGCCGCCGCGTTCAGAAGAAAATGCAATCTTACTGCCGTCAGGACTCAAGGAAGGTTCAACGTTAATTGCGCCGGCCGGTCCTTTTGTTAAACGCAGTTCGATTTCACCTTGAAGATTTATTTTATAAATGTCGGCTGAACCGCTTCCGAGAGACATTCCAAGGAAAATAGATTTTCCGTCCCGCGCGAATACTGCGCCTGAATTAACGCCCGGTCTGAACGAGGTCAGCACTCGCTTATTTGTCTGTAAATCCAGTGTGTAAAGAGACACATTAGACATCGTGCCGCCGGTTTTTTTAATCAGTTTGGTAAATACCGAATAGACGATTTTCTTTCCATCGGATGACCACGAAGGTGATAAGGTTATTGATTTATGCTGAGTGATTTGCTCGAATTCCGAACCATCCCAGTTCATTTTGCAAACTTCCTTCGGCCCATTTGAACCATCGTCGAAAGTCGATACGATTTTGGCCATAAACGGAGCCCGGATGCCTGTTAATGCTTCGATCACATCATTTGCAAGCGTGTGTCCGATCGGTACAGCTTGATCTATGGCGGCCTTGTAGCGCTTTCCAACAACCAACCTGCTGTCGGTAACATGATACAAATACATTTCAACAATGATATCTTTACCGATAACTGAATAGCCGGTTCGAATAATAAATTCGGCACCGATTTTTTTTAATGGATCAAAACTGAATCCGGTTGCATCCTCCGGACTTGGTTTCAGTGATTTTTTAGTCAGGTCCTCTAAATAGGCTTCATTCGAAATAATCGAAAAATAGGTAGAAAGTTCTAAATTCTTTTTTGCAATTGCAAAAATCTCGCTGGCAGCCGCAATAGCCGCACCTGTGTTATTAGCGCCCAGATTGTTGAAAAACGGAAATGCCATTGCACTTTTTTTGGCCTTGGCGTCGCCAAGTTTGATATAGGCTTGGTCGGCAGCTTCGGCTGTGGCTGAAACCAACAAAAAACAAACCACAATAAAACCACTTAAAAATTCTTTCATAAATCCTCTTATTCCGGAAATCCGATTACAACACCATCGACGCTGAACTTTTCCGTTAATTTTTCGGGTACTTTAGGAAAAGGCGCGGCATCGGCAATCGCTTTTAGACAGTATTGATCATAACTATTGTTTCCGCTAGATGAAATTATTTTCGAAGACTGTATTTGACCCTGCATATTAAATTTAACCAGTGCGCGGGCTTTAAATGATTTATTCAAGAGCCATTGAGGGAGCGTCCAAAACTGCTTAATGCTTTTATCAACTTCATCAAGATAGTTTCCAGCTTGCAATTTATCCAGCCCGCTCAATGTGGAACCGGCGGCCACAATTCGGGGCTTTGTAACCGTGGTTTTTTTTTCCTGCGCCTTAAGTTTAGAAATCGAGTCGTTTTTAATATACTTCCTGATTTTATCCAAGGCCGTGGATTTTTTCAATTTTTCTAAAGCCGATTTTTGTTTAGCTTTTGCAAGGCTGATGCTATCGGGCTTGGGCGGTTCTTTGATCTTTGGCTTTATCTCAACCACCGGTGTTTTCTTTTCGACTTCTATGATCTTTTGCGGGGGAGGCGCTTCTTCATCCGGTTTCGAAAAAGCTTCAGGTTCTGGTTTCTCGGGAAGCCGGTCATTGTCTTTCAGTTCACCTACGCTAACACTGATTGCCTGCGACAAATCGATAATCGGCTTAGAAAAATACATAAACTTTACCATAAAAAAAGTAAAAATCAGCGCGTGGAGCGCCAGTGATATTCCTATACTTCTTTTAAAATCTGGCAACTACTACTCCTTAGGAAGAGTGATCAGACTGATATTGGTAATTCCGGCCATTCTGATTTCACCCATAACATAGGCAACCGTACCATAATCAACTTTTCTGTCGGCCTGTATATATATTTGTTTATTTTTACGATTTTCAAAAACCGCTTTTATTTTTGTAGTTAATGCGTCACTCTTGATTTCATTTCCGACGGTCGTAATTTTCCCGGCCGAGTCAATCGAGAGTACAAAAGGGTCCTCATTTAACGCAACACCGGTTGAAGCCGTTTTCGGAAGGTTAACATTCAGTCCTTGCTGCATCATTGGTGCGGTAACCATAAAAATAACCAAAAGCACAAGCATGACATCAACAAATGGAGTAACATTGATTTCGCTCATTGCGATTCGGGAACTTTTATTTGAAGACTGCATGGCCATTTAAATTAACCTTTGAAAAAGTTCCGTTTAACAATGTTCAGAAAATCTGTGCTGAAATTATTCAGAGAAATTTCTTCTTTCCTGATCACTGAAACGCAATTGTTGTAAATAATAACTGCGGGAATCGCCGCAGCTAACCCGATTGCTGTTGTAATAAGTGCCTCTGATATACCGGGTGCGACAGCGGCCAAACTTGCAGAGCCAGTTATGCCGATCTGATGAAATGAATTCATAATGCCCCATACAGTTCCGAACAATCCGATGAAGGGGCCGGTTGAACCTGTAGAGGCCAGCACGGTAAGTCGGGTTTCCATTTCAGAAATTTCATTCTCAGAGGTTTTACGTAACGATCTTTCTAAGTTATCCAGCCCCGAAAGCTGCGCAAACTCAGCACCAGTTGTGTTGTTTTGATTCAGCATTGGAGATTCTGCAATTTTTTTCATTTCGGTGTAAGCGGCTTTAAAAACTCTTGCATGTGAACTCATCGAATGACTTTCAACTTTTTCAAATAAGGTATCAAGCGAGCTCGTTTTCCAGAAGAGATTGTCAAATTCTGTGTTAGCTTCCTTCAGCGACTTAAATTGCTTGTACTTTGCCCAGCCAATGGCCCAGCTCAGT
>JANPPN010000213.1:0-13394 GCA_031428535.1 Bdellovibrio sp. | reverse complement strand
AAAAAACGAAGCTGAAAATTCTTTCGCAGCTTTTCTGAATTTCGCGTACATGGAAGATTCAGCGGTTGGTCACTCTTCAGTTTTGAATGTTAAGAGTGTCGATAAATCCCTGTTGTTAAATCCGCTTTGGAATCCGTACATTAAATCGCCGTATCTGCGAAGCAAAGTTACACAAATAAGCGCCGATTTTCAAAAGCGGATTCAGCTCGGCGAATACAGTGTAAACAGCGAACTTGAATATACGCACTCCGAATTCAACAACGAGTACGGTAAGCTGCAAGTCAACGGCGCAAGACTTATGGCCTCAGCAGCACTGACTCCGTTTGAAGTTTCCGCGCGCTATGCGGTTGTTTACCCAACCAGCGATTTTAAGTATAAAACCTTTACTCTCACTGGTGTAGATCCGTTTCAGGAAATTTCAACCTCGCTGACTTTTTTTCACAGACCGTGGTCGCGCTTTACATTAGAGGCGGCTTTTCATCTGAATACGCCGGTTGTTGTAGAATCGGTCGGTAGTGTCGGTTCTTATATGCTGATTGAACAACCCGATCAGGTTACAATTATCGACGGAAAAGGTTACATCGAGCGCCAATTTGTGCCGGAATTCAAATTCATGTACCAGTTAACCTTTTAGTCGGAGTTCATGAATGAGATCTGCGATTATTTTTATAATGAGCTGGCATTTTCTATTTTCCCTTCCGGTACTTGCAAAACCTGAAGAAAAAAAGAAAGCTGAAGGTCTTCGCGGCGGAAAAATTTATGCTATGAATTCCGATTACAAAAAACCGCTCTTTACTATGAATGCGGAACTCCAAACCGAAAAAGGGCTTACCGTTTTCAACAGCAGTTACCTCGACAACAATAATGTTGAAGCTCTCACCGAAGAAGCCGTATTCGAAAAATTTCAATTGCAAAAATACACGGTCAATCAAAAACAACTCGGGGAAACCTATTCGCTGAACATAACTGGCGATAGCATGGTCTTTACTGTTACCCAACGTGGCGAGGTCAGATCTAAAACCAGAAAGTTGCCGCCGTATCTTATCATCGGCCCGTCGTTTGTTCCGTTCATGGTACAGCATTGGCCGAAGCTTCTAAAGGGCGAAAAAGTTCGGGCCGAACTTGCAGTGCTCGAGCAGCTGGACTATTTCGCATTTGTATTTGAAAAATTGCGTAGTAC
This sequence comes from Bdellovibrio sp., assembly GCA_031428535.1. Classification (GTDB taxonomy): domain Bacteria; phylum Bdellovibrionota; class Bdellovibrionia; order Bdellovibrionales; family Bdellovibrionaceae; genus Pseudobdellovibrio. The sequence goes on along the minus strand of JANPPN010000213.1, from coordinate 12,214 downwards.
CAGTGTTAATGGCCAAGCCGCCGTTCTAATCAGAATGAGGCCCCACAACTCGCTGGTCTCCGCCATCGTTCGCCCGGTCTATTTCACCGTAAAGGCCGACGGTTCGGCCATCATCGAACTCAAGGGTCGCATGCTCCCAAAAAACAAAATCGGCTCCCGCTTCGTCGATTTCGAAGGCGAAGCCATCTTTTCTTACTGAAAAGGTACGCCGTACCTAATCCCCCGCCTGTAAAAAAGGTACGCCATACTTATTTCCCAACTTGTGAGAATCGTAACCCGTACTAAAATCCGAAAGTAGAAAGCGTCGAAGCCTTAGGCAATAATAGTCGCTCGGCAGTAAATTGCATTCATTTCAGGAATGCCGCGAAAAAGATTTTTAGCTTCGAACGATCTTCCATACCATGTTACAGCCCGCTGCCTGAACAAAGAGTGGTTTGCACTTCCGCATGAGCTCCTCTGGGAAGTATTTTCCAATTACCTCTACTTCATTCACCACGCGTTTCAGGTTCGAATCCATAGCTTTGTTTTAATGCCTAATCATATTCATATGATTATCCGAACACCGGATATGAATCTTGATAAAGCTATGAACTATTTTATGCGAGAAACAAGTCGCGTTATCGGAAAGCAATCCGGAAGGATAAATCAGGTTTACGGCGGTCCCTATTATTGGTCTTTAATGCGATCACCGAACTATTTTCTCCACGCGTATAAATACGTTTACCGAAATCCCATCGAGGCCAAAATTGTTTCCATCGTAGAGGCTTATAAATTCTCAACCTTAAATGCGCTATTAGGACAGGCTCGCACAATCATTCCCATTGTGAATGACGATACCTTGTTTTTTGGGGTGGAAGATCAGTTGAAATGGCTGAATAATGCCTATCCATCCGATGAAGTCCGGATCGATATTAAAAATGCATTACGGAAAAAAGAGTTTCGATTTGCAAAAGACGGGCATGGAAAACCCCACCGCCTCGAGTTCGAGCTTGTATGAGCTCGAATCGGGGGGATTAGGTACGGCGTACCTTTTTTCTTTTTTACAAGGACTAATTGCCGCTTAAAAAAGCAGCTTCCCTTTCGGATTGAAAAAAGCGGGCCGGTATTGCAATCTTGTATACAGTTTAAAAGAGGTAAGGCTTCATGAATCAATCTCCAGACAACGAATATTTTCCGAAAAACTATCAACATTCACGCGGCGTATTTTTGGCCGGAATAAATCAGGCAGCGGGTCAGAAAAGTATCGGGCAGTGGGCTGTCCCCGGAAAAAAAGACAACGACCTCGTGGTTGATCACGTTTATTTTCAGCCGACCGAAAAAACTGAAACACTTTTTGTTCTGACAAGCGGAATTCACGGCTCTGAAACTTATGCGGGGGCCGCGGTTCAGGCTATGTTCATAAAGGAAATCCTGCCAAAATTGGATCGTCGTGCTACCGGATTATTTATTGCGCACGCGATGAACCCCTATGGATTCAAACATCATCAGCGCTGTACCGAAGCGGGTGTTAACTTAAATCGTAATTTTTCGGTCTCGGGTGAAAATTATAAAAGACGCAGCGAAGTCTCGGCTCAGTTGTGTGAAAGATTCCTTGAGCGAAAACCGGTTGGCTCACTTAAGAGTTCGCTCCTGCAAAAAATGACTCTCAAAGATTCAAAGCCCGTATTCGACGGCATCACGATGGATGAACTTATCAAAGGTACAGCCCCCGGACAGTTCGAGCGCCCGCAGGACTGGGAGTTCGGTGGTTTCGGGCCCGAGCCGCAAACGAAAGCGTTCACCGACAAAATGGCAGAACTCATGCCGAAGTACAAAAAAATTGTCGTATTTGATCTGCACACCGGTCTTGGTGATCGCAACCGCCTTCATCTGTTAATGGACGAGCCCGGTAAATCGGTCGATGAAAAATTTTTTGCCGAATTACTTAAACCCGAAGCCGACAAAGAATTTTACACGTTTACGCCACCCGAGGCCGAAGGTTTTTACCCGGTGCACGGGGCGCTTAACAGCTCATTCGGCGAGCTGGCAACAGCCGACCAGCAGGTATTGGCGCTAACGATGGAATACGGCACTCTCGGACACAGTCAGGAAGACCAATTGATTGGCCTCAATAGTTTTGCGCTGGCTCATCAAGGGCATTTTCATGGCTATGCAAATCCATCACTTGCCGAGCAGATTATTCGCGAAAATTTCGAGCGTTCTCGCCCACAAGACCTGCATTGGGAAAAAGAAGTAATCAGGGCCGCACGGGGCTTATTTGCAAAAATTTTCGAGCGACTTTAAGTGAGGATTTAGGCGCGGTCTACAAATAGGCATTGTTTAAGGTCTGCTCAACCTGATCACCGTAAAAAATTATTCCTTTTGGATTGTAAGGTATTTACTTCTGGTTATTAAGCCCATGAATTGTAAACCAGAAAAGGTCGTCTAGAGGTCGTCGAAAGTAAAAACGGGCCGGAATTTGTAAAATCGTATATTTACGAGACACTTCCAATGGTCTCTATTAAAATAGGAGCCCATTAAAGCTTGGTCCATTTGTCGCAAGGATTCTTCTTTAATATGAGGAAACCTTATAGCCTTAGCTTTTTATTAATACTACTTGCAACATTTGCGGCAGCGGCCGAATCAAGTTTCGATCGGGTGGGTATTCCGATATTAAAATCGGCAGTGCTCCATAGTTTTCCGCCGGTACAAACCAGCCCCGATTGTCCTGAAGGCGGCTCGCAGTCGCGCGATAATATTGCGCAAACCGAAGAGTCTGTGATAAACGCAAAATTCGCTGTTACCGCCACCATCGAAAAAACCCGTCCGGTACTAAAAGAATATGTCAACGAAACCGGAAAGTGCGGCACATGCAAACAGATCAATCAGGTTTCGATGTACACGACTTCTGAGCCCGCAAAAGTTTCTGCCGAAGCTGCCTGTGGCAACAAGTCGGCTGAAAATATTCGGATGACCATGCCCGATAAAGACATCAACAGTTTTATTGAAGCCATCGTGTCTGGTAAAACAACCGAGGGCCGCAGGATTTATGCAGGCTGCCCCGATCCTTGCTCGCTCTATACCGCTTCATCGACGTTGCCTGCCGCAAACAACAAAGTACTCTTAAATTTAACTATTCATTGTGGTCAGCCGCGCAAAGGCACTTTGCTTTTTTCAAAGTACAAATTCACAACCGGCATCATTCACAAATGGACCTGCCAGAATCAGTAATTCAGAATAGGTAGCCAAGGCTTAAACCAACGCTGCCCTTAGAATTTCCGGCGGTTTGGGTTCTCGATAATTTTAGACCGGTGCTCCAATGTTCGTTCCAGTTGTGATGCGAACTTATCGAAGTTGTGGAGCTTTTTGCAGCGCCCGCAACCGGCGCATAATAGATAACTTCTAACTTAAAAGTGTATTTCGTATTCAGTTGATACTCGCCGAATACAGACGACGCCTGCTCAAGCGGTCCCGCCTCATACGCCGAGAGAAATTCGCTGATTCCCTGATGGTCGGCATAGCGCCTGAAACTCTGAATCGCCTGATCGGTATAACTGGCCCTGATCACAGAAAAACCAACATTCCATTTTTCCGACAATTCCTGACTTAACGACAAGGAACCCCGATTTTCCTTCGGACTGATCTGAACTGTGTCAATCGTGTAAACCGTCGATGCCAGTTGCAGCGTAACATCCGATCTTAATTCGCCAGTATTAAAAAATGAACTAAAAAGCGAACCCGTATTCGCACTGTAAGCGATTCCGCCTGTGCGCGAGGTCACGCCGTCATCCTGGCCGCCGACGGCCAGCTCCAGCTTCAGTTCGTGATTTGCATTGATCTGCCAAATCGGCGCAAGGCCGATGTCGCGCGCCACCACATTGCCATTCAAGCGGGTCGTTGACGAAAAAATTTCAAGCCCCCCGCGTGCTCCAATGCCCACGGTGGCGCTAAGACTTTCATCCGAATACTTATCGCTTCCCATCGTAAACGAACTATTAATCGAAGACGCCACGGCTGTTTCAGGCGGGTTCTCTGCAAGCTCAGACGCCGCGGACGGCAGCGCAAAAAAAATAAAAATCAAAATCGCGAAAGGGGGTTTAGGTACGGCGTACATTATTTGCCGACGCTTACGGTGCCGGGTTTGATCCAGCTCGGAAGGCCGCTGATGATGACTCCCACCGCGTAGTAAGGGCCCGATAAATCAACGCCGGTAACGTTATTTGCAGTCAGCGTGCCCTCATAGCTCGGAGTGCCGAGATTATTGAACTCCTGGCCGGCCTCGGCATAGATTTTAAATGCTGCTGAACCCATGCCGATTGAAATTCCGGCGCGCTGATAAAGCCCGCTGTCTTTTGTATAGGTGCCTTTGCCTGCACTAATCGTCTGAATATCAATTTTGGTGTTGGCTAAACCCAGCTCTGCAAAGATGTCGGCCTGCAGCCAATCTTTTTCTGCAATTGGAACGCGCGCTAAAAGTCCCGCGGAGTATTGCGAAAGCTGTAAGTACGAAGTGGCCGGCGAAGGCGGGTTCGGCGGATACACCGAATTCCAGACGCCTTTAATCCGGCTGCCGATTTTTAGCCAGGGCTTAACACGCGCGTCGGCTTCAAGGCCAACGCCGGTTAGCTGCGAGAACTTTTCAACGTTGTCTGCAGCGGTCTGGTTATTAAGAGAAGTCTGAGGGGTGGCAAATGTGTTGTTCGAGAGAAAAATCCGAAGCTCTGAAAATTTGATGTCTTCGGCCGGCGAATTAAGAGCGAGTAAGAAAATAAAAAGTACGGCGATTTTGGTAGTTTTCATTCCGAGATTTTAACAAGGCTAGGTTGGTATTCAATCCGAAAAAAACCAACCTAGACTTTCGTAATTAGAAAATAAACCGCACACCAAGGCCAACGGCAAAGTAAACGTCGGTTCGGGGAGTGATATCAAGCGTCGGCGCAATTTCACCGAAAATTTCAAGCTTCGGTTCGCTCGTGCGGTAGTAGATACCGATGGGTCCACGAATTCCGATGCGGTTTGCCGAATTATTATAATATGTACGATCCCGGATATCCAAAAGCCGAAGTCCTAAGCCGTAGTAAAGATTCAGCGGATTAACATTGCCGACGTTAAACTGATGGGCTTTGTTAATCAGGTAATCAGCATGCAACGACATTCCGTAACGCGATTCATTCGAATACGAGAGTGCGCCGTCAATAGCGCGATCTCCGCCTAAATCGTATTTTGCGGATAAGCCGGTGGTGGATCCGAGTATAACACCCAGTTGGGCCTCGTTGGCATGAGCAAGGTTAGCGAAAGTCAGAAAAGTAAGGCAGATAAGCAGTTTCATTGAGAGTATTTCCTTTGTAATTAGTTCAGTTGTTTTTTTGCAAGTTCTTTGATGGTTTCGATCGCTTTCGCCGCGGCATCAAGGGCTTTGGAAAAGTCTTCGTATTCCTGTTCGGCTTTCGCGTTGCTGTAGCCGTAGGACTTTTTAATATTTTCTGTGATCAGATCAAGATGCCCATCGAACAACTCAATTTCGCTTTCAGTAAAACGGCTCCAGCGTAATTTTATTTTTCTTTTAAGTTCGTTCCATTGGGTAAGCTCTTCTGTTGTTTTCATTTGGTATTCCTTTAAAGCACCCGCATCGAGTTCGAAGCGGGTAGGTTTTTTTACTTTGACATTATTTTCCATTACGGTTGAACCACAACATTTTGATCCAGTGTTACGGCCGTCTGAGCAAGTAAGCGTCCATTTGCAGTCGCGCCGGTTTTCAGAATGATCGCCGTTTGCGACAACACAATTCCTTCCAGGTGCGAGGTCGTACCGAAGTCAGCATTACCAAAAGTCTGCCAGAAAATATTTTTCGCTTGAGCACCGCCGGCCAATATAATCCGTACTCCAGAGGCCACCGTAATATCACCGGCGATCTGAAAAATCCACACGTCGTTGGGGCCACCCGTTAGCACCATGCTGTTAGAAATTAATACGCCGCTGCTCCATTTGTAAACTGCAGCAGGTAATGTCATGCTGCCGATTTCGCCGGCGCCAAGTTCAGTGTAATCTGCGGCTCGTCCGGCTGCATCGGTGTAGGCCGTACCCATGTCCAAAACTGCAGTGGTTAAATTTGCCGGAGTCGGCACATCGTAATCAGAGGCAAATACCTGCCCCGTAATCTGCGTTGAAGTTGTAAACGTCGTTGGCGGTGCCGAAAGCGAAAAGCCGGTAATAAAGCTTGCGGCAGCAGGGCTTACTCCGATATTTCCGGTAATTGCCGAGCCGGGAACTGTTGATATAGCAGAGGCCGCTAAAATAGCATAGTTGCCGGCCATTCCAAGATTGACGGGCGCAGGTCCTCGACCTAATCCGTTAAATCTTGTGCCGGCACCGGGCGCCACGGTTGATGGATTAACCGCTGATGTGCTGACGCCGTTACCGGTATTGTTACAACCTATTGCGGCTGTGGCTAAGGCCAGGGCTAGTATACTTTTTTTAAAATCAAATCGTTTAACTAATGTTTTCATTTTTGTTTCTCCGTTTGCTTAAGTAGAAATGCAATTCGGTGCCCGGCAGATTTGCACGCTCAAATCACTTCAGGCGGGGATGGGGTAAAATTGTCCTTTTTCCGAACGAGAACGACGTTCTTTTTTCGAACCTCAGGCTATTCGCAAAAAAAAGGCCCACGGTTTTGAGCCGTGGGCCTTTTTGAATTCTAAATTCTAATTGATTCTCTAGTTTTTCAGTGTGTCTTTGATTGCCGAAATCGTTTCATCTTTTTTATCGGTAAATTTTTATAAATTTCGGCAAGCTTTGCAGCGTAGGTTTCCTGCACCTCACCGTAACGCTGAACAAGCAGGCCGCTGATAGCAGTCAGATCACCTTTTGTTTGTTCGAGTTCGTCATCCGTTAATTTTCCCCAGGTTTTTTGCAAGTCACCTTTGATTTCAAGCCACTTACCTTTAATTACAGTTTCGTTTAATTTCATTTTGACTCCTTAGTTCTTAATTAAGGCTTTAAAGCAATCAAAAGACCGCGAACGTTCAAGCTCAGATCAAAGCAGGCGCCACGCCACAAAATAAAATCCGTTTTTTGAACGTTAGTTAGGGGAATTATCGAACCTGTGCTAAGCTTACTGAACGCTTAAGCCTTCCTTCCGACCAATTCCAAACGAAAAGAGAAATTTTGACTGCTCTAACTGTAAAACGGCAAATTGTCGTCATCGATGATGATTTAGAAATTCAGGATCTCATCAAGGCCTACTTCAAAACTAAAAATTTTGAGGTCATCTGTTTTGGTGACGCCGAAGCCGCAATTAAAGAAAGCCTGATTTCCGGCAACGCGTGGGATGTTATCCTGACCGATCTTCATCTGCCGAAAATGTCGGGCGTTGAAGCGACGGTGCATTTTAAGGCCACTTTTCCGGGCCTACCGGTCATTCTTATCACAACTTCAAAAACCGTTGAAATTGCCGTCGAAGCCATTGAAAAAGGTGCCTACGATTTTATTGTTAAGCCCATTCATTTTTCGCAGTTGCAGATTTCGGTCGAGCGGGCACTGCGCCTTAAAAGTTTAAACGGAGACATCTCAGAACTTCGCGAAATCGTCAAAAGCACGGGCCGAAAGCAAAGTAAAATTATCGGACGTAGCCCCAAGTTTGTGGCGGCGCTTGATGTGGCTGGCCGGGTGGCGGTTAGCCGTGCCAATATTCTGATTACGGGCGAAAGCGGCACGGGTAAAGAAGTTTTTGCAAAATTCATTCACGGTGAAAGCAAAAGCCAAAAAGGAAAATTCGTCGCGATCAACTGTTCGGCCATTCCTGAAAATCTTCTCGAAAGCGAACTCTTCGGTCATGCTAAGGGCGCGTTTACCGGTGCGGTCGATAAAAGAATCGGATTGTTCGAAGAGGCGCAAGACGGCACTTTGTTTCTAGACGAAATCGGCGACCTCAGCCCGGCGCTGCAGGCCAAACTCTTGCGTGTGCTGCAGGAAAAAAAGATCAAACGGGTCGGCGAAAACACCGACCGCGATATCAACTGCCGCATTATCTCAGCCACCCATAAAGACCTCGCGGTTGAGATCACCCAGAAACGCTTTAGGGAAGATCTGTTTTTCAGACTGAATGTCATTCCGATTTTGATACCACCGCTGCGCGAACGCAGCGAAGACTTGTTACCGCTGGCTGAATTCTTTTTAAGAAAATATGTTCTCGAAAACGGCGCGGGCACAAAAACGTTTGCTTCGGATGCCAGTCGTTATATTCTCGAAAACAAATGGCGCGGCAACGTACGTGAACTCGAAAACACAATCGAAAGAGCGGTCGCTCTGTGCGATGAGGCACAAATTTCAGTTGAGCATTTTTTACCTCAGGCGCCGAAACTGCCGGACGCTTCAAATCAGGCGGCACAGCTTTCAGGAAATGTCTTCACTGTGGCTTACGCTGAGAATCTACCCATGCTGGAAGACATCGTACAAAAATATATTGAATTCGCCATCGAAAAAAATAACGGCGCGCGAGACAAAACCGCAAAGGATATCGGAATCGACCGCAAGACACTTTACAAACGCATCCGGCCAGACAGCAGTCTGCAATAAAGGTGGATAAAATAAAAAAAGAACGAAAAATCAGTATCAGCGATCAAACCAAGAATCTCGAAAAGTTCCGGCGGATGGCCACCGTTATTCAGGATTCCAACGATGCCATCACGTTCCAGGACCTTGACGGAAATATTCTCGCGTGGAACCGCGGGGCCGAGATCATGTATGGTTACTCCGAAGCCGAAGCCCTCACTAAGAATATTGTTGATACTGTGCCAAAAGAGTATCAGGAAGAAGCGCTAGAATTCATCAAGGCCCTTAAACGGGGCGAACTTGTTCCAACTCTCGAAACAAAACGTAAATCCAAAAATGGCCAGATCATCGATGTTTGGCTTACGAACACAAAACTTACAGACGATAATGGCAAGCTAACAGGAATTGCCACCACCGAGCGAAATATCACCGAACGTAAACAGTCGGAAGAGTCGCTGCGCGAAAAATTCCGCGAGCTCGATTATCTGCGCGAAGGTCAGATCGCGCTTTCAGAGCGCATGCGCGGTGAGCAGGTGATTTCTCGCCTGGGCCAGAGTATTTTAAATCACTTAGTGCCCTTTACGGATTCGCAGATCGGTGCATTTTATCTCGTTACTGATGACAAGCATCTCGAGCTTGTAAGCAGTTATGCGTTGCCAGACGTTGCGACCACGCCGGTGAAGATTGCGTTTGGTGAAGGTCTCATCGGGCAGGTCGCGCTTGAAAAACGTTCGCTGCTGATTGAAAACGTACCTTCAGCTTACTTCAGCAAAATAAAATCAGCTCTTGGTGAAACCGTGCCGCGCTCACTTTTGATTTGCCCTATCCTTTATGAAGGTCAGGTAACGGGGGTAGTTGAACTCGGGTCTTTACACCAGCATACCGAGCATCAACGTGCCTTTTTAAGTCACGTTTCTGAAAACATCGGCATTGCCATAAATACCACTGACGTTCGCAAAAAAGTTCAGGACCTGCTTGAAAAACTCGAAATTGCAACGGTAACGTCCGAACAAGCCAAAGATGTGGCCGAAAAAGCCAACGACTTTAAATCGGCCTTCCTAGCCAATATTTCACATGAAATCCGCACACCATTAGCGGCCATTCTCGGTTTCGCCGAGCTCCTGCGCAATCCGCAGTTGACTAGTGATAAGCGCAAAGAATTTCTCGACATCATTTATCGCAACGGCGAAAGTCTTTCGGTTATTATCAATGACGTTCTTGATTTATCAAAAGTTGAAGCCGGTCATTTAAATCTTGAATTGACCCCGACCGATCCACGCCAGGTCGTAGAAGATGTTGTCGCCCTGCTCGCCGAAACTGCTGCCAAAAAAGGGTTAAGCCTTGAATGCACGTTTGATTATGGCACTCCGGTTTCGGTCGTTTCTGATCCTACGCGCCTGCGCCAAGTGCTTCTTAATCTTGTTGGAAACGCCATCAAATTCACCAATGCAGGTTCGGTAAAAGTTCACGTGTTTTCAGATTTTTCGGATGCAGCCAATTCCAAAGTTTGTTTTAAAGTTACCGACACCGGAATCGGTATTAAAAGTACCGAAAGGGAAAATATTTTTGAAATGTTCGCACAGGCCGATGAAACCGTTACCCGCCGCTTTGGTGGAACCGGGCTTGGTCTTGCCCTCGCAAGAAATCTGGCGCGCGCACTGGGTGGCGACATCTGGCTTGCCGAATCTACAATCGGAAAAGGCTCAACATTTCTGTTTAAGCTGGTCGATCATGCAAAAGCCGTAGGGCCGGATTTCGCAGTCGTGGCAGCTAGATCAAAAGCGGCCATACCTCATTCCAATGAAATTCTAAGCGGGTTGAAGGTGTTGATCATTGACGACACACCCGATAACCGCACACTTTTTTCGAACTACCTTGCCAACTACGGAGCCACCAGTGAAATCGCCATCAATGGGGCCCACGGTATTCGAAAAGCCTTAGACGGAGATTTTGATATTGTGTTGATGGATATTCAGATGCCCGAAATGGATGGCTACACCGCAAGCCGCCATCTGCGAACAGCCGGATATCAAAAGCCTATCGTCGCGCTGACGGCGCATGCGCTGGTGCAAATCCGCGAAAAATGTCTGGCCGCTGGTTACAATGATCATCTGACTAAACCGGTAACGGCCTTTGAACTTATTGAAACGATCTTAAAATGGACAAAGCCGCTTACAATGCCGCCCGCGAACCCAAAAGAATTTAAGGTGACTGAAGAAATGATCCAAATTTATCTTGAGCGCCGTGCCCTCGATCTGAATTTACTGAAACTGGCGCTCAAAGAAAACTCAGTCGAAGATTTCAATCGTATCGGGCATCAGATAACGGGTAATGCCAAAAGTTACGGTTTTGAAAGTTTGGTTCCGCTTGCAGTTAAAATGGAAAATTTATTACCCAGAGAGCTCGCGACAAGCGGGCCAAAGTTAACAGAAGAATTTTCGCAGTGGCTTAATTCAGCCCGCGTATGAAGCCTTCAACAAACTTCAGCGCAACGGCTTGCAGGTCGGGTGGGGCCTGCGCTTTGCGTTTCTTTGCTGCATAAAGGCTTTTGTTAAACAACAGGATCAACAGCACAAAACCGGTTAGGCCAAGGGCACCAAAACTCAGCGCCGCCATTTGCAGCGGGTTTTCGAAGCGGGAAAGATAAACATTAAATGCACTTCCCAGTTGCAGAATCGAATAAATGATCACGGCAACCAGCACCATACCCACTAAAAGTTTAAAGCCCATGTTCAGAATTTCTGTCTTAAGATTTTGACTGATATCTTTCTGATCGGTCGCACCAGAAAATAAGAAACTGAAAATTAATAGCAAATATTTTGAAATCATATAGTTGTTCAACGCAAGTGCGGGGCCACACGTTATATCTATTAAACGGCGCTACAATCCTTCCAAGACGAGTAATAAGCGGTATTGCAAGTTCGTTTTCCGAACGTAAAAGTCAGGGTAAATCAGCGTCTGTCGAATGAAAGTACCTTTCTGGCACGTCACTTGCGCTTATCAATTACAAAATCAAAGGAGATTTACATGAACACGGCGACTCAGACCCAAATTACAAAACTTAATTTCCTGATGGTGCTGCTTCTTTTAGCTGGCTGTAGCAGCAAACCGACGGCACAAACTGAACAAACTTCTCCACGCACGTCTTTCACGGAAGAAGCCGAAGGCCGCGCAATCAGTAAAGCTGCTGCCGTTGAAGTTCGTGCAAGCAATTTCGTCGAAATAAAATTTGCCCATGGCAGTGCTGAACTGACGAAGGCCTCAAAAGCTGCACTTAATCTTGTGTTGGCAGAAGCCCAGCACGATGGTTCGAGTGTGAATGAAGTTATTGTGCTTTCGTGGTCGGATCAGGAGTATCCTTCAAAAAACGTTCGCGCTTTAACCCGCCCTAATCGCGAGCTGGCCGCACGCCGCAACACTGTAATCAAACATTACTACAATTCAATCGGTCGCATGAAAGTCGACACCTACAATATGGCAAAGCAGCCATCTGTTCTTGCCGAATGGTTTAACAGCACCGACAACAAACTGAAAACTTCACTCGTTGCCGCCGGTCTTCCAACCACGGCCGATGCGCTTCAGTATCCCAGCAAAAAATCGCATGCAGTTGTTCTGATCAAAATCAATAAAGTTAACTAACAGCAAAGGAACAAAATATTATGTCGATAATTATGTTTTTATGTAT
>JANPPN010000212.1:0-3639 GCA_031428535.1 Bdellovibrio sp. | reverse complement strand
CTCATGGTCTTTGTACCCATTGGTAATTCTGGCAACAGTGGCTACAACAATTGCGTCGCAAGCACTTATCACCGGAGTCTTTTCGATATCAATGCAGGCGGTGCAACAGGGTTACTTACCGCGCCAGCTTATTTCGCATACCTCTGACAGAGAATTTGGACAAATTTATATTAAAAATATTAATTATTTGTTGATGGCTGGCTGCATACTGCTGGTGCTGACATTTAAGACCTCGAGTAATCTGGCAGCGGCTTACGGAATCGCAGTTACACTGACCATGATTATTACCACCCTGTTGTTTTATTTTGTTGCGGTTTATCGATGGAGATGGAATGTGTACGCCACGCTGGCACTCTGCACCCTTTTTGCAATTATTGATTTGGCATTTTTAGGGGCGAACCTGCTCAAGATTTTGGATGGCGGGTGGTTCCCGTTGTTATTGGGAACCGCGGGCTTTGTCTATATGACAAGCTGGAAAAGAGGCCGCGAAATTTTAACAGCTGCACTTCTTGAAAAACAGCTGCCACTGGAAGAGTTTTTGACGAAAATCACCGATAGCGGTGTTCATCGGCCGGATGGCGTAGGTGTTTTCATGACTCGAAGTCTGGCGAAAACACCGCTGGCGTTAATTCATGTCGCCGAGCATTTGAGGTCGGTGCATAAAAATTTAATTTTCGTATCAGTCGACATCAAAAGTAAACCGCGTTTACAGTTCGACCAGCGTTACCAAATTGATGAATTAAGCAAGGATTGCTATCGACTTACCATTAATTATGGATATTTAGAAAAACCAAATGTCCCCGAAGTGTTTGATCTGATAAAAGCGTTCAATCCAATATTTGACAAAGACAAGGCCACATTTTTTATTGGTCGTGAAAATATTTTTGCCACGGAATTGCCGGGTATGGCTCTCTGGCGGGAAAAATTATTTTCCTTTATGTTTAGAAATGAATTGCCTGCGACCCAGTATTTTGAGCTGCCGAAAAACCGCGTGATTGAGGTTGGTACGCAGGTTGCGATATAGCCCTTGAATTTACCTCACGGTGCACATTGAAAAGTGAATGATTTTTAGTTTAATATTATTTTCTAACAAGGAAGAGGATATGAAAAAATTTATAGCTATTTATTACGGAACACCGGCTTCTATGGAACAATGGGCAAAATTAACTCCGGAAGCAAAAGCTGATCGTCAAAAAGAAGGAATTAAAGTCTGGGCAAGTTGGGCTGAGAAAAATTCAAAGATGATTACAGACGTCGGAAACCCGCTCGGTAAAACAAAGCGTGTAGATGGCAAAGGAATTTCAGATACCAAAAATCAGTTAACGGCTTACACGATTGTTGAAGCTGAAACGCATGAAGAAGCAGCAAAGCTTTTTGTGAAGCACCCTCACTTTGAGATTTTCCCGGGCGAATCAATCGAAATTATGGAATGTTTACCTTTACCGAATTAGTGGGGACAAAATGAAAAAAATATTAAAAGTCCTTGGTACATTATTCGTGGTCGCATTGATTTTACCAGCAATCTTACCGTCTAAATTTTTTATGTCTCGCTCGGTGGAGATTGATGCCCCGATCGCGAGTGTTTTTACCAAACTGACGGATCTTAATGAATATATTAAATGGAATCCATTTCCGGAAGGTGACCCAACCAGTCAGGCGAATGTAACCGGCGCTGGGGTTGGCTCATATTTGGTCTGGAAGGGCGAAAAAACCGGCGAAGGAAAAATGACGATTACCAATATCGAGCCCGAGAAAAAAATTGCGGTTAAAATGGATTTTTACAGCCCGATGAGCGGTGAAGGACTTGTCTACTGGATTACAAATCCCAAATCAGATTCAAAAACTGAAATGATCTGGACCTTCGAGCAAGATCTCAGTTATTTCAAGCGTTACTTCGGATTAGTTATGGACCCGATGATGGGAAAACACTTTGAAAAGGGACTTTCAAACTACAAATCTTTGGTTGAAGCTTCTAAGTAACGTTAATAACTATTTAGCGATTTCAAAACCCAGAAAACCCCGAAGCTTCGGGTCCTGCACAAATTTTTCAAGTACATAGTTCATACAGAATTCAAGCACGGCACCGTTTGAATGAGTGGTGTCGATAATGCCGTCAGACCCCATGGCAGTCGAAGAGACCACTCCGCGAAATCTGACGTCGTTTTCTTTGACCGAAACGATTTCGAATTCAATTTCCATCTCGCAACTGGAAGCTTCGGGGCGTAAACCTTCGACCTGTTCCCACACCCACAATTTTTTGATATTTCCGCGGATTCCGTATTTTGAATTGCCGACGGAGATTCCACGTTTTGCAAGGCCCGTGCTAAAGCGATTTTTAACGTACGCTTCCGGAGATATATCCAGATGTATGGGGGTTTCAATGTTGGCAAGGCCTGTTTTTGCAACGCCGACCGAAGTGGTTACTTTTCTTTGGTCCGTGAACGAGAGCACATTCAGATCGCCCTTGAGTTTTGTGATTGTAAGTGTGCTTTCTAAGCGTTTAAAAGAAACCATTTCAGAGCTGTTCAAGACTACTTTTTTCTGTGCGCAGGCACTTAATAATAACGCGATTCCTAGAATTGTTTTCTGAGTCATTCGACCCGCCTTTGTTGTATTTGCATTCTGCAATAGACTTACCGCAAATTTCCTTGGGGTGAAAGTGTTCTTTCGAAGTCCTTTTTTTACCGCCGGGCAGTCCTCTAAGTCACTGAATGGCATTTCTGAATGGCATGGATGGTGCTTCGTAAGAAGTCTAAACCTTGAAAGGAATTATATGCAAAAAACTAAAACTCTATTTTTAAAGTCATTTACGGTCGTGGCTATCATGGCGGTATGCTATACACTGCCGGTATCTGCTCAAACGGATAAGAGTCTTTACGACAGACTGGGCGGCGTTTTTACAATTTCGGCGGTGGTTGATCACTTCAGCGATGCGGTTGTAAAGAATAAGATAGTCGGAAAAAATTCTAAAAACGCGGAACTTAAGAGATGGCATACCAAAAATTTGACAAGATTGCCCGGGCTGAAATTCATGCGAACGCTTTGGGTAAGTGCCGTAACGGGTGGTCCTCTTCAATATGTTCCGACAAAACCGGGGCAAGCCAATCTGGGGCTTGAAGAAGCCCATCGTGACCTTAAAATTTCGCCGGCGGAGTTTGACGAAGTTGCAGCCGAACTGGGGCGTACTCTTGACCATTTTAAAGTAGCCAAGCGTGAAAAAGACGAACTGATTGCGGCTTTTGGCGCACATAAAAAAGAAGTTACGGCGGGTTACGCTCAAAGCCTATCGTCGAAGTGATGTTATTTTTACTTGATGGAGTTTACAGCTCTTCAGCAAAAACCTTCTCGGTAATTTTCCAGAACTTGTCTTGCTTTCTGGCGATGACAAAAGAAGGCATTCTGAAGAGACGCTGATATTTAATAACTTCCTGCGGGGTACTTAAATCAACAGCCAATTCGGGGCGTTTCAAATGCGAGCGCAGAAAATTAATATTAAACTTTTTAATTGAACTTGAATTACTGAAGAAGTGGGCCTCGCTGATGTACTGGGCATCGAAGTCGTAGTAACGGATTTCTAAGTAGGGGACTAAGTTTTTATCTTTGCGTTCTTCGAAAGTAATTTTATCGGGCGTCAGCACG
>JANPPN010000211.1:0-5085 GCA_031428535.1 Bdellovibrio sp. | reverse complement strand
GCTGGCCAGCATGTCTGATATTTCCTGAGCTGACTTACCGCTGGCTTCCGCCAGATTTCCCACTTCTTGTGCCACGACCGAGAATCCTTTGCCGTGCTCGCCTGCGCGGGCCGCTTCAACTGCCGCATTGAACGAAAGCAGTTTTGTCTGGAATACGATATCGTTAATTAATTTAGTTTTTTCGCCAATCTGATTAATCGCCGATACCATTTCTGTAATTTCGCCGAGATTTTTCTGCAACTGAGTTGAAATCGACTGATTACTTGTCGTCATTTCATCGATTGAAGAAAGCATTTCCGACATGGCTTCACGCCCATCAACCGCACTTTCGCGGCAATCGTTCGAAAAGCCTTTTGAGCGCTCTGAAGTTTCGGCATTGCGAGTGATCGTTGTGTTCATTTCATCTACCGAAGAAACCGTCTGCAGCACCGTTGCCGCCTGCTCGCTTACGCTGTTTGCAAGCGACTCACTTGCAGATTTGACGTCTTCGACCTGATCGATAATTTTAGAAGTAATAATATTAAGTTTCTCAACCACTTCGCCAAGTGCGGTGCTCAAGAATTTCATAAGAATCAGCGCATACAGAATAAATAATGCCGGAACCAGAATCACAAGCAAGATGATCAGATTTTTTACTTTACTGAAATTAAGACCGGCCAACTGCAATGCTTTTGTATTGGCTTCGATAGTGCCGCTTGAGTACTTATCCACCTGAAACAATAATTTGTCGTAAATCGGTCCGAGTACGGTGATAAAATAATTGGTCGCACCGGCCTTGTTGCCGGTGTAGACCCATTTTTCTAAAAGCTCTTTAAAGGATGATTTATATGAAATCACCAATTCGCCGATGCTTGAACATTGTTCTTTGCATCCTGCCAACTGGGTTTCGATTTCCTGAAAGTTTTTGTCGAGTGTTTTTTGCATGTTTTCAAGTTCATCGCCATTGTTTGTCGAAATAAATTTCACAAACATGGACTCATTTTGAGTAAGACGATCCAGTATTACGTGATTGGTAATGGCCTGCTGCATGGCGCTGTTATTTATGACTTCCAAAGCGGTTAAACTCTTTGAAATATCGATATAAATATAGAATCCAAGCAGTGTCGTGCACGCGCCAAGTAGCAATCCGGAATAGATTAAGAATCGCCCGAGCCCTAATTTTTTCAACATATTTCGACAACTTTCATTTAAAAAAAACTTTAGCTTTACTTAAGTTTTCCTGCGTCAACTCCAACAATCAGACTTCCGATTACTTTGCCATCATCCATAACCGGCACAGCGAACTGAACCTGTTGTAAACCTGTCGAATCGTCTGTTTCAACTTTTCCGATCCATACTTTGCCAGTCATCGGCACATCGTGTTTTGGCTTACCGGCGTGGCTCCAACCCGAAGTCTTGGCCAAGAACGCAACTTTTGTTCCGTCTTTCGCATTTAAGAAGGCTTCTGTTACTTCAGGAGACTTGCTGGTTTTCAAAAAAGCAGCCGCATCATTTTTAGTAAAATCTTTTACAGCCGCGTCCATAATACTTGCTGCTTTCCATTTGTCTTGATTCATGTCTTTGAATTTTGTTCCATTACTGGCATTGCCTTCTTTAACTGCTGCAACAACTTTTGCGTCTGCCGCCCACTTTTTCGCCTGATCGATTGTCGATGCTAAAGCCTTTTCAACATCCAATGCCTGAGCCTGAAACCCGACGACTAATAAAACTGCCGCGAGTAATGTTTTTGTACTGTTCATGATTTTCCTCCGTTAAATTATTTTTTGTGACTTTCATCACGTAGCATGAGCTTAATGTAAAAAATAAAAAAAGAGAAAATATATAATAGAAGTTAATTTTTCGAATAGACTTTCGACTTGAAATGATACTCGACCTAAACTCCGAATCAAAACGTTATTAAAAAAAATTAACCCCTATAAAAATCAAATGTTTGTTTTGCATTTCTGAACCGCGCGATTCCACGATTCCTTTCGTAACGCAACAGTCTTTGGTTTCTGGCTTGGTGTAAATTCAGTTTCCTTTTTCCAGATACTTCTGATTTCGTCGAGATTTTTCCAGAGTCCGGCGCCAAGCCCGGCCAAGTATGCCGCACCGATAGCGGTTGTCTCAATATGAACGGGTCGGTCTACCGGCGTCAGCAGGTAATCGCTTTGCAATTGCATAAGCAGATTGTTTGCAGCAGCCCCGCCATCAACCCGCAGTCTTTTCATTTTCTTTTTCAGGTCTTTTTCCATCGCCAGCAATATGTCGGCATTTTGCAAGGCGATGGCTTCGAGTGTGGCGCGCGCGATATGGGCTTTTGTCGTGCCCCGGGTCAGTCCGGTTAGTTCTCCGCGCGCATTGGCATCCCAGTGCGGCGCACCCAGACCGGCCAGCGCCGGTACAAATTCAACTCCGTCAGTACCGGCAACCAGCAGGGCCAGCTTTTCAACGTCTGAACTTTTTTCGATTAGTCCGAGTCCATCGCGCAACCAACTGACGGCCGCGCCGCAGATAAACGCCCCGCCTTCAAGTGCATACTGGGTTTTGCCCGAGTTCAACCGCCACGCAACGGTCGTGAGGCAACCGGCTTTTGATTTCAGGATTTCAGTACCGGTGTTCATCAGAATAAAACTTCCGGTGCCGAAAGTGCATTTGCTTTCCCCTACTGAAAAGCAGGTCTGACCGAAGAGTGCCGCCTGCTGATCGCCGGCAACGCCAGTGATCGGCGTCTGGCTTTCTACGAAATTGTGGCTTATTGTCCGTCCGAAAAATCCGGAAGAAGATTTAATTTCCGGCAGGCACTTCAGCGGCAATTTAAAAAGTTTCAGAAGTTCGGCATCCCACTGACAGGTTTTCAGATCCATCAACATTGTTCTTGAGGCATTACTGACGTCGGTGGCAAAAATCTGCCGCCCAGATAATTTCCACATTAAAAAAGTGTCGATGTTGCCGAAGGCCAGGTCGTCCTCCTTAAGGGCCATTGCAACGGCGTCAACGTTTTCGATCAGCCAGCGCATTTTCGTTGCGGAAAAATAAGGGTCGAGCACAAGCCCGGTTTTGTTTTTTATTTTTAACGACCACTTCTTCCTGAGCTGATCACACATTTTTGAAGTTCGCCGGCATTGCCAGACAATCGCATTATGCAGAATTTCGCCTGTAGATTTTCGGAAGGCTACAACCGTTTCACGCTGATTCGTTATTCCGATCGTCAGAATATCATTCGGTGTTGCCGAACACTGGTCCAAACACCTGATTGCCGCCGTTTCGACCGAACGCCAGATGGCGTCGGGGTCATGCTCAACCCAGCCCGGTTGCGGATAAATCTGCGGGTAGTTTTCGGTGGCCTTGGCAACAAGACTTCCGGCCTGGTCAAGCAGTACAACGGTTGAACCTGTGGTGCCCTGGTCGATCGCCATTATATATTTTTTCATACGGTAAGCATTCTTTCTTCTATTTTTTATGATAGGCTGTAAAACAATATCATGATCAATTTTTTTAAAAAACCCAATGAAAAAATATTCAATCTGAAAGAACTCAGTTCTGATACGCTCCTTTACAAGGTATTTCCAAAGCTGTTCATGGAAATTCTGAAAAAATATTTCAGGATTGAAATTGTCGGCATCGAAAACATCCCCACCCGAGGTCCGGTAATAATTGCGCCGAACCACTCGGGCTATTCCGGCTTTGATGCCATGATCCTTTCCTATATTCTGCAACAGAACACCAAACGCATCCCCCGTGTGATGACTCATCGACTTTGGTTTTTAACCGAAAAAACGGCGCTGCCCGCCCACAAGCTGGGTTTTATTGAAGCCACCTTTGACAACGGCGTTGCGCTCCTGAAACGCAACAACATGGTGGTGCTTTTCCCGGAAGGTGAACAGGGGAATTTCAAGCCTTCTTCAAAACGTTACCAATTGCAGGAGTTCAAGCGCGGCTTCATCCGCATGGCACTTGAAACCAATGCGCAAATCGTACCCACGATAATTCTGGGTGCCGAAGAAACGCATATCAATCTGCAACAGCTAAAATTTACCAAATTTTTACGTGGCCTTGTTCTACCGTTGCCGCTGAACGTAATTCCGCTGCCCGCAAAATGGAAAATTATTTTCGACAAACCGGTACATCTGCCATTTTCTGCCGAAAAAACGGAGGACTCTGAATTATGTAATGAACTGGCTTCGGAAATTCAGGAATCGCTGCAGAAGAAGATTAATAAAGAGGTTAAAAAACGCGGGTCGGGATACTTCTGACATCCAAGATAGTTGATCGCACTCCATCCTCAAGTATTTTTACTTATAGATTAGCCCAACTTTTCGGATGGTACTTCTGATTTGCTGCGCAAATCAGAAGTCAGCAACGAATGACAAATTTCAATTATAAAATAAGCTACTAGAGGCGCAAGCTAGTTAGCCGGACAGTTCGGCGTTGAAAAATCCGACTGATTTTCGCAGTCGGGAAGATCATTTGAAATATTTTTAATAATACCGTCCCAGGCTTTGATAATCATGCCGGGTTTTTCCGGGCTTCGATTGACCAGGCTTTTTGTCAGGAGCGTTGCACAGCCGATCACAATCACCATCAGCAGCAGGTATTCAACCAGAATCTGACCTTTATTGTTCGGCCTAGAAGGTAACTTCACTGTTATTGATTCTTTCGATCCAGGATCCTATCGAGCGTGTAATATTATCAAGTTGATGAGTCAGTTCAAGATCGTTCTGCGGCTGGCAAAAACCGATAGCCAGGCCTTCTTCCCAGTCTTGCGCATGAATAAGTTTGGCACTTTCAGAAAATACAATTTCAAGATCTTTTTTGTCGGGGTAAATCATCAGGAAAACATGTTCTTTTGATTTTGCCGAACATTCCTTTAACTGACTCCACTGCTCCTGATACTGCGACTGCAACAGGTGATATACCTTGAGCGCCGAAGTTTCATAGCTTTGTGAAAAATAAATTCGAAGGGGCCCATCAAAGAGTGCAGTATTAAAAACGGGGCTGTAAAATCGTGTTGTCATAAATGATGAATACGTTGCTGCCATAATTTATTTACATCCTTGTAGTTCTAACACTAGAAAAACAATGGCCTACTTCACAAGTAAAAAA
>JANPPN010000210.1:0-7694 GCA_031428535.1 Bdellovibrio sp. | reverse complement strand
AAACCGGTTTCCTACACCGAATTCAGACAGTTACTTAAAGATAAAAAAGTTTCGGAAGTTTTCCTTACCGATGACGAAATGAGTGGAACGCTCCTTACGCCGCAGGAACAACACAAGACTATCAGAACTAAAAAAATAGATCCTGAACTCGTGCGTGAGCTCGACACTTTCGGCGTGAAGTATACTCAATTAAATGAAAACACCTGGATGCGGACGCTATTTTCGTGGTTGTTTCCTTTACTGTTGCTTTTTTTCGTGTGGAACTTTTTTCTGCAGCGCCTGATGGGTCGCGGCGGTGTGCAAAGCGGATTAATGTCTGTTGGAAAGTCCAAAGCCAAAATCTACGTTGAATCCGACACGAAAGTGACTTTCAACGATGTTGCCGGTGCGGAAGAAGCCGAAAATGAACTAAGAGAAATCG
This sequence comes from Bdellovibrio sp., assembly GCA_031428535.1. GTDB lineage: Bacteria > Bdellovibrionota > Bdellovibrionia > Bdellovibrionales > Bdellovibrionaceae > Pseudobdellovibrio. The sequence continues at coordinate 7,273 of JANPPN010000210.1, read as the reverse complement.
TAGAATTTCTTAAGGACCCTAAAAAATTCGAGCGCCTTGGCGGACGCATGCCAAAAGGCGTGTTGCTGGTTGGGCCGCCCGGCACCGGAAAAACCCTCATTGCAAAAGCCGTTGCCGGCGAGGCCGGCGTCCCATTTTTTTCTACCAACGGTGCCGAATTTGTTGAAATGTTCGTGGGGGTCGGAGCGGCACGAGTGCGGGACTTATTTGAACAGGCAAAGAAAAAAGCGCCTTGCATTATATTTGTCGACGAGTTGGATGCGCTCGGTAAAGCCCGTATGGTCAGCGGCATACAGAGTAACGACGAAAAAGAACAGACTTTGAACCAACTTCTTGCAGAGCTCGACGGATTTGACTCGAGTTCAGGTATTATTCTGCTAGCCGCAACCAACCGGCCTGAAATTCTAGACCCGGCGCTATTGCGTTCTGGCCGTTTTGATCGGCAGGTACTAGTAGACCGGCCAGATAAAGGCGGTCGGGTGGCCATTCTCAGACTGCATGTGAAAAAAACGCACTTAGATGAAAATCTCGATCTTGAGAAAATTGCTGCCATTACGCCGGGTTTTACCGGTGCAGATTTAGCAAATCTTGTGAATGAGGCCTCGCTAGCCGCTGTGCGGAGAAATGCAGATTCGGTTTCCGAAGGCGATTTTACAATTGCAGTTGAGCGAATGCTGGCAGGTCTCGAAAAGAAAAACCGGCTTATCAATACATTTGAAAGAAATGTTGTGGCTCATCATGAAATGGGCCACGCGATTGTGGCTTCGGCCATTGATCACGGTATGGAGATTATTCATAAAATTTCAATAATACCGCGGGGAATCGGTGCGCTTGGCTACACGCTTCAGCGCCCCATCGAAGACCGGTTTCTGATGACGAAGGAAGAGCTTAACCGCAAAATGGCCGTATTGCTGGGCGGGCGTGCCGCTGAAAAAATTATTTTTAACCACCTTTCAACCGGCGCTGCCGATGATCTGGATAAGGCCACCGATATTGCGTGGGCTGCAGCCACTCGCTATGGAATGTGCGAAACTCTTGGCGATGTCGTTTACGAAAAACCAAGCAGTGCCTTTCTGGGTGAAATGCCAATGCAGCCGAAAATGCGCAACTACAGCAACGAAACTGCAAATCAGATCGATCGCTCGGTTCGAGAGATGATCAGGGGCGCCCTTGAAAGCGCAACTGCGATTCTTCGTGATAACGAAGAACTGTTGCGGGATTCAGCACAGCTATTGCTCGAAAAAGAAACGTTGAACGAATCCGAGATTAAAACGATTGTTTCACGCATCCACCGTTTGAATTTACCTGAGCGCCAGTCTGAAATTATAGCCATAAATAACGGCCGCGACTACGCTGAGGAGGCCGGTAAATAAAATCAGTGGTTCATGCGGCCGGGTAAATACGGCCACGTCCAGAAATACCCCGTATTGAAATGCCGTTGTTACCTTTCCAGACATCTGCGGACGGAAATCCTCAAGCGTTGCATTTCTTCGTCGCAAAAAAAACCAGAAAAAAAATCCGCCTGCGGCAAGCCAGTCGCGCGTCGAAATAAAAATGAGCTGAAATATCGAGATTCGGTTCGCCGCAATGAAAGTCAGACCAACGGCAAGAGTAAACAATTTGTCAGCGATTGGATCCAGCAGTTGACCGCTTGCGGAGGTCCACCGGTATTTTCTGGCAAGCCAACCGTCAAAAAATTCGGTCGTAAAGGCCAGCCCAAGCAACGGAATTCGCAGTTGGGGCTGAACGAATGGAAACGTAATGGCCAGCAGAATCCGCAGCGTTGAAAGAAAATTTGGAATCCAGCTCAGTGGCAACAAAGGAACCTCAATCAAAAAATTTTTAAAAAGGCGAAGAGACAAAATGTAAAAGATAGGCCAGACCACGGATTAAAAAGTGTAAACCGACACCCACAATAAGACTACACCAGATCAAATTCCAGCTCGGTACAAAAAGAACTGAAATTCCCAATAGCGCACCGGCCACCCAGTCCATTTCATCAAACGGAATCCAGGGCCTGCCGGGGGCAATCGCCAGTCGGCGTTTACAGAAACTTTTTAGCAGGTCGCCGAGCAGCGCCGCAAACCCCAGCCAGGCGCCTAAAGCTGTCGGCAGCGCCGAGTAATCGATCAGGCTGAACGCTCTTACCGACATTGATAGCGCATAAGCCTGCTGCTGCAGAAAAAAAATCATAAACCCGACTATTAATCCGCTGAATAAGCCGCGATAGGTTTTATGCGGGCCGAGAATTTCTATATTTTTCCAGGTATAATTCAGATCGACCGGCATGTTCCACTCCGGAAATATTTTCTCAGCGAGGACCGGGCTCATATTGGCAAAACCTGCGGGAAGGATAAGCCATAGTGCTTCAATGTACTCCACGACTCACAGCCTTCGGGGATTCTCGGGAATTTTGGGTTTTGGCAGATCCAGAGGAAGATGCAGCGCCAGGCGGTCGAGCGGAATTTTTTCAAGATCTTTTTTTATCCAATTGAGCACCAGTTTCTGCAACTGCGGGCTCATGACCTCTTTGATCTTGCCAGCGAAGTGGGGCTCGGCCGCGAGAGTAAGACTGTAAAAACTTTTTGATTGATGTTCACTTTCGAGATAGTTGCAGATTTCTCTCGTGAACGGAATGGTGGTTCCCTCTTCCGGTACCGGATTTTCGAATTGGCGCAGCAATTCGAGGCGGTTTCTTTTTTTAGTTTCGGTATAAATACTGACCGTGCTCTGACTTGCAATTACAAACCAATGGCCGAACATATTGACCTCGCTTCGGTTGAGTGTTCTCTCTCTCTCAAAATACGAGCAATTGTTATACCGGCGTCGGCACCGGTCAGAATTTTACCGGTAGTAAATGCGGGTTCCTTTTCCGGACTGCGCACAAACCGCTATGGCAAAATTCCCCTGAAACATCCCGAAAATCTTTTTGAAATAAAATGTGATGGCATCTCGATTGCTCATTCTCAGATATGATATTCACTCACAAGGGAGCAGTTGATGATTTTTAATAATCGGACTCACGCCGGAGAACTGCTGGCGGAAAAGCTGCTTAAATACAAAAGTCGCAAACCCGTCATTTTGGCATTGCCGCGTGGCGGAGTGCCGATTGCCGCAGAAATTGCGGTCAGGCTGGGCGCACCTTTCGATGTTTTGGTCGTCCGGAAAATCGGAGTGCCATTTAACTCAGAACTGGCCATCGGTGCGGTCTGCGAAAGTGACGAGCCCATACTCAATACAATTACGCTTGCGCAGATCGGTTTTGAGCCTGATGACATCCGCAACACGCTGAAGTCTGAAAAAACAGAAGTGCAGCGTCAGATTAAATTGTTTCGGCAAGGAGCCAAGCTCGGTGACCTGACCCAGAACTGTGTCATCATCGTTGATGATGGCCTAGCAACGGGAGCAACAGTAAAGGCGGCCATTCGCTTTCTGCAGAAAAAAGGAGTTGAGCACATAGTTGTTGCGGTGCCGGTTGCTCCGGCAAGCACGGCAAGAGTTATTCGGCCGCGAGTTGACGAACTTGTGACTCTTGTTGAGCTGGAAGATCTCTATTCTGTGGGACAGTGGTACCGGGATTTTAGCCAGGTTTCCGACGACGAGGTGCTTTCCCTGCTGGCTGAACAGTCGGGTCAGAACCGGAAACTGCGATTGCTGCCGAAAAGCCGCTCGGTGATGATAAGTCTGGAAAATGGTGACGGAAAAAGTCGGTTGCGTGGTGAACTCACCGAATTTTCGGGCATGAAGGCCATGATCGTTTTTACCCATGGCAGCGGAAGCGGCCGGCGAAGCACACGAAATGTTCAGGTGGCTGAAGTGCTGAACCGGGCAGGCTTCGGAACGTTACTTTTTGATCTGCTGACCGAAAAGGAAGAAAAAAATCGTAAAAATATTTTTGATATCGGGCTGCTCAGTCAGCGGCTTTTACGGGTAACAACATGGTTACATCAGCAACAAAATCTGAAGGGACTGAAAATCGGTTATTTTGGTGCCAGCACCGGCGCTGCAGCCGCTCTAGTGGCCGCAGTTCAGTTTTCAGGAGATGAAGCGATTTTTGCGGTGGTTAGCCGTGGTGGCAGGCCAGATCTCGCCGGAGAAGCGCTCGTTCGAATAACGGCACCGGTGTTGTTGTTGGTCGGTGGAAAAGACTACGACGTTATTGAACTCAACCGGATTGCAAAAAAGAAGTTGCCGAACGCCAAACTCTCGATTGTTCCGAATGCCACGCATCTTTTTGAAGAATCCGGTACACTGCAGGAGGTTGCACGGCAGGCGGCTTACTGGTTCGATAATAATCTGAAAACAAAAATACAAAAGGTACAACGACCGGGGGCGCAATATTATGCCTGATAAATCAACGTTGGAAATTGAAATTGAAAAAAATATGGTGCTAATCAATCGGGTCGACGATCTCGATATATTAATTGATTCAATAAAGAACAAGCGGGTGGTCATGCTGGGCGAAGCCAGCCACGGTACTGAAGAATTTTACCGCATGCGAAGAATAATCACGCAGCAGTTGATACGTGATCATGCCTTCAGTTTCGTTGCAATTGAAGGAGACTGGCCCGATGCCGACCGGCTGAATCGGTATATTAAAACCGGCACCGGCGGAAATGCGCGCCAGGTACTTACCCAGAATAAACGTTGGCCCACGTGGATGTGGGCCAACGATGAAATAGTTAAGCTCGCCGAATGGATGCGCAACGAAGGTGCCGGATTTCACGGACTTGATATGTATTCGCTCTTTGAATCGATCTCTGAAGTTGTAGGCTACATGAAAAAAAACAGCCCGAAGCTGGCGCTCGAAATTGAAAAGCGCTATTCGTGTTTTAAACCTTTCGGCGGAGACGAAATAGCGTATGCCCGTTCGCTGGTTAAATTTCCGTCGGGCTGCGAGCAAGAAGTGGTCGCGAATCTGAAGCAGATGCTGGAGCTCCGAGTGCAGGACGTCGAAAAAAACGGCGATGCCCTGTTCAGTGCAATCCAGAATGCTTACATCATTTCCAGCGCAGAAACGTATTATCGCTCGATGTTTGCAGCAAGCGAAAACGGTTGGAACATCCGCGATGGCCATATGATGGATACCCTTGACCGGTTGCTGGAAAATTCCGGCGAAGGCGCAAAAGGAATTGTGTGGGCCCATAATACGCACATCGGGGATTACCGCGCCACCGATATGGAAAAGAACGGCTACATCAATTTAGGCGGGCTTGCACGCCAGAGTTACGGCGATAATAATGTTGCGCTTGTGGGATTCGGAAGCTATCAGGGGCAAGTGCTGGCCAGCCACGCGTGGGAAGGGCCCGAAGAAATCATGAATCTGCCTCCCGGTAAAGCCAACAGTTATGAAGACTATTTTCACCGCGTGAGCGTCAGCAAAAAAGCGCGGCAATTTTATCTGGTGTTGAATCGTGAACGTTCAAAAATGCTTTCCCAGAAATTGGGCCATAGAGCGGTTGGAGTTGTCTATCATCCAGAGCACGAATCCCGCGGAAACTATGTTCCGACTGAGCTGGCAAAACGTTATGACGCTTTTGTGTATATCGATCAAACGACGGCGCTCAAGTCTTTGCATACGCCGGCGGTTCGTGGAGAATTTCCGGAAACTTGGCCTTCAGGACTTTAACGATAGATCCTACAACGCCGACATCGAAGAGGCCTGCGGACCTTTTTCGCCAAGTTCTTCAAGAAATCTGACTTTTTCCCCGACTTCAAGGAGATCCCATTTTTTGTTAAGCAAACTGTGGCGGTCGAAATAAAATTCGCGCCCGTCATTGGTCTGCAAAAATCCGTAGCCATCGTGATAAAAAAGTTTTGAAATTTTGCCGATGTGCTGACCGTCAGGATGATGGGTCGCAGATTTATGCACACGCGAACGGTCGCGTATGCTACGACTCTTTTCGCGCAGCAGGCGTTCGGCGGCATTGAAAGAGTCGCGGATGGCAACATAGATGTCTCGGTGTGCTTCATTATTGACGGGTTTGCGGTTAATTACAATGTCGTCGCCCGGCATAAAAATATGGATTTGAATATGATAAAGGTGATCGAACCGGCGGTGCCGGTGCGGAGCGGATATCGCAACTTCAACACGGACAATTCGTTCAAAAAAATGTTCGAGTTTTTCGATCCTTTTCTGAACAGCAAGCCAGACAGCATCGGATTCTTCAAAATCAAGAAAGGTAATCTGAAATGGAAACATGGGGCCTCCTCTGCTAAATTGTAGCTTCAGGTTGGGATAGTTTGTGCTTAATAAATGTTTTAAGTGAAGGTTCAACGACGGCTACAAGGTCGTCCATTTCACCAGCACTGATATGCTTTTTAATAACATTCAGAGTGGTCAGCACGCCGGCCTCGAGCTCGAATTTCGGCAAGCCAGCGTGACTTAGCCGGCCTTTTATCGCGGCAAGAAAGTCATCTTTAGTAACGCCGCTGAGTTGTTCGGCGTGGGGATTCCAGCCTTCATAGAAAGCGCCGCGCAGTATCAGCGGCAATTGCGCCGAAAAGTGGGCGGATTCATGCACGGTCATCTGATCGCGCAGCGATTGAAGCACGGCCCGCAACAAGTGAAAAAGGCTATCGCCATTTAGCCATTTTAATTCCTTCTGCATTTCATTGATCCAGAGCTGAGATTTATGTGTTGTGCGTGCAAATACCGTTACGTTTTTTGTAATCTTGTAATTGAGTATGGTTTCGCTTTTCTTTTTTTTTAACATGGTTTTTCCTCCTTGCAATAAATAGACATTGCAATGAACAGACCACTTATTAATTTTCCGACTGGGCCGGCGGCATTTATTCCCTGGCCCCGGTAAGAATTCCTTAATCTGCTCGAATAGAATTGCGGTTTGCGTGGCACAGAAGCTGCTCTACCTCATAATGTGATGATGCAGCGATGCTAGTCAGAACTTGAATGGGTGAAAATCCCGTCAACAGAATTGTTCAGTTGCTGTTGTAGTCTGGATCGATTGAAAAACAGAAATGTTTTATCAATATGCCGATCGACAAAATTCCGGGGTGTTCGTAACCGGAATTTGACAAATTGATAGGTTGTAGCGCAGAGCGAATCTCTAAAGCCCAAAGGTCTGTGAACGTTGCGAACGAATGACGTGAGACCTTGAAATGGCCGAGCCCCTCACAGGCGAAGGCTACAATTGTTGGTGTAGAACTGAATATCCGCAGCCAACAGCATTTCGACGGGTGAGAGGACGACATGTCAAGAACGGGTTTTGACGAAAGCACGGATCCTCTTTTCGGAAGTTAACGGCCTTTGACG
>JANPPN010000209.1:0-19054 GCA_031428535.1 Bdellovibrio sp. | reverse complement strand
GAATATGCGATAAAAATCAAGTCAGCGATTGAATCCGGTGACAAGTATCTGTTGCCCGGCGGAGCAACCGCCGTCGGATTGTGGATGGCCCGGTACCTTAATCCGGTTTTTATCGCTGCTGTGAAAAAGAAATTTCGCAGGTAAGTTAGCCCAGTTTTACCAACTGATCGATCAAAACAAATTTTTTTTTGGTGACTCCGGCCGAACAGCACCACTCCTTGAGCGAATCATCGCGCGCGCTGCCAGCACCATAATAATGGCAAAAGTACCCATGACCAGTAGAGTTTTAGTTAATATGATCCCGTGACCTTCGTAGCAATCTTTCGCCAATGCAGATGCGAACCCTTTTGTCTTGGACACGTTCATCCCAGCTACCCAGCAAAGTTCTCAACTCATCAGCCGATATTGTCCCGTTCTGTAACTTCTTAAGCAGCTTATCGGTTTTACTCATTTGAATATGATATCAAAAATGAAATCATATTCTATTTTACAAATACATAGTGTAATTAAAGAATTAAAATCACGATATTATATTTTTCACCGAATTCCATGACCACTTCAGGATATTTCATTAATGCTTACCTTACATCATTGAAATAGGCCGCGTCTTTTCAAGTCATTGGAAACAGTATCCGATAGTATCTGGTATCCCAGTTCATTCATATGAGTGTACGGATCAATGTAGGTTATACGGCTTTCGGTACTGAAAATAAAACTGAGATCCGTGCTATTTTTAAAGTGATCCTTTAAATAATAACTTCGGAATACGCCGGCATTGTAACCCGCGGATTCCGCCATGGAATCATTTTGCTCGTCCCACTGAACAATTCGTTTCTCTTCATCACCTAATGGTTTCGCATTTTTAAGAAATGGATTGGGCTGAAGAAAGTGCACCAGCGGCACATGTTGAAAATGTGCCAGATTCCACATTTGACTGCTATATTTTTTCCATATGCTGTACATACGCTCGTTATGAGACTGCCCGCACTCGTTAGCAAATGAACTTTTTTGATTGGACTCAGAATACAGAGGGATTGTAAGCCGGCTTTGTTCATTTCTTAAATGACTTTGATATATTGTCCACACTAAATGGGCAAAATAACTTCTTACAAAAATGGATTTTTCTAACCATGCAGAATACAAACGAAATCTTTTTGAAAATTTTTTTAACTCAGCAAGGTTTTCACGGCGCGATTCATTATCAAATAAAAAATTATAAATTTGCGGCAATTCCGGCTGGTTATTTTGACACATATCCAAAATACTGTCATTCCACCCGTCTAAAACCAGAGCTAAATTTAGCGTGTCTATAAATTTCGAAGCTACATTAAGTTGTTGTGGTTGGCGATATTCCGCTAGCGCCATATTTAAAAGAACGATACGTGCGTTCGGTCGATGAGCGATTACGGTTTTTTCCCATCGCTTGGATTTTTCTAAAAATTGTAGCCAATGCATCGCCGTAGATCCCCCAAAAACTCCGATAACGAAATCATTCGGGCCTGCTTTATATGGATAATCCAAACTGGACAAAAATCTATAGTTATTCCCCTTAAAATTATATGTGTGTCCAAAATAGGGGTGCAGTTTATAATGTTCCGCCAAGTTATGGGGTTTGTTTTCTTTCTGCCAACTGGTATTTCCTTCAGCCGCTTGGTTGTATACCCTTTCATAATCTTCCGAAACCGACAGATTTCTGAATCGTAAAATAAAGTAACTTCCGCCTTCAAGTATTCCGGCTATAACAACTAAAACAAGAAAAGTTAGTAACAGTTTAAATGCGACCGATTTTTTCATTAATAAACAAATATAGCTTACTTTCCCTTGAGAGTCATCTGAGCGCAATACCTAGAGCAAGGTCTATTTTTTAAATGAACTCCTATTAAAAAAAACTAAACTCAGTGTATGGAACTTTCAATTACCCTCATGAATAAGCTTAACGTTCGACGCCATGAGCCAACGTCCAACTTAGGGATTGAGAGGGTTCGTGCAAGGTCCTCCCAATTCTTGCTCGGCGGGACACAAAGGACTATTTATATCCTCTATCATAAATTCTATTTATGATACCAACACCAAGTATTAATTATATTAATTCCAATAAAAACAGTATTCATGTGCAGATGGCACTAAAGCCATACACAACAATTATCAAAGGAGATTATATGAACAAATGGATTGGTATCCTGGCCTTTAACGCTCTATCACTGAGTGCTTTGGCCGGCGATTTCAGCAGCAATCATACTGTTACCGTGAAAGTGAAAGGAAATTTGGACTGTCAGAGCTTGGAAATCGACACAGGCTATTTACCAGGTCGTATGGACATTGCAAGATTGCGCGTAGCAACCAGTGAGCTGTCGAGGCACACGCTACTAAAGCATGATCAAATGTCAGCTCAGCGAAGGTCTGGTCTGTGTGCGCAGCTTTCGGCTCTGCCGTTGGCTGATGGTAATACCACGGCACAACTTAATATCGCCGTTTCAAGTCATGAGTTACAACAAGCAGAGGCCAATCGCCAAATTGTAGAGTCCCTCACATTAACTTTTCCTGATGGAACAAGCCTTCATTCGACCCAATATGGTCTGTTGAGGCAGCAGTAAATATGTTTCAAGCTGCCGAGCGTTTAAAAGTTCAGATCATGGTTTGGGGCCGCTGGAGATTTTCGCAGCACCAGATGCTGGAATCCCTTCGACTTTTTGAAGCCACTGAAGAGGATAGCGCTTGGCAGCTTCTTCAAGCAACTGAACACTTACCTGAAAGCCATCTGAAGGCTGAACTCTTTGGTCAAATCATGGAAGAAAGTTTCCACGCCGAAGAATTTCGTCGTGTCTATAAAGAACTCTCAGGCAAGTCGATGGAGCGATTACAAACTCAGAAAAGACCTTTATACCCATCAACTGAAGCGAAATCTATTTTCGCTTATTGTTTGATCGGAGAGGCCAGCGCCGCACAACGATTTTCACACATCGCATCCGCCTTGAAAGACGGACCTCTAAAGCAAACTTTGAATCGAATTCTTTCCGATGAAGTTGGACATATTCACAAGGCACAAGAAATTTTGGAAACGCTGGAAATGAGGCCTCAGACATTGAAAAAGAAATTGCTACAGATTCAATTTCAAAGAACTTTCGAAAGTTGGCTGCGCATGGGTCGGCAAATAACAGATGTAGTCGCCAATTTATTCCTGATAGGATTCTATTACATATTCACTGGGTTGTTTGCAGGCCTACTAAAAATTGGAAGACAAAAATGAACGTCTTAGGATTAGCTTATGGATTTCATGACTCTTCGGCAGCCTTGGTTCAAAAAGGTCTTCTAGTTGCTGCTTCTAGTGAAGAAAGATTTACCAGACAAAAACATGATTCTTTTTTTCCCAGATTTGCGATCGAAAACTGCCTCAAGACTGCAGGTTTAGAATCTAAAAACCTAGATCTGGTAGTTTTTTACGAAAGTACTCCTAAAAAATTCACCCGTATTCTTTCGTCGACAATGAAGAATTGGCCTTTCAACAGAAAAGAGTTCACCCAATCCATGAAAGCATGGCTGGGTTCGAAACTTTGGACCATGAATCAAATTGTGCACCATCTAAAAATGGACCCATCAAAAGTGATTAGCATCCAGCACCATGAAGCTCATGCTTATCAAGCTTTTATGGGTTCGAATTTTTCTGAATCAGCGATCCTGACCGTAGATGCGGTTGGCGAGTGGTCCACAACAGGTCTTTGGAAAGCGCAATGGATTGATGGCAAGCCGAAGCTAACCCTCATTGTCGAGACCGATTATCCACATTCGTTGGGACTTTTTTATTCTGCTATGACTTCATTTCTTGGATTTAAACCGATGAATGACGAATGCACCACCATGGCACTAGCGGCTTTTGGGAAGCCTCGTTTTTCTGATTTTTTTCGAAGTGTTGTGAAAGTGCAAGCTGGTCAAGTGTGGCTAGACCCAGATTGTTTTCAGTTTGACCAATTTTTTCAAATACCTTTTCAAAAAAAATTAATCGAGCAAATTGGACTCCCCGCAAAAGACAGCAAACTTTCTTTTTCTAACTTTGAAAAGAAAATAGTTTCTGATGACGAGCAAAGGCTGGCTGATATTGCGGCTAGCGTACAATACATTTTCGAGGAAAAAATGTTAGAGCTTGCGAATTTCTTAAAACAAAAGACAGGTTCATCAAACTTGTGCCTTGCCGGCGGAGCAGGATTAAATTGTGTCGCCAACACTCGCCTTGTAAAGGAAAGTGGTTTTGAGAATATTTTTATTCCTATCGATCCAGGTGACGGTGGCGCCTCGGTGGGCGCTGCATTCGCAGGATACTTTTTAAAATCACAAAGCTCGCCAGACCAATCTTACTATCGAGCCAACGTAGGACATCAAAAAATCGACGAGATCGCTTTTGCCGAGATGATAAAACTGATCAAAGTCAATCAAACCAAGAAATTCGCAAAGTTTTCCCAAGCAGATGTTACCGACTGGGATGTAAAAAAGTATGAAAATACTGCAGATTTTCTAGAAGCTTTATCTAACGAAATTGAAAATTACCAGATTGTGGGATGGTTTCAGGGAAATCATGAATTCGGACCACGAGCTCTTGGCCATCGCTCTATTCTTATTCGCCCTGATCATTTAGGTTTAGCCCACAGATTAAGTTCAGGTGTGAAAGAGCGAGCCGCATTTAGGCCCTATGCTCTTTCGATGACCGAGAAAGCAGCCGCCGCTATTCTTAATCTTGAAGAGGGGTTACTTAAACAACGTCCCATGCAGTGGATGCAATTAGCAATCGAAACAAAAGTAGAAGCACATATTCGCATCAAAGCAGGTATACATATTGATGGTACAACACGGCCCCAACTGGTTCTGGCGCATGACTCCCCGCTTTTTCATGAGCTTTTAGAAACTTACGAAAAAACAACAGGGCTTTCTTGTCTTCTCAATACGTCCTTCAATGAAAGCGGTTACCCCATAGTTCGAACTCCGATGGAAGCTCTATTAATGTTTGCTCGCACCGATATGGATCTGCTGGCTGTTGGCCAAACTATTGTCAAGAAAGTGAGAACGCCTCATGTTCGCTAGATCGGTTTTCCTACATTTGCTGCTGATCTTAAAGACGATCTTTCGAACGTTAACTTCATTAATTGAGGCGCGATTGGGAATCTTAATTCCGTTATTCTTGGGATTAATGTTCGCAGCCCTTTTGCTTTTTTTCATCCAAAGCGTTTCACCCATCGCACCTTTTGTGTATTCACTTTTCTGATGAAAAAATACCTGCTTTTATTTTTACTACCGAGCTTTTTTTTTATCTTTCTGGTATTGACACTAAGTTTTTATCGATTTCTTACCGTGCCCATCAAAATAGAAGTGATTCAAAAACTTAAGAAAACTTTGAACAGTGAAGTTTATAGTGCATTTGCAGCTCAACAGCTTCTTATTACAGGCGGTGTAGAGGATATTCTGCCACTGACGGGCCCTTCACATAGCTGGACCGTGTTTTGCCAAGAGAACCGCGAATTCTTAGTTTACAAAACCGATCGCTATGGTTTTCACAATAATGATGCCCTTTGGGATATACCCCAATGGCAGGCCGCATTCGTCGGTGATTCATTTGTTCAGGGTGCCTGCGTAAGTTCGGAAAAAAATTTTGTAAGAGTTTACGAGACTCAACATGGTACTTCGGCTAATTTGGGAAGTTATGGCAATGGGCCTTTGACGCAATTGGCTTCGTTGATAGAATATGCCACAGCGTACAGACCCAAAAAAGTCTTTTGGATTTATATGCAAAACGATCTTTTCATGGATCTCAGTCTAGAATCTGAAAATGAAATATTAAAAAATTATCTCCTGGGTCAGAGTCAGAATCTTATGAAGCGACAAGAAGTAATCGACTTAAAATTAAAACCTTACCTAAAAGCCAGCGAAGCCTTACAACTGCGGCCCACATGGAAGTTATTCTTTCGTGCTGAAAGTTTCGATTTCTTAGCCCCAGTTAGGCCACATCCTCAGTCAGATCTATTTCATCAAAGGGAAGTGAATTGGAAGCTCTATGCTGAAGTGATCAATAAAGCAGTCGAAGTGACACATTCTTGGAATGGACAATTTTATTTCGTAATTCTTCCCAGTGCCGACATGCTTATTGAAGAAATTCAGAAAGAATCAAGGAGTCTTCAAAGCCAGCTCAGCATCCTTGCCAAACGATCAGGAGCTTCAGTCCTCGATCTTCAAGAAAAATTCCAAACACTGCACGATCCGTTAAGTTATTATGAACGTCTTCCTGGGCGGTACGGTCATTTTACACCTCAGGGTTATCAAATGGTAGAAAAGTTTCTTAGTACCAAGTAAAATTCAATTCTTACGCAAGCTATAGATTCCCACCTGAGTTCAGATATCGGTCGCGGATCTCACGTACAAATTTTGAAAGAAGACCCTTCGTTAATTTCACGGGCAAGTCGATTGAAGCGCCCCAGTCTTTTCCATCTCTCACATCTGCCCAAATTTTTTCATCTTTCTGATGGAAATGAAGAAACCCTTGGCTTTTCAAATAGAAGATTCCGGGCTTGGGCTCTTTAAGGTCTTTGAACTTTCGAATTTCATCCAAAGCGGGTTCTATTTCTTTTAGTTGCTCGTACTTGCATCGACCCACTAGTTGAATCCCCAATCGGATTTCCAACTTTTTGGAAGCTCGAAGCCGGCAAAAGCTGCGACATTTGACCAGATTCCAATATGCATGCATTCATGCTGAATCAGGACGTGAGTGTATTCCGTGAAACTCATATTAACTCCAAAAAAATCTAGTCGAAACTTTTCAACTGCCTCATCATCAAACTGACGTAGCACAGCTCTTAGTACTTCATCTTTACTTATCAAATCTGCACGAATTTCAGATTTAGTCAGAGCGCCTGAGTAATGAGAATGCTTCTTCGAAAAATCCACCGCGCGATTGCTGAACCCATCAATGTAGACTCCATAAACGCAAGCCATGTGGCGAAACTGTTTCGCAAGAGGCGCATACTTTGGATGATGGGTGTAGAACCATTTATCATCTGGAATTACCTCCAGATAATCCATCGTAATCTGGCGGTTATAAAACCAAGTCTTCTCAAATTGTTCGACCACTTCTTTTGCTGTCATATTCACCTTCACATGCCAATGTATCTATGCTACATCGTTGATTAAGTAAATTGAAACTAACTAACATAATGAATAAATAAAATGAAACTTAAAATACAAAACATAAACCTTAATGCCTTGCTTCATTTTCACACAATCGCCAAACACCGAAGCTTAAGCTTGGCCGCTCAAGATCTTCATCTTTCCGCACCAGCTGTCACACATTCACTCAACAATCTTGAAACTGCACTCAATGAAACCCTTTGCGTTAGAAATCGATCTGCATTTCAACTTACGGCCTCAGGAGCACGGCTCTATCGGACGACTCAAAAAATTTTTCAAGAGCTAGAAGGGTTCACTCTCAGCCAAAAGGACGAGAATCAGTTCGATGGGATTCTGAGTATTGGCATCCTCGATCATTTTGAAAACCAAAAGTTTGAATCAGCTTTAGAAATGGTCGTTCAAAAGTTTCCGCAATTGAAACTCAACGTACAATCTTATGATTCCGGCACAATCAATAAGCTTCTCATCGATGGTGAGATATCGCTAGGACTTGGAATCTTTAGCCAACGACCACCGAGATTAAAATACGTCAAAATCGGAGATGAGATCCTTCACTACTACATTTCAAACAAGCATCCACTGTGGAAAAAAAAGAAAATCCAAAAAGAGGATCTATTCGGCCAAAAAACAACGTGGCTCGATAATCAAAATCGAAAGCTTTCGGATTTGGAAATTAATATTTTCGTTGAAAATTTAAAGTACAAAATGCAGTTCTATGCCTTTAGCAATAACCTCAGCGGTGCGCTTCAGATTTTACTGAGTGGACATGCGGTTGTGCCACTTCCTGAGAACTACGGGATTTCAATAGCAAAACAATATCCCGTTAGAAAAATTGATGTGACGACTAAGCACAGGATGCTTGATCAGATGTTGGTTTACCATCCTTCGATGATTTCCTCTCCCGCAACTAAGCTTTTAATCGATGAAATACTGAGCGCCCACTGAGCCCGAGACAATGAATGGCATTTCACCTTAAAGTGGAATCTGGCATGAAAACCAGTTTAGATCCCTTTGACTCTTTACTCACACAATCGGCCATTTCTAAATCAGCGGTTAGCAAAATAGGAATTTTAGAACTTAAAAACATATTCACGATCATAGCGTCGAATGAGGCTAGTCCATACCTCTCCATCAGCTCAACGGCGTTTTCCCAAGTGGGAATCTGATCGAGGTAAGGACTCTCTTCTCCGATGCGTGTCGAAATAAAATTAAGTGCAAAGAATTTTTCTGTATCCTCCCAGATGCGACGAATTTTACCTTTTAAAAAATCTCGACAAAAAAGTGTCCAGCCATCTGTTCCATCAAAAGAATATTCAAGGAGCAGACGGCGCCACATTTTTATTTGAATCGGGTCCATTTTTGTATTTTTCTCTTCAGCCACTTTTTTATGATAACTCGTTCGATGAGATTTGAGCTTTTCGTGAAGAATGGAATCTAATTGCGAACCTTTTTTTGCTAGCAAATCAATAAGAATTTCTGGAATCAAAACGCGTCGATGGTTTTCAAGAAATTCCGAGCGAACATTGACGTTCGTAAAAATTGAAACATCTGCTTCGCCGAGTAAATCGAACGCTATTTCTGATTCTGAATTGAAAGCATCGGAATCATAAGTCGCAGAAAACAAAATCGACGTATCTACAAAGCAAGTTCGATCTTCTTTGCTAGTATTCAAATAACTGGATAAAGCCGAAAAGGCCTTGATTCCCCCAGATACGATCACGGCAATTCCACATCTTGAAGTGGTTTTGCAATTTTTCTTGGAGCGTCTTGCTTCGATTGCTCTTTCTTTTTCAGCGCTTCTTCAAGCTCCTTTGAAATGGTATTTTCACGAAGCTTTTTGTAAGACTCGCGCATTTTCGCAACAGCGCCTTTTTCCAATTTTTTTAGTGTTTTCGTCATTCAAAACCTCTGCTTTCATATACCAATATAACACGACTTAGGCGAGTGTTAACTCACTGATTCTACAAAGGATTTTGATCTACTTCGAAGTTTGTTTGTGATCCGGATTTCGGATGAATAACCTTGGGCTTCACCATGTCGATGTCCTTGATTCATAAATCACTTTGGCCTGTGCCTTCCATACCCAGGCCTGAAGAACATCAAGCTGCTCTGTTGCTGCGAAGGCCATGAAGGCTCCAACGACCTAAGCGAACAATTTATCTAAATTCATATTTTCCTTTTGATATAATGACTTTCTTAGTTTTAAAACGAACGACGATATTTTGAATGGCACCAACTCCAGATTTGCCGTTGCGAGGCGAACTTGCGTCTCTAGAATTACTGTTTTTAAAAGTGATTTTATTTTTCGCTGAAGAGTAGTTTAAAAGGCTCTTCAGCTTAATTTTACCAACTGATCAATTAACACCAAGGTTCCGACCACCAGAACAAAATACCCAAAACCTTTTTTAAGCACACTCTCTTTGACTAATTTTCTGAAAGCCTGCCCTACGAAAATCCCCACCACGCCAAGACCTGCAATCACAACCAACAATTGCCAATTCAATGGCTGCGAGTTGACGCTGATTAAAAAACCAAAAATTGAATTCGCGGCTATAATCGCAAGCGAAGTTCCAACTGCCAAACTCATCGGAAGTTTCAATAAAATCACAAGGGCCGGAATAATTAAAAAGCCGCCGCCCGCGCCAACGAAGCCGGTTGCAACCCCAACGAAAAAACCGTTTCCACCTATCGTTGCAAGATTTTCTTTTGGAGATGGGGTCGAAGCAGAACCGCCCCCAGAGCGAATCATCGCGCGAGCCGCCAGCACCATCAGAATGGCAAATGCGCTCATTACAAGTAATGCTTTAGTTAATATGATCCCTTGGCCGTCGTAGATCACATCGGGAAGACTCGGCAATATGTAATGTCTGGCCACATATACGCCAGCAAAACTTGGGATCGAAAATAAAACCGCGGTCTTGAAATCGATGTTCTTCTTTAGCGCATTCGAAAACGCGCCAGCTAAAGCCGTAGTTCCCACTACAAAGAGTGAACCTGTCGTTGCATCCAGCGGGTTTTGCGAAAACAAATACACTAAAATGGGAACTGTTAAAATTGAGCCACCACCGCCAATAAGGCCCAACGAGAGGCCCATTACGATTGCAGCGAAATACCCAATATATTCCACTTTAGGACCGCTTTTTGCTGATAATCGTTTGGTAACCACGGAAAAAAACCATGCCGAGAATCATGCTCACGACAAAAATGGCCGGGCGTGCATTTAGACTTGCCAGCGATGCAAGGGCCGGGCCCGGGCAGTACCCCGCAAGCGCCCACCCCACTCCAAAAACGAAAGCTCCGATAATAAGTGAAGGTGTTAGATCTCTTGAAGTGGGCACATGAAAGTGGCTGGAAAAAAGCGGCGAATTTCGCCGCCTGATAAGTCGGTAGGCCATAGCGTGCATCGTAATTGCTCCCGCCATAACAAAAGCCAACGAAAAATCCCACGTACCGAATACGTCGAGAAATCCGATAACTTTTTCCGGACGGGTCATTCCGGAAATTCCGAGACCAAGCGCAAATATCACTCCCACAAACAAAGCTGCAAAATTATTTTTCATGGCAATATCCCCAATTTGCGGAAGACAAACACTGACAGAACTCCTGCCGCCATAAAAGTAAGGGTTGCCACCAATGATCTGGGCGACATCCGGCTAATGCCACAAACCCCATGTCCGCTGGTGCAGCCGTTACCAAGCATGGTTCCAAATCCGACCAAAAGGCCCGCAACAATGACTGTCCAAGGTTCTGTTTGAAGGCCATCGCTGAATGCGTTGGGAATAAAAAAGCGCAACAAGAAACCTCCGCCGATCAAACCTCCGATAAAATACCAACGCCAGGCTTTATCGCCTACCTCAGTTTTAACTGTGGCACCGTAAAAAATGCCGCTGATGCCGGTAACCCGACCATTCCAAAGCAGCATCAGTGAAACCGCAAGGCCAATGAGCGCACCTCCGAAAGTTGCAATTATATAGTCGTTCATTCGCCCTCCAAATTACCGCAGGCTTGGTTCGCCGGAAGTGCATCATCAATTTTTTTAGGGTAGGCAAGTTTAAGGTCCGTCATAATTTTAATAAACTCTTCCTTAGTTCGACCACCACCCACGCGCGGATTGTGTTTAATTTCATCGGCAATAGTAGAGAATGAAAAACCCTGATAGTCATGGCCGGGGTAAACTTTTGTTTCTTTTGGAAGTGTAAAGAACTTTTTTGTGATGCTGTCGTAAAGTTCTGATGCTGAACCGCTTTGAAAATCCGTCCGCCCTGTACCGCGTATCAACAGCGCATCTCCACTGAACAACATGCCTTCGCAGACAAAACTCAAAGACGCATCTGTATGCCCCCGCGATTCTAGCACTTCAATCTGAAATGGTCCGAAGTCTACAACATCACCTTCACTGAGATTTAAATCTGCACAGGGAACCTTGGCGTTTTTTGGAACCGCGGTTTTAGCGCCCCGTAAAGTTCGCATTTTTCCGGAACCGGTCACGTGGTCGGCGTGAATATGGGTGTCTAGGACATACTTCAGGTTCAGCCCTAGTTCATCAAGCAGCTTCAGGTCGCGATCTACTTTTTCAAAAACCGGGTCAATGAGTACGGCTTCTTTTGAGACAGCATCTGCCAATAAGTAGGTATAAGTCCAAGTGTCATAGTCAAAAAGCTGCTGGAAAATTAAGTTTTGATTCATTTTTTGCTCCGTATTTTTCTATTGCTATTAATATTAGAATATTATAATGTAATAATATGAATAGGCAAGAAGATAATGTCTTTACCGGTAAAATGAAAAAGAACTGCGACGATGTGTCGCGGGTATTGAAGGCTCTTGCTCACCCGCAAAGGCTTATGATTTTATGCACGCTGGCCGCCGGTGAAAAATCCGTCGGCGAAATCGAGCAAGCCTGTGGCGCGTCGCAATCAGCCGCGTCGCAATTCTTGAATCGCATGCGCCTCGAAGGCCTGATTAGTTCTGAAAGACGAGGCTCATTCGTCTATTGCAAAATCGCCGACAAAAAGATCGAGCAACTGATAAAAAGTCTCTATACGATTTATTGTAACTAGATCAAAGTCTATTTTTCAAATACAATACTATTTAATAACTAAAAATAATCTAAACTTATTGCATGGAACTTTCGATAACCTTAGCTGCCAATTACGAAATAAATACCTACACTGAACTTCTCGAACAAGTTTGCGCTTATGTTCAACAGGAAATTCAGTCACCGTCTCTGCCGCCGCTTCCGATATTTACCTTTTGGATGGAGAACGGAAATCATTTCACCGGCGTTCCACTTAGAATTTTAGGCAAAGATCTAAATAAATTTGTTACGCTGATCAGCTCTGACCCAATTGAAAGACCAATTTCAACATCAATTATTCCTTTTTCTAAAATTCAGAGTATTCAGATAGATAAGTCGGAATCGATTCAGCAGATTTTACTGAAGGGCGAACAAAAAGCCGTCAGCAGTCTGAAACTGGTCACGCTTGCAAAGATTCGCAATAGTTTTGAATCAAAGTGGCAGGCAATTGCCAAAGCTCATGGTTTGCTTCCGTATGTGTACTTCAATTGGGATGAAGTCGGTAATTCCGATTTTGAAAAACAAAATCTGGTTATTATTTCTCACGCGCTTTTAAAGGCTATCGATACCGTCGTCAGAATTGAATCTAAAAAAATTGCATTCAATAAACTCAATACCTTACAAATTTCGAATTCACCGGTAAAAGAAGTTCAGGCCGAACTTCAAGGTGCATTTCTTTCGATTAAAGCCAACTTTTTGCGGGCACCGCCATTAGGTATCGAAAACGAACTTATTGTCCTGCTAAAGGATACGCTCATCTAATATCCGCACAGAATAATCCCGCATCGGTCGTATCTGTACGTTCACCGCAGAGCATCCATAAAAGGGCGCCTTCTGAGTATCTTTGCGGATCATCCGCACAAACCATCCACTGATTTTCGCAGGGATGCGCCAGAATTGCTTTTTATTTTTTCAGCATTTCCTGCGCTTTGCGATTCAACCGATCCACCGACTCCGCGATTCTTCGCTTCAGTTTTTTCCAGTCACTTTTTGTTTCGGTTTCAAGTCGATCAAGTTCAACCCTCACTTTGTCGCGCGACTCTTCCAGATCGGCCAGCGCTTTGGTCTGAGCCTCATCCGCGCCGGTTATGGTCTGTTCTTTCAACTTTTCGATCTTCACTTCCAGCGCCTGTAATTTGATCTGCATCTCCTGTTTGAAGTTCGCATAATCATTTTTTGCGGCCTGGGGCGTTTCTAGTGCCAACGCAAAAGAAAATCCAAGCCCCAGCAAACCCAAAAGCACTGCAAAAAAAGTTTTCTTCATTTTTACTCCATTCGATCAATTAGTGTGTGAGCGAGCCCTCGGACCGCAAGTCCATCATCGATTATGTCGGTCGTTTCTTCGAATATACAACTGATCTGTTACCCAATGAAAAATTATTCCAGTAGAATTACTGAATATTGAATGCACCCCGCTTCAAATCATGACAGAACTTCATTCGCTCGATCATCGAACTCGAAAGGTTATCATGATAGGGCCCATATGATTCAATATAAATCCCTTTAATGTTTTTATTCGGCGAAGAAATCGCATACAAAATGGCCTGCCCTTCCGGCGCCGACAAATCTTCAAATCTGATAACATCGTCGAAGAAAATATCGTGCGGGTAAAGTTCAATTTTTTCATCGCCATAAACAAAATGATCGTAATTTGGCACAAAGTTTTCGATATACCCTTTGGCCTTCAGGTCCTCAATTGCCTTTGCTAATCCAAGGTCATCCTCTACAACAGTTTTTTCAAGTTCAATTAGGGTAGATTTATCCATAGGCTTTTAGAATGCAAAAAGGTGGCCGGAATTAAGATCAGCCACTTTTGCCCCAGATATTATTCGGATTTAATTTTTTCGATTTTTATTAAGGGCGACGTATTCATCGTAGGTGGCATAGCGATCGTCTTTAAGGCCAACATCGAGTTCAATAATCCGATTGGCAACTGTCTGAATAAATTCATGATCATGACAGGTAAAAATAACCGTGCCGTTGAACCGTTTAATTCCGTCGTTTACAGCAGTGATGCTCTCAAGGTCGAGATGACTCGTCGGACCATCCAGCAAAAGAACATTTGCCCCCGACAACATCATTTTCGAAAGCATGCATCTTACTTTTTCGCCGCCCGAAAGTACGTTCGACATTTTCAGGGCTTCTTCACCGCTGAATAACATTTTACCCAGAAACCCACGAATGAAAGTTTCTTCTTTCAGAGTTGAAAACTGTCGCAGCCAATTCACCAGTGATATCGGCTCGCCGGCAAAATATTCCGAATTATCGGTCGGCAAATAACTTCTTGTCGTCGTAATTCCCCAGTTAACAGTTCCTGAATCCGGCTTGGTTTTCCCCGCTAAAATATCCAGCAACACCGTTTTTGCCAGATCGTTTCGTCCAAGCAGTATAACTTTGTCGCCTTTTTTCAGACTGAAACTGATATTCTTCAGAATAGGTTCCCCGTTAATTGAGTGCGAAATTCCACTAACCGTCAGAATATCCTGTCCGGCTTCACGCAATGACTCAAAACCGATAAACGGCTTCCGCCTTGAAGACGTCGGCATTTCGTTGAAGGTCAGCTTCTCAAGTTGTTTTTGGCGCGAAGAAGCCTGCTTTGACTTCGAAGCATTGGCGCTGAATCGCTGAATAAAACTCTTTAGGTCTTCGGCCTTATCCGCACTTTTTTTGTTCTGATCAGACAGTAACCTTTGGCTCAACTCGCTGGCCTGTTGCCAGAAATCGTAATTCCCGGTGTAGGTTGTGACTTTCGAAAAATCAATATCCGCGATATGAGTGCAGACTTTGTTCAAAAAGTACCGGTCATGCGATACAACAATTACCGTATTCTTAAAATTAAATAGAAATTCTTCCAGCCACTGAATTGCGTAAATATCCAGATGATTCGTCGGCTCATCCAACAACAGAATATCCGGCTGGCCGAATAACGCCTGCGCCAACAATACTTTAACTTTTTCGCCGGCGCTTAACTCTTTCATTTCTTTTGAATGCAGGCTCTCGTCCACACCGAGCCCGGCCAGCATTGTGCCGGCTTCGGCCTCGGCTTCCCAGCCATTAAGCTCTGCAAATTTCATTTCAAGCTCAGAAGCCCGCTCACCATCCGCATCGGAAAAATTCGGATTAGCATATAAGGCATCTTTTTCTTCCATGATCCTGAATAACTTCTCGTTACCCATCAGTACCGTTTTTAAAACCTGTACTTCATCAAATTCATAATGATCCTGCTTCAGCACCGAAAGCCGCTGATCAGCGCCAAGGATGACCTCGCCCGTATTCGGCTGAATTTCTTTTGCAAGTATTTTGAGAAAAGTCGATTTACCCGCGCCATTGGCACCGATCAGGCCATAGCAGTTGCCCGGTGTGAATTTGACATTAACATCATCGAAGAGTTTTCTGCCGCCGAATCTAAGGCTGACATTACTTGTACTGATCATCTATTAAAACCCCAGAATGTCGACGTAAGTTGTACCTTTTGCCAGAGCCGAAGAGGTTTTTGCGTTCTGGCCCTTTATCAGAACTTTTGAGTTCTTAAAAAGCTCTTTAAATGCCACACGCGAAATGTTTTTCAGATTAATATTTTCATTTTGATCCCGCAGCGCCTGCAACAGTACGCCATCTAGCCGCTTTTCAGCGCGGTTCAGTTCAAGAACAATACGGAATGAACTCTTGGCCTGCGGCGGAATATGATCCTGCATAATTACCTCTTCAATTGGATGGCCTTAGGTAGCACTAATCGGCTTTAATTGGCTAGTAAAATGAGAATTAGCGCAATAATTGCAGGGCCCACCTGAATGAAAAGAATCCTTCGAGTTACCGAGTAAGCGCCATACCCCGCAGCTACAACCACACAACTCAGAAAAAACACCGCTAACTGTTTAGCAAATCCAGGGTCGGGATTAAAAAGGCTCCAAGTCAGCCCGGCAGCCAGAAAACCGTTATATAGCCCCTGCCTAACCGACGGTCACAACCTGAATAAGCCGCTCAAGGCATCCCATGTAGCCGGAATTTTTTTCAAAATTCACCAAAAAATCCTGTTTCGCAAGCTGGCTGCTGCCGGCTTCAACGCCCCGGAGCTTCATGTAAAAACCGGTCGTCACTTCTTTGAACCCGGTATCCAGGGTAAAGCAGATTTTAAGCAGCGCCTTTAGGGTTTTAAGTTGCTTCGGGGAAAGTTCATTTTTGGAAATGATTTTTAAAACTCTGGCAAATTGATTTTCATCCAGACCTTTCCGAAGATAATTTGAATATAAATACCCAAAGAAAATAAATTTAAAAAACAGTGCCGGGCCGAATTCTTCCGTCGCATTTTTCAGATTAGTTCTGGTCTCATGCAACGCCGAGTACGAATTCCATTCGAAAAATATCTTATGGGCATTTTGTTCAGCCTCAACCACGGCCAGCAGTTCACAGGTATTCGCAAAAGACTCTTCGATCAACATATCTAGGATAGAAATTTCACCAATGGAATAATTCCGTGCTACCGCATGGCAAGATTCATGAAATACAAAATTTTTCCGGTAGGAATCGCGAATATCGGCCCAATTTGCCAGGTTCGGAATTTGTGACTCAATATTTTCGAGCACGCTTACATTGTCGACGTAGGGAATCTTTTTTGTGGATAAAATAGTTGCTAACTGGCTCAGTGGCAATGCCAGATAATTATCATTTCTTTCAACGCTGAAGCTGTAGCCCAGCTCCAGCGTTTCTCTTCTGATATTTCCGAAAATTCTATTATTATTACACAGATAAGCATCTCCGAAGTTACGGCTAAGCCCGAGTTCACTACCTTCAGAAAAATGCTGTTCGAGTAATTTAGAAACTTTCATTCATCGGCGGGCTTGGCCCCAAAGGTCAAATACGATATCTTCTTCGAAGAAGCTCAACACAAAACGTCCTGAAGACATTCCTTCAAACATCGGCCAGTAGTAAATTGAAAAATTACAGATTTCATTCGGCATAATTCCGCGTTCACAAGCATGATTTACTGAAAAATCCCCACCATAAATATAGGCACGATTAAATGTTAGCGGCGTTGTTCCGGTGTTTCGCAGAGTATAGCTGGCCATAACCCGCGAGTTCACCCAAACAGTTCCGAAGTTGTGTGAATAGCGACCTTGACTCTGCATGGCTGAGTCAGCATTAACTTTCAACTCAATCTGTGCCGCGTTGACCTGCGCTGTCAAAAATAGAAATATAAACATAAAAAATAATTTCATAAAAACTCCTTTTTATAGAGCTTAAAAGACTTTAAATAATATTCAATTTCATTAATATTATTGCTGCCCCGAGTTGCCTTTCAGATTCCCATTAAAGCGCACTGATTTTCTTAAATACAGATTCTAAGTAATGGTCCAACCAACGATGGCCATATCTGGGGTCTTTCTTTTTTGCAAAGTAGCCCATGTGTCCGCCATGTTTTTCATACGTCAAATGAACATACTTGTTCCAACCTGCCCGTAAGTAGTCTGCAATATCGATGAACGGATCATCGTGTGCGGCAAGCACAAAAGTCCGGGTTTCAATCTGACCTACATAATTCAAAGTCGAACATTTAGTGTAATAGTCAGCCGCATCGGCAAAACCATTGGCTTTCGATGTGTACAATTGATCGATATCTATTGTGCGGCCGATAAACGGCATACTAATTTCATTTTTTTGCTGAATTAAGTTCTTTAAGATGAAGTAAAACCGATAATCATAAATTTTAGAAAATCCTTGGGTGAGCAATAATGCGCACCGGGCAAGATCTAGCGGTGAATTCACAACAATTGCAAAATCCGGCTGAACAATGCCATATCTCCGGGTTAACAAATTCAATAGAATACTTCCGCTCATTGAAAAGCCCAGTGCAACCTGCCGACTACCTGCAAATTTTTCTTTCGCCCACTTTAAAACCTCGGCGGCATCCTCGCCGCGGCCCGAATGATAGGTTTTGCTGGCCAGCGCTTTACTGTTTGCACCCCGATGATTAACAAGAACGATATTCCAGCCCAGCAGTGCAGCCAACTGAGCGCTACGTTGAATGTAATCCGCTTGCGAGTCTCCAGCTAGGCCGTGATAAATGCTGATCGTATAGTCCGACTTATTATCGCGGTACTCCAAAAGTAGCTCGTCACCATCGGCCAATTTCAGAATAACTTCCGTCAGAATGAGATTTGCAGATTTCGACGGAACAATATGCCCTAATACCGTCTGGGTGTGACCCGTCGAGAGCGGAACCAGCGGAATGAATGGATTAAGCTCAAGATCAATTTTTGAAAACTCCAGACATTCCCCCGAACTTACCAAATTTGAATACGACTGCTGTCATCTAAATACAATTTATTATTTTTATTGCAGGAAAAGGCTTCCTGGAAACCTTTTTGATGCTTCACCTGCTCATTAATCCGGGCAAAGCCAAGGCTGTGCGGATCGGTTTTCAACTGCATTTCCTTTGTTTTCTCACGCATGACATTGCACCAGACCCGCGCATAAGCCACAAAGAATTTTTTCTTGTCTTCGACTTTACCGGTATTCTCTGGAAAAGCGGCATTATAAGCAAAAGTAAGTCCGACCAGATCCGCGATGTTTTCACCTTGGGTTAATTCAGCGTTGTGCCCGATTTTTTTAAATTGCGCGATCATTTTCATACCGCGTTCCTGAAATTTTTTGATGTCTTCATCCGACATCCACTGCTTCAATTTCCCTTTTGAATCAAACTTCGAACCTTCATCATCAATGCTGTGGCCCAGCTCGTGGCCGACAACCGCACCAACGGCGCCAAGATTTTCAACCACATCGCCGTCCTTGATGAAAAACGGATATTGCAGAATACCG
>JANPPN010000208.1:0-2384 GCA_031428535.1 Bdellovibrio sp. | reverse complement strand
GTGGAGACAATCGAACGCCTAACAACTTCTAACAAGCTTAAATCTGCACAACGAAAAGACCATTAGAGCCAGAAAGCCCAAACTGGGCTAAATTGGCTGCACAAAATATTGAAACTTGAATGTCTATGTCGGTATCTTGCTCGGACAAACGCGACTACGATTTTCCCACTACTTCAAAAACAACATCAATATTCCCGCGCGTCGCATGACTGTACGGACAAACTTTATGGTGTGTTTCGTCAACAATAGCTTGCAACTCTGCTTGAGGTAAACTTGATTTAATATTCATTTTTACCGAAATACCAAATCCTCCACCCTCACGCGGCCCCACAGACGTAGAGCAAGTAATGACTGCGTCTGAAACATTTTTCTTTGTTTGTGAAGCAACGAAATCCATAGCTCCACCAAAACAAGCTGCATAACCTACTGCAAATAAATGCTCTGGAGTGGTTGTGCCTGGTAAACCTGGCCCACCCATTTCTTTTCTAATTGATAAGTTAACCTTAACAGATTGATCTGTTGTTTCACTACTTCCGTTTCGGCCACCTTTTGAAACCGCTGTAGCTGTTACGAGTGGTTTAATTGTATGTGCTGCCATATATTTTAACTCCAAACTTATGAATTTTTATTCAAAAACAGATAACTATTTTTTTCGAGCAGCGGGAAGCTTTGGGACCAATTGTACTTCTTTGCCACCACAAGTTGGTTGACCAAAACCGCTTTTACTTTTTCCATTTTCGATATCAAAAATAATTTGATCATCTTTATTAGCTGAAGGGCCAGCAGGCACGTAATCTAAAGCCAATTCATTACGTAGTCGCCATGCAATTAAATGATCCGCGCAAGAGCTGTCGCCACTAACACCGATTCCACCGACAAGTTCGCCCTTAGCATTATATAGAGCTAATCCGCCGCCAAAAACATTAAGACCACCTAATTTTTGTCCTACCATGGGATCTTTTTTGATTCCGTAGGATTTAAAATTTCCAGCGTAGGCCACTTTAACATCAACAGGATTACTTTCTTGAATTCCAAATGCAAAACCACCAGGCTGAACGATTGAATATAAATTTGCAGTCGATAATGCAAAACCAGGCAAACTAAAAGAGATTGCTGTATTCGCTTTTTGAGCTGAAATAACGCGACTTCCAAGCCACTGATCTCCGGTTTTTTCGCCAGTGAAGGCTACCGCGCAAATGGTCCCGCTGCGATCAACTAATGTTCCCCACATTTCAAAATTGAGCCCGCCGTTATCGGCTTTTCTTGCAGAAACAAGCGATTTCTTAAAAGTTTCGTAATCAGGAAGCGAACGGCAATCATTCGCTTGAGCAGCTAGAGCGCTAAAGAAAGACAAAACAAGCACGAGTAGGCTTTTGTTCACCATATAAATCTCCAAAGTTATTTGTTGAATCGAAATTTTTGTACTGATCGGTACAAAAGTCAATGCCAAGAAATTTAATTTTTTGCGTTGTGACTTAAGATTGTTGTTCAAATCAAAAAATTGTCTTAATTTGAAAAAATGAATAAACGGGGTCGGCCGCTGGAATTTAATCGCGATATAAGTCTAGAAAAAGCTTTAAGATTATTTTGGCTTCATGGATACAGCGCTGTTAGCACGGATCATCTTTGTAGCGAGATGGGCCTTACTAAGCCCAGTCTTTATAATAGTTTTAAAAGTAAAGATGACCTTTATATCGAGTGCTTACATCACTATAATTTGATTTACGCCTCAAAGCTTATTGCTGTCTTGGACAAACATTCCAATGCCGCAATAGGAATTGAAAAAATGTTGCTTGCAACAGCAAAGCAGTTTGTAGACACGCGATATCCTCGCGGATGCCTAGCTATTACCGGCCTAATTGAAGTCATTGGAAAATCAAAAAAAATAGACAAACAGATAAAGTTAGTTCAAATAAACTTTATTTCAGCTTTTCAAAACTATTTCGATAAAACCCTTAAACTAGATAAAAAATTAAATAAAAAATTATCTCAGTTCGTGGTCGGACAACTTTATGCGATCGCTATTTTTTCTAAAACTAATAGCGAATTATTCGATTTTAATTTTTTCATAAAGATGACTCGCAAGACAGTTCAAAGAATTATCGATGACCATAGCGCTAAATAAAACTGTGATTCATAGATTTAATGACTTTCGATACAAAAAAACCCGCTTGATGGCGGGCTTTGGTTCTTACCGGAATTCCGGTATACCTGTTAACTGGTATACTTGGATTCCGGATTTGTGTCCTTCCTGAGACATAGGTAACACCTTATACCGGACACATAGGTTACACTTTTACCCAGAAATGGGGGGCTCTTATGCCATGGAAGGAGTGTAGCGTTATGGATGCGAAGCTGAAATTTGTAGCAAGATTACTGGAAGG
>JANPPN010000207.1:0-2207 GCA_031428535.1 Bdellovibrio sp. | reverse complement strand
CGTTGGCTAAACTGCTTTCTGAAAAACCGCGAAAACGCGGATTAATTTCCATCTGCACTGCGGGCGGAATGGGTATTGCGGCGATTCTCGAATCGGTCTGAGTGGTCCGCATTGAGCAAGTCGAACCCTAGTTTTCTGAATTTACGCCTGTTCGAAAATTCACTGAACGTTAAATCCTGCTAACTTGAATCAGCTTGCTAAAAGTTGTGGGTCACCTCGTGATGTCGCTCGGCTAATTGGCGTCTCAGAAGCATTTGTTCGTCAAAAGATCCTTAAACCTCATTAAAATAAGCTTAAAAGTAGTATTTACAACGTAATAACAATGTAGTATTATAAGGTATGGAATTTGAGTGGGATGACTCCAAAGCAGAAAGTAATTTTAAAAAGCACGGCATCAGGTTTTCAGAAGCTGTAACTATTTGGTTAGATGATTCTTCTGTCGAAATTCCCGATGCGGAACATTCCTTGGAAGAAGAGCGGTGGATCAGATTAGGGATATCAAGAAAAGCAAACTTACTTGTCGTTGTTTATTGCGAAAAAACTGAAGACAACCGGATCAGAGTTATCTCCGCACGTCCTGCAACTAAACATGAATCGAAACATTATAATTCGAGGTGATTTATGAAAAGTGAATATGATTTTTCAAAGGCAAAAAAAGCTAAAAAAACAAAAGATATCAAAGTCATTAAGACTTTCAGGCTTGATCCTGAAGTGATCGAATGGCTTGAGTCTGAAGGCGACAAACAAGGTATGGGATATCAGACTTTTTTAAATTGGTTTCTTAAGAAATCTATGGATGATCATGAATCGTTTGAAGACCGGCTAGAAAAACTTGAGCATACTGTTTTTCGAAAAAAGGCTTAAGTATTTTTTACAATTTAAGCAAAAATCATTCCACAGGTAATATTAATTTGTTATATTGGCAAAATAAAAAAATTAATCATATTAGCTGCGGTTTCCGTTTTTACTATAAATGTTTTTGGTGCCACAACTTATAGACTAACGATTGCGTCAATAGATTCTATTCAGTTAGACTCATTCATTTATTTTCCTGAAAGCGTACAACCTAAAGCAGTAGTTTTGGTTATTGGCGGATCAGGATTAACTCACGCTGGATTTGGCGGACCATCGAAGTTTGCAAAAGCTTTTGGAGACAGTGGATTTATTAGTGTTGAATGGAATAAACGAGGACTAATTACCAATGCTGATTTGACTGATATTTATAAGGACTTCGCTGTTTACAATACGACTACTATTGATAAAATATATGCAGATGCACAGTCGGTTTTAGTATTTATGAAGTCAAAATACCCATTGTTGCCTATTTTTGTTTTAGGTGGCAGTGAGGGATCTGTAACAACTACGTTACTAGCTGAGCGAAATGCGAATTCTGTCACTGCTGTTGCTACTTTTGGAAATGTCATTATGCCATTTATTCAAACGTCAAGTATGCAAGTCAGTGATCTTTTTCTAAAAGAGAATTGGAAAAAAATTGATTTAGATCAGAGCAATAGCGTCGACTCTAAAGAGTTAAGTGAATTTAAAACGACTGATGAGGAATTTGATTTTCTTGCTAAGTCGGCTTTTTCCGAAATTGATTTATCGAATAATGGCGTGTTATCCTACGAAGAACTCGCAACTTATATAGTTAATTATTTTGTAAATAATTATCCCGATAAAGATTTTTGGTACAAGTCGAGTGGCGTATCAACACAGTACCTGGACTCAATGTTTAGATTGGCGCCGTTAACTAGCCGTTCTTTAAATATCACAAAACCCGTTTTTGTTGCACAAGGTGAAGATGATTGGAACACTCCTGTTAAGAATGTTTATGATTTTCAAGTCCAATGCAAAACCTTAGGAAAAACAAATTTTTCATTTAAATATTATGCAGGCGTTGGGCATGCGCCATCAGCCGAAATGTTAAATGATTTTATTTTATATTTTAACAGTTTTATTCCACTCAGATTAAATTCGTTGAGTAATAATTAATAGGGTTACTTTCGAACCGTAGAACCTTAGGTTTTTTAAAATACTGATTAAAAGAGAAGAGCCTTAAAACAGAGTGGTGCCCGGGACTGGACTTGAACCAGCACATCCTTTCGGAAACAGGCTTCTGAGACCTGCGTGTCTACCAATTTCACCACCTGGGCAGATAATAACAATTACCTTAACGTTGTATGATATTTGCCCTAGTAAAGTCACCT
>JANPPN010000206.1:0-3577 GCA_031428535.1 Bdellovibrio sp. | reverse complement strand
CCCAGCGGATCAAGTTAAATCCGTAGCCGAAAAACTGGATCAATCCATTTTGGCTTTTCAGGAACTTGCAAACAAATCGGATCCTGAAAAATACAAGCAATCTAATAAGGTTAAAACCGAAGTTTTTTACTATGATATGCACCCGTTCCGCCTGGCCTACATCAGTTATCTGATTGCCGTGCTAGTTTTGCTTTTTCTCTGGATCAGGAATCTCAACACCGGGATGGGCTTCGCGTGGTTTTTTGTGGGCGTGGGCTTTGCGCTGCATATTTTCGGCTTTGCATTCCGGATCTATCTTGCTGAACGGCCACCGGTCACAAATATGTATGAAACGGTGGTCTGGGCATCATTCGGAGCGGTTTTATTTTCAATTATACTTGAAATGGTTTATAAATATAAAGTCATTTTACTCGGTGGTTGTTTGATGGGGCTTTTTGCTTTGGTTCTTGCGGATTCCGCGCCGGCCGTTCTCGATCCCAGTTTGCAACCTTTAGAGGCGGTTTTGCGCAGTAATTACTGGTTAATCGTGCACGTGATGACGATTACGATTTCGTATGCAGCATTCTTGCTGGCGTTCGGACTTGGTGATCTTGGGCTGATTTATTTTGCAATTAACGAGGAAAAATACGCCGATCAAATTCAGAAAACGACGATAGGATGTTACCGTTCAATGCAAATCGGAGTAGTATTTCTGGCGGCGGGAACTATCCTCGGCGGAATCTGGGCGGATTATTCATGGGGCCGTTTCTGGGGTTGGGACCCAAAGGAAACTTGGGCGCTTATTGCGCTTCTCGGATACATAATCGTGCTGCATGCAAGGCTTGTTGGTTGGCTTAAAAACTTCGGAACATTGGCAGCAGGAATAATAACTTTTAATCTAGTGATTATGGCGTGGTACGGAGTTAATTTTGTGCTTGGCGCAGGGCTCCATTCCTATGGTTTTGGAGCAGGTGGCATCGAGTATGTGGCGGTCTTTGTTGGCTTACATATTTTATTTGTTGCTTACTCTTACATCATTCACGCAAATCGAAAGTCAATTGATAAAAAAGCTGCGTGACAATTTGCAATAAACTCATTTAAATCAAATCCTTAAAGATTAAAAAGAGGATGTTTATGCAACTTCGTTTTCTGCAACATGCGTTGGTCGGGATAGTATTGATTGCGGCCATTTTATTTTCTTCCGGCTGCCTGTGGAAAAGCCCTGACGGCGGCGAAAGAGCAACCAAAAGTTTCGGTTACAACAATGGTTACGCTCCCGATCAACCAATTCCTTACAGTCACGAATTACACGTCGGCAAATTGAATATTCAGTGCCAGTACTGTCATAATCAGGTTGAAAATTCGAAAACTTCAAATATTCCCGCACTCTCAACCTGTATGAACTGCCATCAGCAGGTGAACGGTACCAACGATCCGGAATCCATTAAAAAATTACGCGAGGCTTTTGCCGAGAATAAACCGATTGAGTGGGTTAAAATTCATATGCTTCCTGATCACGTGATGTTCAATCATCAGGCCCATATCCAAAAAGGCGTCAATTGCCAGACCTGTCACGGACCAATCGAAAAAATGGCCAAGGTTTATCAGCATTCGGATTTATCGATGGGCTGGTGTATCAACTGTCATCGCCAACCTGAAAACAAAGCTCCATTAAACTGTACAACATGTCACCACTAGAGAAAGATCACATGAAAACTTATTGGAAATCTTTTGAAGATCTGAACAACACTCCTGAGTTTCTTGAATCTGTACAAACGGAATTTATGTCTTCACCACTGCGTGAAGAATCAGAAAAAGCCGGCGATAACGACAAGGTGGCCCGTCGCGAATTTCTGAAACTGATGGGCGCCTCCGTCGCGTTAACAACTGGAGCGGGTTGCATACGTCGTCCGGTTCAGAAAATTGTTCCCTATGTTAAGCAACCTGAAGAAGTCGTGCCGGGTGTTTCTAACTGGTATACCTCAACTTATTTTGACGGTCAGGAAGGGCTTGGCCTTTTGGTTAAGTCGCGCGAAGGACGCCCCGTGCATATTCAGGGAAATCCATCTTATCCGCTCAATGGTAGTGCGGTTTCTTCACGGGCTCAGGCAAGTTTGCTCGGCCTTTACGATCCGGCGCGCCTGCAGGGACCGAAACGAAATCTGTTAAATGAAAAACGTAACAACCGTGAAACCGTTACGTTCAGCTGGGACGATCTCGATAAAAAAGCAGTTGAAGAACTCAATAAGGGAAGCGTTGCGATTTTAACCGGAAATATTGCGTCTCCGGCAACTCAGGCTGTAATCGATGATTTCAGCAAGGCCTTCGGAGCTGATCAATACGTTTGGGAACCACTTTCTCACGATGACATAACTCAGGGCCAATTGGCGTCGTACAATACCGCGCAAGTGCCGGCATACCGTTTTGATAAAGCCAGCGTTATCGTTTCCATAGATGGTGACTTTCTCGGAACCTGGCTGACGCCGGTCCAAAGTACGTGGCAGTTTGCGCAAGGTCGCAAAAACCCGGAACACATGAGCCGATTGATTTCGTTTGATTCGTCTTATTCCCTGACTGCAGCTAATGCGGATGTGCGTTTTAAAATCAAACCTTCGCAACAACTTGCGGTGGTGATGGGTTTAATCAATGAACTGCTACCACGTTCGTCTTATGCGGATCATTCCGGAGTAAAAGAAACAGTCGCCC
Organism: Bdellovibrio sp.; assembly: GCA_031428535.1. Taxonomy (GTDB): domain Bacteria; phylum Bdellovibrionota; class Bdellovibrionia; order Bdellovibrionales; family Bdellovibrionaceae; genus Pseudobdellovibrio. Next base: position 892 of record JANPPN010000206.1, on the reverse strand, counting down.
ATTATCAGAATATTCATGAAAGCCTGAAAATCGCGACTGCTGATTTCAAAAAAGTGGCTGGCGACCTCTGGAAAAACGCCGGAAAATCTTTAGTTGTTGCCGGTGGTATCCAGACCCGCACAGAAGAATCTAATGAACTTCAGATAGCTGTGAATTTTTTAAATACTATTTTAGGCAATGAAGGAAAAACTGTCCTTGGTACAAAAGGCAATACCGGATTGAAAAGTGATTACAATAAAATGGGGTTGCTGATCGATAACATGCGGAATGGCAAAGTAAAGACGCTGATTATCTACCGCGCGAATCCGCTTTACAGCTTATCTGCAGACTGGGGCTTTGAACTTGCTTTGCGTAATGTTCCAACGATTATTTATATCGGCGACACAATGAACGAAACAGCACAGAGCTGTCATCTGATTGCAACGGACAATCATGCGCTCGAAACCTGGGGCGATTCCGAATTTGCAAAAGGTGTTTTTGCAATTCAACAACCGCTTATCCGCACCATGTACGATACACGTTCGTTTCAGCTCTCGCTTATGACTTGGGCATTTATGGCTAAAAAGGGCCCTAAGCGTTTAACCACGTACGAAACTTTTTATGATTATCTTCGCGCCTTCTGGAAAGAGGAAATGGCGCCGAAGCTTGCGAAAGGTCAGGATTTCGAAACTTTCTGGAATGGCCTTTTACAGGACGGATTTGTTGAGCAGGCCGCAGGCAGCGATGCCGCCCGCACTTTCAAAGTCGAAAATTTCCTGAAAATAAAACAAAAAATTGCAACGACACCGCTTGAGTTGGTGTTGTATCCGACGGTGCAGCTTGGCGACGGTACGCTGGCAAATATCGGCTGGTTGCAGGAGCTTCCTGACCCGGTAACTAAAATTGTCTGGGA
>JANPPN010000205.1:0-25269 GCA_031428535.1 Bdellovibrio sp. | reverse complement strand
AAATTCTTAAATTATTGCAATTACCAAATAGTCAAAAGCTAAGCTAACTCCGAACTAAATCTATATAGATTAACGCAGGCCCCCCCCCCCCCTCAATCTTTGGAAATCATTACTGGTCCATAGGACCAGTAAACCGGTGAAAAAGCTTCAGCCAAAACTCGGATCACGACTGCAAATCGGGACACTCATCTCATAATGGGTCGCTGCCATCTCAAAAGTATTTTCATGAACTGTGACAAATTACAGTGGTTGCTTTTGAAAACTCCGTAAAATCAATGGCTTGTGATGGCCTTAGGTTTGCAATAAAAAGGTCATGAACTTTAAAATGATTATCGTCCTTCTTTGCCTGTATCAATTTGCCGCCGGCGAAACATGTGAAATTTCCCAGATAAAAAACGATAACGTCTCTCCACGCTCTCGGCAAATTACTTTTCCAAATGGCCGGCAACTTATTGTGATAGGTCACAACCATGGCGACCGCGACAATGTCATCGTTCTCAGTAAACTCACCAAAAACCAACAGGTAGCAAACGAAGAATTTTCGGGTCAGCTCAAGAAATTGGTTGATAGCTCTCAACAAAGTGTTACTCACGCCAATCAGGATTTCCAGTTCTTACGAACCACTCTTGAAACTAATAAGCAAATTCAGTTTGTCGCCATTGAAGGCAGCCAAGAAGCCGCAGAATCCAACTTGCAGTATTTTAACGAAATGCACAACAACTTGAATGGCCAGGTAGCACGGCGAAATCTTCCGCCCTCGCCATACTATCGATGGGCAGTGCTGACCGCTTCAGGGGCAGTCAATTATTTGAAAATGACCGAGCCTCAAATTTTTGGAAATCGAAAACTGCAGGGCTTCGAGGCGGATGAGTCGACAAAAAAACATGCAGTCGCGCTTGCAAAATTTGATCTTGCCAGAGATCAGTTAAAAGAACTCGCAAAAGATGATTCCATTTTTTTGAAAAAGATTACTGAAACATACGGTGAACTGATGGCTATTTACGGAATTTACGAACCCCGCGAGCACGATGTGCTTCTGTTAAAAGAGTCTGAAAAGCAAATGCCACCCAAATATAAAACTGCCGGAATGATCTGGATGAAAGCGGCCATCGAGGAAATGCAGGCTATGAAAGGCCGCGATCGAGCTGTCGTTGAAAATATGGTCGCGAAGAACCAATCAGGCTTATTGTTCACCGGCCTCTGGCACTTGGATTCCGTCGCGCAAATGCTGAAACAACGCTGTCTTCAAGAAAGCGGTATTTCCATCCGCAAGGATGTAAACCCGAGCTCCGTGCTCCGCTGAAATCAATACAATTCTACCCACTGTTTTCGCCAGTCAGGTGCGGCCCAGTATTCTTCTACATTCAGTATTTTTTCATTTTTAAGATTAAAAATAGAATTGGCAAAGGTATTCTGACCGTATCCGCTTCAATCCAAACTGTTGTCAAAATTTTACCTCCCAACCCCAGTATGTTATTTCTTGACATAGTACAGTCGATCACTGTACTATCAAAAGCGTGAATAAGAAGTGCAAAGTTTGGATAACAAAATTCGCCGAAAAACAGCTTCGGAAGCTTCCTAAGCAGATTGTCGCAGCTTATTACACCTGGGTTAAGACGGTTGAACTGGAAGGTCTGCGGGTAACCCGGACATTACCAGGTTATCACGACGAACCGCTTAAGGGCGACCGTAAAGGTCAACGGTCGGTGCGGCTAAATAAAGCCTACCGGGTTATTTATGAAGAAACTGATTCTGGAAATTTAATTTTAATTGGTGTTCAAGAGGTTAACAAACATGAGTATTAAAGAAGCTAATCAGGTTTTTAAAAAAATAAATGGCCCATTTTCATTTGCAACTTTCATGTTGGGCATTCGTACAACGCTTGGGCTTTCTCAAGTTGAAATGGCAAAAAAACTAGGAATTTCTAAATCGGCATTATGTGAGGTTGAAAAGGGGCGCACACTTGTTAGCCCCGAAGCGGCTGTCAGGTACGCAAAAAAGGCTGGGTTTTCCATTACGGTGGCTCTTGAAGCCTGTCTACAAGATCAACTCAGAAAAGCTCACATAAAAAAAAGGGTCAGAATTGAAGATGCGGCCTAACAAAATAAATTTGCTTTACTTAGAGCGAGTTCGGAGATTAATTTGATTTTGACTCTGCGGTCATTGCAAAGAGTTTAAAATTTGTCATCCTTTGAAAGTGTTTTTGATAAGTAAAAATAATTTCATTCAAAGGACTCAGAGTGACAAATCCAAAGCAGGTGGGATTTTTCGACAATATTCACCCAGTGGCAGCATTGATTCACATCAACGAAAATCACGAATTATTACGATTGGCAAAAGTGATTCCGTGGCCAGAGCAAATCGAAATAGCCATGAATTGCAGGGCTTCAAAAGTAAAAGCATTAGTTGGTCCAGAGCCACATTACCGCGAATTATTGGGTGCAGTGGCGTTGATGTCAGTTCGAAGTATTACTTATCGTCAAGCAGAAGATCAAATCAAACATTACGCTCCGGCAAGATATCTTTGCAATTTGATGGATTCAAGCTGGTCACCGGATCACATCACAATTTTCGATTTTGTTCAGATGCTCGGTCCAGATGGAATGGAAAAACTGAACACGACATTTTTAAAAGAGGCGCAAAATTTAGGAATTCTAGATGCAACGTCACTGATGTCAGATACGACAGCGGAAGAAGCAATGATTCCGTATCCGAACGAAGTAGGCTTGATGAAAAGGTTTACGGAAATTGTTTCAAAAACGATTTCAAAGGCAGGCAACAAAGATTCTCAGATAAAATCGAAAGTAAAAGATATTTCAAAAAAAGTAAAATCACTGGTTCGCGCGTCGCATCTATTTGCAAAGACGAAGGATCAAAAGCAAAAAGTTGGCAAGTAGACCACGGATTGAAATTTTTTTTAAAATATTTTTTTCTAACTTTGATTTGGAAATAAGTATTTGGTTTTTATTGCCAGTGTTTGCCAAATAAGATCCGAGTCTTTGGATTTGATGAGGTACCAAGCGAGGATGCCTTCCTCTATAGATATTTCTGTTAAGAAAAACTAAATGTGGCGGGGTTAGCGTTTTGCCGTCAACAACATGAATTCGCATAAAATAAAAGTTCTGCACTAAGGGTTTAGATGAGAATAAATCCCAAGAGTAAAATGGATACAGATCAGCTTTATTTAGCATTGGAAGTGCAACATGAGAAATCAACAAATGGCACAAAAAAACAAGTAAACAAGCAATTTTTGTTTTTTTAAAAATAAACCCGTACCGTTGCATCTACAAATTATCGATTCATCTGAAAATTAGGCAAGTCCAAGGATAATTTTAGAGATCTGAAGCTAATTTACTTTTCTTCGAAGTTTGGTGGAGGTAATTATCTCCGAGTTGCCAATGCTGCAACCAGACCATAGTCAGAATCCAACGCGAATTAATCTACCCATGCGGCTGTCTACGACTTACTATTTTAGGATACCTAAACATTGAGGAATAACATGAAAAAATTGATTGTCGCATTTGTATTACTAACTGGTTTAAGTGGATTTGCATCCGGCGGTGGCGGTTCTGCAGATAAGAGTAATGGCTGCGGCTTGGGATGGGAAATTGCTCCTCAAAAGTCTTTGATATCATCTTATACGCGCGCGATCACGAATGCCTCAACTTCAAGTACTTCTGGAATGACCTCGGGAACTTCGGGATGTGACAAACATTCGATTGTAGATAACAATAAGTTAGATATTCATTATGCTGAGGTCAATTTTCATTCATTAATGATTGAAATGGCTCTGGGGCAGGGTCAATATTTAAAAGGTTTTGCAACGGTGTTAGGATGTAGCGATAGTAGCCTTGAGGAATTTTCTAAAATGACTCAAAAATATTACCAAGAATTGTTGCCATCAGAAAACGCAACTCCGGCAATTTTGGTTGACGGCGCAAAGCGAGCAATGAGGCAAGAGGGTGTGTGCCAAGGGAACGTTTCCTAGTACGAATTATTCTTAAATTTATTTTTTCAAAGGGCCAGCTTTTGCTTGGCCTTTTGTTTTTATATCAGGGCGCCTATGCTCAAATCCAATCCAATACTGATGAAGTTCTATTTTCAGAGTTAGCTGGTGACAGCATCTGGTTAAGCCAACTTCAATATCGGAAAACACTTCTCAATAATTGGAAAAGTGACGCCGATAGTAGTTTTTTTATTTCAAACAACGGCAAGTATGACCCGGTCGGTGAATTGCGTGCGACCTACGAACTTTTTGTGCGAAATCCTGAAAAACCATTCGGTTATATAAACCAACCCGTTGTGTGTGCATTTCCGACCCGAAAAAAATTCCTTGAAGAGAAATTAAAGATCCGCTTCAAAGAAATTCATTGCGAGGAACGGGATCAATGGATGAAATCTTTTTTAGGGACGCAGTCTTATTTGGTGTTGAGTGATGCATTTCCGGGTAATCCGGCATCGATGTTCGGGCATACGTTTTTACTGTTCTCGAGGCACAGCCCACCAGCTTCGGCTAAAGGCTTGTTAGATTATGCCATAAATTTTTCTGCTGACACATCGACAGCATCAGAAAAATCTCTTCTCTATTCGCTAAAGGGGCTATTTGGTTACTTCCCGGGCAGGTACAGAATTTATAAGTTTTATGAAATTGCAAATCAATACAACAATTTCGATAGTCGTGACATTTGGTACTTGAAAATTCCGTTTACGGATCAGCAGCTGCAACGATTTCTGGATCATATCTGGGAAATTTTCACTACTACCCAGTTTGATTACTATTTTTTTGATCAGAATTGTTCTTTCAGAATATTAGCGGCGTTTGATTACGCTGACCCGCAGCTCAAATTGATGGACGAGTTTTACAATCGATTTCCGCTTTACTATGTAGCGCCCCTTTCAACATTTCGCGCGGTGGCGGACCGCTACAATGTAACAGACCTGCAGTTTTCACCTTCTATATGGAAGCGTGTACGTAAAAAAGTGAATTCCTTAAGCTCAATTCAATATAAAAGTTTTTCCAGTTTTAAAAATGATGTGACCAACTTAAATCAAGAATCTGACGTTTCGACACTGGATGCTTTGGCGTTGTATTTTGATTATAAAAAAAGGACGGCCTCGGATCTAACTGAAGACACGCTCCTGAAGCTACGCTCGACTTTGGTGCGGAGGTCTGAAATTGAAATTGTCTCGAAACCTGAAGAACAGATTCTGCCGCGCGGAACGCCGCTGGAAAGCCATCGCAATAAGGCAGCGTGGATAGGGTGGTCCCAGGAAAATGCCCAATCACGAGATATATCGAATTCAGCAATATTCGGAGCTCGGGCATCCTATCACGACCTGTTGAACCCCGCCGTTGGGTACGACACTTGGAGCGATCTTACGGCTTTGGACTTTGAGCTTCATCTCACAAGCAAGAAAGCTGAGTTTAATTTTTTTAAGGTCATTAACATTCGTTCGCTGTTTCCCGTCGAAGGCTACGAAAAGAAAGTCAGTTGGGCCACGGATGGTGGCTACGATTCAGTCTTTAAGAATTATTTTAAGGGCGGAGTCGGCTACGCAATTCAAAACAAGATTGAAAATCTTTTGGGTTACTTTTATTTCATGCCGCTGGTATCCAGTAACGAAATCTTGACTGAAAGTCGAGGCTATACATTTCTTCTTGAAGCAGGTGCTGTGCATGATCTTGCAGGTGTAGGTCGGATATGGATTTACGGGCTCAAAAATATTGGTGGCAGTGACAGCGCAAGATTGGCAGTCGATTCAATCGTGACTCAATTGTCCTATCCTTTGAGGAAAAATCATGAACTTCGGCTGAGGCATTTATTAAAATCCGATGATACTGCATTAAAATTTATCTATCAGCTTCAGTTTTAAAGCAAATTCAAGTTGAAGGACAAAACGAGATCAGAAGGCTTTAGAAGTTAGGTAAAAAAATGCGCCAAATCACGCGCGCTACAAAAGTTCATCTTAAGCACACATGAAAGTCTTAACGCTACGGCAGATAAAAATCTTCTTTGCGTTCGTAACCAACCAGTATGACATGTAAAAAATATGAATCAGAGTCACTGCTAGACCACGGTTTCGGCGAGCTACCGTCAATATAAACGTAAAAATCGGATTCTAATTGTATTTGCCAGCGCTCAATAGTCCCATCCTGATGTTCACGCAGACTGGTTCTTAGGGCTTTTGATTTATATTCGTTGGGATGCTCAAGAAAAACATCTATCAGGCGTTGCTGCGCAGGACTAAGCTTCTGAATTATTTGCTGACTGAGGCTGTTTTCGATTGCTGATATGATCTTCAAGCTGTTTTTCAAGACGATCGTATTTGTCTTGCCCCATTTGTTGAATGAATTTTTCACGATGCTTACGCATGAAAGCCAAATCTTCCTCGGTCGTTACAACTTTAAGGGAGTGAATTTTGATCTTTTCGTTAATATCGTCCATAACCATCCTTTTCGGCCTAACCATGAAAAAAGTCAAGAGTTGCAAACTAATTCTACAGCTTAAAACAGCCTGATTAGCTGTACAGTCTTACAATGAATTATAAGCAATTTGAGAGCCAGAATAAATGAACTTGGGAGTAATTATTCACATTTAGTTGAACTGAAATTGCTAGTAGTCGGTTGTAAGGGCTTCTCGGGACAATAATCAGCCATTGAGCTACTAACGAACAATAATACGAGGATAGATATTTAGAATGGCACGACAAGCTTTCGGAATTAGCCCGGAAATTCTTGTTGAGGCGATTGTCCAGTATGTATTACCACCTGTCCGACATTACGGCGAAGCACGATTTGGAAAATCAAATTCTAGCTTGAAGCCAAGCAACCCGCTCAGCCAATCCTTCGCCATCAAAAGCGGAAATATAGTTTTCTAGTTCAGAAAATGGATTATGACGATCTAATCCTCTAAATTGATCTTTTAATTCTTGGGTTGGAAAAAGCTCACTAATTGAACGCGCTCCTACGAAACTCAGAACTTCTTCTGGCGGCCGCTTTTCGAAATTATTCTCATCAATTCTGCGCTTATAAAATGCACCGCCGTGATCAATAGCATATATACGTTTGGTACTTTTAGAATCGTCTTTGTGTTCACCCCAGTTACGATCTACCAAGGTATTTGTTGATCTTCTGTCGCGGTTAAACACGAGAAAGTCCAATAATCGAAGTTTTCCTGATGAAATCGGATCTACGACTTTAGGAAAATTCAAAAAAACCATTTCAGTCCGATGAAGCCATAGCTGGCAAATTCCGCTAACACCATTCAATTCTTTACTAAAAGTGAATGGCACTAGCTCCAAATTCAGATGTTTATTTACTATGAATGTCGCAATTTCTGCTGAGTTATTAATTGCCCAGTCAGATTCGTTTTCATGCTTCCAAATAAACCAAGCCCCATTTTCAGCTCTTAATAGAAGTGGTTTTGATACACCAGCCTCAAGGTCACATTGATAAATAATCTTACTGCATTTAAGTTGTTCTTCTAACGAACTGTCGGGGTTTGCCCAGAGCAAACGTTGATAGTCTGGCATTATATCTTTGCGATATGTAGGTTCAATCTCTGCTATTTCGACGACAGCAATAGCTTCGTCAAAGAGAAATTTTTTACGCAGAGTTTGCGATATTATTGCAGGATTGACTGAAATTTGTGATTTAACCAGTTCCCTTACATCAACAGTAAGAGATTCAACGAGGTCGTGAAGTTTCATTAATTTCATCTAGAAAACTTAGCATGTCTCGAAAAAACAGTCAGCATTCAAATCTTTTTAAACTTAATAAGATCGTTTTAAATAGCACCTTGTGCTGAAAACTGTTGAGGCGGTCACTAATCGCTAGTCTTTTAATATTTTCTTAAAAATCGGCCGACTTCGATTTCAGATCGAATATATATGGACAATCCAAAAGGATCTTTGATTTTAGGCCGATTGTGCGCCCAGAAGCATTGGGCTCTGTACAGAAGTTTTACAGGTATTTTTTTTCTGTATAAAAAATTACAGGCGAAAATTATTTTTAAAAAATATATAAGTGTAAAAAATAAATCATTCAAGAAGCAATAAGAATTCTTCTTAAAATCTTTTGAACGGTATCAACAAGGATTTAAAATGAAAAAAATGTTGTTAATTGGCTTATCAATTCTAATAACAGTCGATGTTTTTGCAGCGAGCGAACTTATATATACTTGCGTGCCGGGTCCACAGAGTACATCAAGAATTATAAATGTTTATTCAACAAAAATTAAAAACCAATATAATGTTGAAGTTATTCAATCGATTTCTGTCTATGAAAAAAATGAATTTGTTATTAAAAATAAAACTGTTCATATTGTTATGGAAAAAACAAACTTGATTGATGTTGATGAGGCGGGACTACGTCCAAGTTCAATTGACCCTCATTATGATTTAGTTCTTGCCGCTGCTGATGGCTCTATATTAGCTATGGATTCTAAAAATGTAAGCAGGCTCACGGGCAGAGCATCAGTATTGCGTCAGGTGCATTCAGGAATTGGGTACGATAATAAATTTTTATGTATGAGTGCTAAAAAATAGTTAAGCCCCAGAACCACTGCCTAAAATTCACCGCACGCATCAACAAGGTTCAGTCTGAAAAACTGAGCCTTTATTTTTTCTGGTCAACCAATTTTCATTTTTCTTTCTAAAATTTCAAGACGGCTTTCGATATTTGATTTTTTCATTAATGCTCGAAGATTCATATTAACAAAAGTTTGATTGGGCACGCCGAGTTTAGCAGCCTCTGTTTGCAGCCATTTCATAATGTCGGAATTCAGCCGAACACTGGTTTGAATTTTTTGTGTCTTTTTCTTTTAAAACGGCTGATTTTCGATCTTTGCCTTTTTGAAAAATCATATTCTTTTTTCATATTGATTGGGCTTCTTTTTTGTCGCTTTGCGCAAGTCGCATTCAACCATTAAATTTCAACTAAGCGGGGAGTATGGCCTGGATTATGGACATAAAAGTAGTGGGAAAATTTACTTGGCAACAAACTAAAAAATAGTTTAAAGTACGATTTGGCTTTTAAGTTTGAGGAATTCTAAAAAATGTCTGATGAAAAAAAAGTTGAACCCTTCGAAGAAAAAGAACCCGTAAATCCTTGGAATTGGGTTTTGGGGTCTGAGTTTATATTGGCGATTATAGTTTTAGCTTTATCAGCTGCAGGTTATATAATTTTGAAATAAATTTGTAACTTGTCGTGGTATTCATTTTGTAGAAAAAATCTCCCGAGTATTCGATTTTTAAAGTTGGCTATTTATTTCTGCGAGGTCGAATATTTAGAATCACGATAATGGGCTCTGCTGGTAATACAAATGCATAAATAATCGAATTGCCGGCAACAAATAATATAAGCATAGACGAAAGTATTAAAGCTCCGACTTAATTACATTGAGCTTTAATCGTGAATGAAAAACCACGTTAAGCTTGGCAAATCTCAGGTACTTGAGTAAGTAATATCGCATGGCTTATATACTATTCGAAAATGGAAAAAAAATTGGCGAAATCTCCGACTGGACGGTGGCTTCACATGAGCCCGTGTATAAAAATGTGTTGGGTAAAGTAGTTTTGTCCGTGCCGGCAAATAATGAGTGTAGCTTTGTGTCGCCGAAACCGGTAAATCGTAAATCAAAATTGATCGTGATTAAAGATGGTGTGCGCGAGTTCAATTTGCAGGTCAAATCAGTTAAAGGTGCCACCGCTGTTACCGCATTGATTATTTTCCAAAAAGATCTTACCTGACTATTGTGAAATAAATTCAAATGACCGATAGGCTAGCAAAAAACGTATATTGTTCCGTATTGTCTCATTTTGAAACAATCAAGTCGTCTGCAATGAGTTTCGTAAGTACGAGTTTTGCTAATTAATAGCTGGTAAATTAACTGAGGAGAGTTTGTGTCGTTTCAAAAACTGATAAAAGGCATTTTTGCAATTATGGCAGTTGGAACCACTCTTTTGTTTTTCAATAATTGCGAAAATTTAAATGATCCAGATTCGACACCTCAGGCTCAGGTTTCTATTTCCCGCCAGATATTCTCGGATTTAACGACCGATTTTATAGTAAAAGTTGTCTATGAAGTCGGGGCTACGCCGTATACGGGTAATATCGGAATAACGGCAAATGACACGTGGGATATTACCAAATCCAGTTTTCAGGCCGTTTTTCAGAATCACACAGGGCGAGTCATTACCGTTCCAAGCTTAACTGCCAGTTTTACCCAGATTCCTGATAAGATTAAAGCGAGTTGGACGTCGAGTGAACTTATTGCTTTGGGAACCAGTGTTTCGCCGGCGTCATTAGTGACGAACAATAAAGCGACTGTAACAGTGATTTTTTTGAATGGCTTGTTTGAAGGCAACGCCGGAACCCTGGGTGTGCATTTTTCAGGTTATGGATTTGCCTTTGTGTTTAAGGATGTCGTTGCAGGTGTGGGTGGCACGGCGGCCGATCAGCGCTACGTTGAACAGGGCACGGTTGTTCACGAAATTGGCCATCTGATTGGCTTTGTAAACAACGGGGTGCCGTTGACCAGTGCATATGAAGATCCGGAGCATCTTCGGCATAGTGCAAATACGAGCTGTGTTATGTATTGGACGGTTGAGTCTTCAACCACAATTTTGAGCTTTTTGACGAATTCTATTCTAGCCGCACGACTAAACCTATTTGAAGCCGAAGTATTAAATGATGGACGGGCCTTTCACCCCTAAAATGTACGCCGTACCTAATCCCCCCAAATGCGGGGTTGAGTAAAAGCATTGCTAAACTCGATCGAGAATCAAAAAAATCCGGCTGCGGCCGTTTTCCTGCATTTCTTTTCTTGAAGACATTTTGTAGGGGCTGAAAAGTTCGTTTGCTGCCAGCATTTTTTCGAGTTTTTCCTCATCGCGGTGTGGGCCCAAAATTATTCGATGGGCTTTTAGTTTTTCGCGTTTTGCCAGGCCGCAGAGAATTTCGTTGATAACATGGGTGCCAACGCCCGTTATGCAAAGGTTGCCCGTAACACTTTGATTGAGGGTTTCTCCGCTTTCGGCCAGAAAAAAAGCGTTCGACGGATTCTCTGTTTTGAAAACGTAAGCGTCAAACGTAACTTTTACCTTTTCGATGATTGTAGAAACCTGATCCACAAAATATATATTAGCAAAGCGGCGGCTTTCGTAGGCGGCACCACCCAGAAAGCCGTGATCGCAGCAGACGTCCCACACATCATGGCCTTCAAGCAGATTGTCGTATACGACCTGTAGCCGTGGTGAAATTCGCATCGGATGTTATTTTTCCTGTGCCACAGTTAAATTGTGTTGAGCGGCCTTTGAATCGGGATGATTTTTCACAGCTATTTTTAATAAGCTGACGGCTTCGGATTTTTTTCCGTTTTTTTGCATAATATTGGCAAGGCCAATCAATGCCACCAAGCTGGTTGGCCACTTTTCGAGAACTTTGCGGTAGCTTTTTTCGGCTTCGGGCATTTTTTGCGCCTGTTCAAGGCCAACGGCGGCCGTTACGTTGCCCAGTTCGCCGGCGGCGGCGGCCAGTTCGCCCGGGGGAAGGATTACCAGGCCCCAGTAATCGCCGAGCATCCACGAGCGTTCAAATTTACTGAGGTCCCAATGAAAATAGGGGTCGTGGCCAGAATGGAGAATGATTTCCTGTTTTACGAGATCGAAGCCGAGCACGAGTGCATAATGCCATTGCGGCGCCCAACTTAAGCTGAGATTTTCAAAAATGATGACAGGATGCCCGGCGGCCACTTCGGTTAAGAGTTGATTGAGGCCTTCAACCCTTACTGCCATCATCGCCTGACGGCGACTGGCGCTTATTAGATCGGTTTGCAGACTGCCGTTGAATCCGGGCGTAAAAACCTGCGGGGCAATTTCTGCAACGGTAACGGCTTTACCGGCCCAGCGAAGCGCCATTGTTAAAGTGGCTGGTCCACAGTAACCTGCGCTCTGATCAATAAATTCGACATTTTCAATAAGGTACGTAGATGGCAGTTTGCCGGGTGAAGCAAGGAGTGTTTCGGTTTGCCTGGCCGGTGTTACACAGCCAACCAGACAAAATGATACCGCTAAAACTGAAAATACCCGTTTCATCAAATACGTTTAGCAAAATAAATAATTAAAACGACAAGTAAAATTGCAATCAGAATATCACCACCGGCGCGGGCTTCGTTAACCTGACCTGAAAGCTGGCGAATTTCCTGCTCAGAAAGTATCGAAAGACGTGCAATTGCTTCGTCGGACGAAATTCCATTTTTCAGCAGTTCATTCTGGACTGCAGTTTTTTCGAGGTAGTCCCGAACATTTCTTTCAGCCTGAGCGCGCGTGATTTCTTCAAGCACCTGACCTGCAGATATCATTTCGGCTTTAGAGCCGCTGATACCATCAGCCATCAGCACATTGGGAACGTTAGACATGACAAAGGCCATAAAAAATCTGAGCGCTGCCTTTTTAGAATTTGATACATTCATAAGTTATCCTCTTTGTTATATTAATAAAGTGTTTATCAATTCGCGTGCCCTTTGATGTATACGACCATAATGCATTAGATGCAATTCTAAAGCGTTAAACGTTCATTTAATGGACGCGAGTAGAGAATTATCGAACACTTTTATGCAGCACTCTTCAATACAGAATTTGCGCGCAGCGGAAGTTCAATCTGAAAAGTTGTATGCCTCGCAGACGGCAGATATTTTAAATTTCCGTTGTGTGATTCAATTAAACCTTTTGAAAGGCTCAGGCCCAGACCTGTTCCTTCGCCAACGCTTTTCGTTGTAAAGAACGGCTCCATAATCTTCTCTGCGATTTTCGGAGAAATTCCATCGCCGCTATCGGAAACCGAAATATTAACGTTATTGCCGTTGCTTTTGACTTCTATTTTGATCCACTTTTTGTCGAGGTGCTTGATCGCATCAAAAGAATTGATCAACAGATTCATAAGGACCTGAGCGATCTGAGTTGCATTACATTCGATTGCCAGTTGTTTCGGGCAGTCTACAAGCACATCGATAGTTCGATATTTAAATTTTTCATTTACAAGTGTAAGTGTGTCTTCAATGATTTTTTTAACCTCGATGACCGAAAATGAATCATGTTCGGCATTTCGAGAAAAGGCAGTCAATCCCTTAATTATTTTTGCTATCCTATGCGCAGTTGCTTCGATTTTACTGATGTCGTGAATAATTTTTTCTCGATTCCAGTTTGTGCTCGTAAGCTGGTTTGAAAGCAGCGCAGCTTTTCCGATGATGATTGAAAGTGGATTGTTGATTTCATGGGCCACTCCACTGGCCATTTCGCCCAAGGCCGCCAATTTTGAATTCCGATAGAGTTGAGCTTCGATGTTTTTTTCATCTGTTACGTCCGTTATGAACCCATGCCACAAAATACTTTGATCGGCCAATTTTTCGGGTTTAGCAATTTCACGCAGCCAGTGCAGGCCGGTCTTTGGCAAGAGCACCCGGTAATCAAACGTACAGATTTCAAGATTGGTTGCAGACTTTTGCAAGGCCAGCCTCTTCTGCTCGATATCTTCGGGGTGCACCCGTTGAAATACTTTGGCAGCATCGAGTTTAACTTCTTCCGCAGTCAATTCGTAAACGGCATCAATACCAACCGAGGCAAACGGAAAATAAGAGCGACCATCACTGAACAGCCGGAACTGGTAAATGAATCCGGGAACTTGTTCAGTTAGTCTTGTCAGTTGATCTTCGCAATTTTGTTTCTGGATCAGTTCGCGTCGCAGCCGAAATTGTGCAATAACTTGCGAGGCTATAATGTGCAGACTCCGTAGTTGAAGGTCGGTCAATTGTTTCGGATTCTCATCGAGTACACATAGCGTGCCGAGCGAATGCCCTTCATTGTCTGTCAACGGGATTCCGGCATAGAACGAAATGTGAGGCACGCCGGTAACAAGCGGATTTTTTGCAAATCGCGGATCTTTTCGGGTATCATTGATAACTAAGGCCTGTTTGTCGGATACAACGTGGTTGCAGAACGCAAATTCGCGCGGAACTTCATTTATTTTAAGCCCGACATGCGATTTAAACCAAGCGCGATTCTGGTCAACTAAAGTTATTAAGGAAATTCTGGTGCCACATATCTGCGATGCTAGCAGAGCCAGTTGATCGTAAATTAATTCTTCTTCGGTGTCTAAAAGTTGATACGATTTTAGCGCAGCCGTTCTTTCAATTTCATCTGAAGCGATTAAATTTTTCATTGATTACATATCGGATAAAATCAAACTGAAATTGAGTTAGACTTCGGTCTCGTTGATCCAAGTGTCCTGTTCGGAGAATAGCATTTCGAGTAAGCCATCATTCGCCAGATGATCGCCGTCGAACAGCTCATTTTGAGAAAGGGAAGATTCGGTCAGATTATTGTAGGCTTCGACACGACCAAAGTACTCGGCCCTCGACATCTTGGGTGCCGTCGGTTCTTTAAGCAATTTCTGACCGTAGATCAGGGTGTCGTAGCTGTAACTGTTGAATACCAGCGCTTCAAGTGCGGTATAAGGTGAAAGTGTACCAAAATGGCTGGCGCTCAGTGGCGGTCGCTGCAGGAATAAATCAATGATCAAGGCGGCATCGCCGATTTCAGTATTTTCAGCGCACCATTTCCAGTAGGGAGTGTCAAGTTTCTTGTTGAATTTGTAGTGCATGCCGAGGAACCAACGGAATGTATCCCAGGTTGCGGCAATTTCCTGATTGATTCCCGCAATAGAGCTGTAATCCTTCAATGAATTCGGCATCAATTTACAGAGTGTCATAATGCTGTGAACAGCAGTTTGGATCGCAGTTGATTCCAGCGGTTCAACAAATCCATACGCATTTCCTAATGCGAACACGTTACCGTTCCAGGCGGTTTTATGCCGGCCGGTTTTGAAATCAACCAGTTTGTGTCTAACCTGCCCGAAACGTTGCTGAACTTCAGCAAGGGCCTCGGCTTCGCTGCAAAACTGCGTAGAGAAAACATAGCCGTAGTGATTTTCTTCGCGCATCGGGATTTTCCAACACCAGCCGTTTTTCATCGTAATAACCGAAGTGAACGGATCAATAACGGCAGATTTCGGCAATTCAAAGGTTAACGCTTTATTATTTATCAGAGTTTTATTAAACGATAAAAATTCTGTTTGCAGAGTTTGCCCCAGAATTTTTGACCGAAAGCCTGAACAATCAATATACAAATCGAATTTGTGTTGGGACCCGTCGTCCGCCTCAAGGCTGGTAACTAGGTCGTCATCACTCAGATTCACCTTTGTAATTTCTTTGTCGCGAATTTCGATAGCTCGTTCAGAAATGATAGTTCGTAGAAATCTGATAAGGCTCTTGTTATCAAGATGATATGAAAACGGGATACTGCCAAGCAGTGAGATCAGGCTGCCGTCTTCATCTCGAACTATAGGAATTTTCCCCTGATCCATCAAAACGGAAGCCCAGTTTGAATTTAAAATTGAATTCTCGAAATAGTAAGATTCGTGTTGATGTCCGGCAAAAAAATTAAAATTGAAATGATAGTCGCCGGGGCAGCCCCAATCAAAGCGAATGCCGAGTTTAAGAGTCGGCCGGACTGCTTCAAAGAATCTTTCAGGGCTGATTCCAAGAGTTTTATGCAAAAAGGGAACAATTTCAGTGGTGGTCGATTCGCCAACTCCGATGACTGGAATTTTACTTGATTCGATTATTGTGGTTTCAATACTAGGATGAAGCTGTTTAAGTGCGAGCGCAGCCAGATATCCGGCTGTGCCTCCGCCTAAGATGCCAATCGTTTTAATTTCAGTCGACGGATATTTCGGAAAGTTCAGAAAACTGAGATCAAAGGCCGTTTCAATCCGGTCAGTAACTTTGCTCAGTTGGTCAGCCCTTGAATGATTTTTGAAACTTTTGCAATTTCAGTCATCAATACTCCGGCATTTTCGCCACCATTACTGAAACAGCCGCCGTTGGTATGAACGCCGACAACAAACCCGTTTTGATCAAGAACGGCTGAACCAGAACTTCCCGGCTCAGTATCGAGATCGCCGTAAGTCATGTATTTCACATCGCGAAGACCATTTTTGTGGCCGACATCCACCATTTTAGGTTTGCCGCTCGGATGTTGAATCACTGTTAAAACATTTCCATTCTCAACATTTTCGATGTTAATTTTTTGGTAGCCGTATTTCAGTCCGGGTTTGCCATCTATTTGCAGAATTGCGTAATCCAACTGACCTAATGTTTTTTCAACGACCGCTAAAATTTTAAAATGCTCAGGCTTTGCCAGTTCAGTCGTGCCGCGCAGTTTTTGAAAATTAAATACGGCAAACTCTTTAAGAATTGTTGTATCGACGCAATGAGAGGCAGTCAAAAAAAGATCTTCGCTGATCAGAATTCCGCTGCAGTATTTGCTGGTATTCGGCAAAGCGCCATAAGCTAATGCTCCGACAGCTTGTTCATATTTAACAACGAACTCTGCCGGCTGGCCTCGGGCACCGTCATATTCTGCCACGTGCTGCAAATTATTTGTTCCACAAATACTTTCGGTAATGTTTTTACTAAATTTATAATTGGCCGGGTTTGCCAACTGGCGGATAAAATCCGGATTATGGGCTGAGTTTTGAGCATAAACTACCGAAGTTAAAAGAGTAACTGCAACCAGTGCTTTGAGCGATGTAAATATTGTAAGCATGAAATCCCCCTCGTTGATTAATAAGCCTATTAAAGTCTCAGGAGGTTACAATTAAAAAGTGTTTTATTTTTCAAATAGACAGGATGCGCCATAATAAATTTTTTACTCTAACATTAAAAAGAATTTGTCATCGCCAGCTGAAATTTGGTTTTTCCTTTTAGGGATTTGTTGAAGCGGCTGGCGGTAAGGAGATCGGCAAGTACCTCATTTGGCTTCAGTATTTTATTTCTGACAAGCAGTCTTGCGGCAGCTCCCGTTACAAATGCGGTGGCCTGAGATGTTCCGCTCATAATTCCGAAATTGTTCCCCGGAAGCGTTGAGTTGATCAGTTTTCCGGGAGCTGCGATATCTACCGTGTTGCCGCCGAAGTTGCTGAAAGAAACGAGATCGCCGTCGTTGTCAGTTGCTGCCACCGAAACAATATTATCGAGTCCATAATTTGCCGGGTAGTATTTTTTATTATCGGTATTTGTATTGTTATTGCCGGCTGCGGCGATGAAGAGGATGTTTTTCAGTCTGGCTTTCTTAATGACGAGATATTCCCTGGCATATTGGCTCGCGCCTCCGCCGGAATAATTTATGATTTTGGCGTTCATCATTGTCGCGTACTCAATCGCCTTCACGGTGTTCAGTACATTCTCATAATCTGCTGAATGCGCATCATAGTACTTAAGTATCATTAGACGAGCAACTGGAGTAGACGTACCGATGGTTTGATGTTTCCGGAATTCCTTTCTTATTATCCCCGAGATATGTGTCCCATGCCCATGTGAATCCGAAACATCATTGTTATTATTTACAAAATTCCAGCCGTGAACATCATCGATGAATCCGTTGTTGTCATCGTCTTTGCCGTTCGTCGATTTGTCGTGACCGAAAACATCAGTGCCGGTTTCGCCTTCATTTATCCAGATCGAATCCATAAGTTCGCGATGTTTGATATCTGCACCGGTGTCGATCACCGCAATGGTAATACTTTCGCGGCTGATAGCAAAAGTTCTGGATTTGTTGATGGCCGCATGGTTTTTTTGCGTAAAAAACAATAGCATGCCTAATATGATTTTTTTGGTCACTGATTCTCCCGGCTCGATTTTTTTGTTTTGATAATGTGCGTGTGTATGAATGACTAAAGCAATCAGCGGGCCACCGCCGGGAGGCCTTTAAAGAGTCAGGCAAAACTGTCTAGGATGTAACCTGTATACCAATCCTTAGACAGTGTGAGCTTTTGTACAGTGGATTTTAGGCGACTATAGGGGCTTTTAGCAGTTTTCCGGCAACTGTGTATTTGTTGCGGCCTGAATTTTTAGATTGGTAAAGTGCAAGATCGGCGCGTTTCAGCCAATCAGAAACTGTTTCATTTTCGAACATCTGGGCAATGCCCATGGAAACAGTAAAGCGAATATCGATCTTTCCCTGAATGAAGGCTTCGTTTCGGATTCGTTTCTGCGCTTCCTCAGCCCGCAAGACCGCATGTTCGGCGGTATGGTTAGGGAGTACAACAACAAATTCTTCGCCGCCTATGCGTGCGACCATTTCATTTTCTTTATTAAAGACCTGTTTCAGAGTGTTAACACATTCCTTTAAAACGAAATCCCCGATGTCGTGTCCGTAGGAGTCGTTGTTTTTTTTAAAAAAGTCGATGTCGAGCATGATGATGCTGACGTGCCCATGACTGAGCTTGTTCATCTGGGCCACTTTTTTCAAATATTCATCAAAGCTTTTCCGATTGCTCGCCGACGTCAAATGATCAACGTTGAGGTTGTTGTTGGCCTCCATCAGCTGTTTTTTTACCGTATCAAGGTTCTTTTTGGTGCTGGCAATCCGTTTTTTACGTAACTCATTCTTCTGACTCTGGTATTCAACATAGGAATTAATAAAATCCCTCGATTTGAGGCGCAGCATATCGATCGAATTGGCGTCTACAGCCTCTTTAAGATCTTTGAGGTTGGATTCAAGATGTTTTTCTTTGGTATTCTCGAATTGAATATCTTCGCTCAATTGATCGGCAAAATCCCAAACGATACGCTTAAAGTCGTCAAAGGTATTTTGCACGTAGGAGTATTCGTCTATTCTGTAGCTGGAAAAGAACTGGCGCAATTCAAATAAAGTCTTTTCGGTCTGCTTAGGATCAGGATCTACAAGGCTTTTTGCCATGCTATCGAGTTTTTCGCGAACTTTTCTGATGGAATGCTTTTCAACTTCAAACAGGTGTTTATTATAGACATCAATCATGTAAATCAAAGTGGCACGGTCTTCGGTGATGATCGGCAATTCGCCTGGCTTATCGGTGCCGTTCTCCTTGTAAAATGAAATATCTAATTGTTGCAGAAGTTTAACAACCCATTGTTTCAAGTGATTCCTCCAGGACGACTATTTCTCTTCGGTATTTTGAAGCCAAATTCCAAATTTTTTTTCGTGACGGCTTTTTGTGTCTCAAATAGAGAATCTGCCTGAACGCGCTACAGTATGAATAGACTCGGGCGGATTAACGTATCAATCTTATTTTATTTGTTAATAGGGGAGTGAGGATTTCATGAGCGTGTCTTACTGGCTGGATCGTACCAATGAAGCAAATCGTAAAAATTTTGACGTTGTTATTGTCGGAGCGGGAATAACCGGTATATCCACGGCCTATTGGCTGAGTAAGGAAGATCCTTCGCTGAAAATCGCCATTATCGAAAAAGGCCGCCTTGGTTTCGGGGCTTCGGGCAGAAACGCCGGCTTTGTTACCTGCGGTTCCGTTGAACATTTTAACCGCATGATCAATAAGCATGGTTTGGACGAGGCCGTTGAAATCTGGAGATTTTCCGAAACAAATCTGAACCTGTTGATGGAACACATTATTCAGGAAGACGAAGCGGCCATTGAATTCAAAAAGGGCGGCGCTTATTCGCTGGCGGCGCAGGATAACGAATTTAACGAACTCAAAAAAGTTGCGGATGTTATGGGGTCGCTGAAAATTCCGGTAGAAATTTATAATTCCCGTGAGGTTGAAACGCGCGTGGGTGCCACTAATTTTGTGGGCGGAATCAAGTACGTTGATGACGCCTATACAAATCCGATCAAGCTTTTAAATAAAATGATGAAAAAAACCAACGCCACATTACTTGAGATGACTGAAGCCAATGAAGTCATTGCAACCAGTGAAGGAACACGAATCGTCAAAACCGACAACGGCGATATCGAATGTTCAATGGTGATTTATGCGCTGAACGGCTACGCGCCGATTATGAATAAGTTTTTCAACGATAAGATATATCCGACCCGCGCCCAGATCTTAATGATGGAAAAAGTTCCGCATTTTATGGAAGGTCCGTGCTATGCCAATTTCTATCTGGATTATTTCAGACAGATGCCAACCGGCGAACTGCTCATCGGCGGTTTCAGACAGCTCGAAAAAGCCACTGAAGTGGGTTACTCCGACCACGTTTCTGATGTTATTCAGAATGCGCTTCATGAATTTGTGATGACTCATTTACCGCAGTTTAAGGGTAAGAAGGTTTCGCACCGTTGGTCGGGTGTTATGGGCTTTTCTTCAGATGGTCAGCCCCTTGTTGGGTCTTTACCGGAAGACTCTCAAGTGTTCTTTGCCGGCGGTTATACCGGCCATGGAATCGGGCTTGCATTTAATACCGCAAAAACCCTGGTAGATCTTATTTACGGACGCGATATCCCGAAATGGCTGTCGGCTCGTCGTTTCGCCTGAATTTTAGCTTCAGAAACTAAGCACTCATCAGCAGGATATCTCATTGTGTAACTGTAAGACTCGTCAGCGATTTCAAAACTGACAGTCATATCAACGTATTCATAATCGCCGGCAAAACTTGAATCTGTAACCAAAGTTGAATAAACAGCCCAAGGCTCGATTTCAAGGCCGTTAACATTTACTTTGTCGGTTGAACCAACACAGGCGAACTTTTTTTCGCCGACCCATTTACATTGATCGGTTTTCCAGGTGGCCGCAAAACCCTTATCGAGTTTTTTGATAATTTCGGCTTTTTTTGCCAGAATTCCGAGATCATTCGGCACAACCAGGCTGCTCCAGAACGGCGCATAGCCGCCACCGTTGTGATTAAAGATTTCAAAATTCACGACAGAATTTTCAGTTTTAATAACAAACGTGGTTGTTCCGCCCACAGCGGTGTAGCAGAAAGCATTCACGTCAGCGGCTGTAGCGCTTAAGCCCGCAACCAGCAACGAAATAACTAAAAAAAGCTTATTCATAAGACCCCCATTGGCCGACATTAGCCAAATTACAGGGCGATGCAAAGCAAAGAATTGACTTTAATCAGGCCGAAATCTAAATCTTTGCTCCATGAGTCAAAAATCAGGCACGCGGTTTTTCAGACATTATAAAAATAAGCCCTATAAGTATTTAGGTACAGCACGGCACTCTGAAACCCTTGAGGAGCTGGCGTTGTATGAATCTCTTTACGACAATGCGATTGGCCGCATTTGGGTCAGACCCAAGGAAATGTTTTTTGAGAATGTGGAAATTGAAGGGGTTGTAAAGCCCCGTTTTGAAAAAATCGAATTTAAGTACTTAGCTTCTGAAATTCTAACGGAGCCTGACATTGAAAACATGCGGGTGGTATATTCGCAGTGTTTTTCGAAAGAACTTAACTACGAAAAATTCAGAGCTAAATTGGCGGAGCATTCTAAATTTTTATTTTTGCAGGCATTCGATGGGCGACGGTTAGTCGGATTTAAATTTGGTTATGCAGAAGGCGCAGATACATTCTATTCTTGGTTGGGCGGGGTACTGCCGGAGTTTCAGAATCTGGGGCTTGCGTCCGAACTAATGAAGCAACAGCATGAGTGGTGCAGTAACAAGGGCATTTTAAAAATTCTCACACGGACGCGCAATGATTACGTTGCAATGCTCCGTTTGAATTTTAATTTTGGGTTCAAGATTATTGGCACTGTGAAATGCGCCGGTGATGAATTGAAAATTATTTTGGAAAAAAATCTTTAACTATTTTATAACTTATATTGAATAAACCTACCTACTTCCGCTCGACTTACCTTACGCGAGACGTATTCATTTTCATGCGGCTACTACGGAAGTAGCTTTTGTGTGTAGTCAAGGGTAACCTCAAACATTCCGTAATCCGCACAACTCCGTTCCTCATCTGTAAATTGAGTACAAATCAAGGTGCTTCATTGTTTGCAACTAACCTAAGTTTTACGTTCTTATGTAACCAATTGATTCTATTGAATATTATGTAAAAGTTGACAATGTACTGCAAACACAGTACATTAAGAGAAGTTGGGATGTCGAATATCGATGATTTTAAGACTAGATTCTTCGGTGCAAGTACACAGATTGATAAAATCAAACTATGTATCCGAGAAGATAGATATACAATATCCACACGAAGAGACAAACCTAACTTAAATGGCGCTCAGTATTTGCAACCGATTTTAGATTTGCCTTCTAACTACAGTTGCAGAGTGAAGCCGAGACAGTCTGGTGGCGCTGGAGCTAATTTCGTTATCGACTTTTGCTATAAGGCCACGATTTTGGGAAATGAAATGACCATATACTTTAAGGGATATCACGGATCAACTGGCGATTTGAAATTAGCCATCCAGTCGCTAAGAAATGAAAAGGAGGAATAGATGGAATTGTGTGTTGAATGTGAAAATGAGTTCATAGTTTTTGGTGAGACAACAATACAGATTGGGAAAAAGGAATTTTCTCTTAAAGCTAAACATTGTACTAAATGTGATAATGTCCAGCTCTCTCCTAAAAATATAGAGGAAATTAATGTTTGGGGAAATGCCCTAACAACAACAGTTGCCGAATTCCAGCCCTATTTTTCTGATAAGCTAGTAGAAACATCTGAGTTTTATGCTAATACTTTTGGTTTAAAGTGGGCTGAATTTATTAAAATTTGCACGGCATTTTATTTATTTGAAATGACAAAAGATAAAGGTTTTAAAAAAGCTAGGACTACTCTATTAAGTGATAGCCAAAATTTATTTGCAGGAAACAAAGCTAAAAAATCAGTACCCGTAAGATATAGACTGTTTAAGCAAATCCAGCTCTTTGCTGAAGCTTGGGATATTCATGAACCAAATGTCATTGAGGAAGCCATACTCTGTTGTGCGACTTTATTAGAATCCAATAAGACTCACGGTACGATACGAGCGGTGGAGAAGAGAGCCCAGCTTGAGCAGTTTGTATCTAACTATGCCGCTGCCGCTTAGGAGTCAAAAAGTCCTTACGAACAAGCCTGCCTGATCATTTCAATCAGCTCTTTGAACCAAACCAGCGAAGACGTTTCTTTGCGATGTAAGAGGTAAAACTGCCTTTTCCTCGCATCAACAACTCAGGCAGCCCCGATTTCGACGCTGCTCTGGAAAAACTGCTCTGTCGTTGAAGTGACCGCGGTCAATAACAGCCTGTTCGAAGAAGGCCTCGGTTCCGTTTATGACATGACTGACGAAGGTTACTCTGATGCCGATAGTGATTCCGTGGGCGCAGCTGTTTCTTCCAGCGGACGTAAAACTGAAGTAAGCCTCGGGCAGGGTGGCTGGAACAGCCAGAAATATGAAATGAGTTCGGTGGTTGAAATGCGCGATACTGGTGGCGAGAGTGAAGAAGCCGTTATTAAGCTTGAAATCAAAGATCAGGACGATACTTTTTTGTTTAAACTATTTACACAGAAAAAAGTCGGCCGCGTTTCATATAAAAAAGGTCGCTCTAAAAACTTTGAACATTTAGCAACTTTTGACTGTTCAGGTGTAAAAGACCTTAGAGACCGCTAGGTTGGCGTCATTCGTTGAATTAAATGTATCAAATTGAGATTAAGCATTTGCGAGCTATACTCTATAAGGTAATCACCCGAAAAGAAGTTAGTGAGCAATATTTTAAAGTGGCTTTTGCCAGTTGTATTTATCTCCGAATTTGCCTTTTCGAATGATTTGGCAAATCCCGGACAATCTCAGGGTTCAAATGGCCAAGCCACGTCATTAACTTCTCTTAATTCTAACACTTGCCCTACGGCGCTAAAAAAATTAGTCGAATCTGATTACGAAAGCAAGGGCGCAGTCCTGGGTTTAGTTTCTGTTAAAAGTAACGCACGTGAATGCCAGAATAAGTTAAACAGCGCTCTTGGAAAAATAAATCAAATCTCAGATGTAAAGAATTTATCGCAAAAAGAAAAAGCCACATCATTTCTTGCCGATCATTTTCCACAAATCGGCAAAACAGCCGAAGGAACAGTTAACAATTGCAACTCAAGCGAATCCAGTGATGATTTCATTATTAAAAGCCGCTACTACCATGCAACTGGTAAGCTTGAAGAAATGTCGAAAGGATTAGTCGACGAAATCGCGTATATCGATTCAATGATTCCGGCAGACAAAGGGATGGCAAAGCTTGCCGCGCGTTGTGAATCGTCTTTTATGTTCCCTGATTTAGCAAAAAAATGTAGAAAAAGTGCCAGCCTATCTTCGGCAGTTTGTTCGCAAACGCCTGAACAGAAACTGAATGACCTCACTAGCAACACTTTAAGTGTTATGGGCGAATACAGCGATTTAACAGAAATGCTAAGCCGTTGTGAACATAACGTACATGTTAAAATAAACAATCAGAAATCCTCTGATTGTGTTGGCATACGCAGGATCATGGAAACAAAGGTTTTGAAATACCCTTGGATAAATCTGCCGCAATTCCATTCTTTAAAGCAATTTATTAAAGGCCGGGCTAAGTGGTCTAAAGAAACTCAAGACAAAATGTTTTCTTACACGAAAGATCGGGTCTCTCAATATTTAAATCAATCCCGTTTAGCCATGGTCGAACAATTTGATCGAAACCAAAACTATACTAAGTGTTTGTCAACTAACCATGACCTTAATCCGGCCGATTGCAATATCGAAAAAATTTCAAATCTTTTAGATAAAATTCCAGACCCAAAAATTAATTTTGAAAAAAATCTGCGAAAGTTGGAAACGCCAGAGCATCAAGCCATGAGCAGCATATTTGAAACCGAACAGTGTTTGTCGAAAAACCGTTTGGACCAGCAAAAGAAAGTTGACGTTATCAATACAACAACTGAAATTGGCGTGGCCGTAGCTGCAACAGTTTTTACTGCTGGAACTTATCTAGTAACTTCAACCGGCCTTAAAATAGTTCAGGGGATAAATAGGACCAATCAGCTGCGTCGAATGTCGCAGGTCAACACGGGGCTAAACGCATTAGGTGCCGGGATAAGTGCAAACACAGCTTTGGCTAAATGTCGCAGCATCGAGCTTATTACAAAACTTGATCCTAGTAACGCCAGCGAATTAGAAAAACATAATGTTTGTCCTGATCCCAAAATTACAAGACTTCAAGAAGAAGAAGACTCTTGTGCTACAGACGTATTGTTATCGGCCCTGAATGTGGGTTCTTTGGGCGCCGGCCTTGGAATCATGGCAAAAGTAAATCTGAAGCGTAAAGCTGAACTTGGAGAATTTATCGAGCTCGTAAAGAAGCCAGGTAAGCAAAATAGAGATTTAAATTTTGCGAGCTCAATGACTCTTGACGAGCGAATTCAAGTTACTGAGGCTGTATTAGAGCGGAAGCTAACTCCTGATCAGTTGAAAGCACTGAAG
>JANPPN010000204.1:0-3805 GCA_031428535.1 Bdellovibrio sp. | reverse complement strand
TCAGAATCTGTTTTATTCGGTACTTCGCTTTCTACAGCGGCATTCTGAATCGGAAAATCGGCCCGGCAAAGGCCGATTGAATTATCCTGTTTGTAACGGGACTGTTTAGTTAAATACTTCATCAGATCTTTTTGATCGATTCCACGCGTAACCAGCCTGAGCAAGGTGCCTTGGCGGCCGACGTTGTCATTTTTCAGATGCCGTTTGAATGCATCGGAAAGGATCCAGTCGACTTCAATACAGAAGAAGGGCTCCCACGTGATCTGGTTCGGAATCTGAAAATCAGATTTCCAGCCGTGTTGGGCACCTTCAGGAGAAAGCGTTACTCCGGATGGGGTACCAACACAAATGAAACTGGATTTCCAGTAGAGGTTGTAAAAATACTGGTCCAAGGCGCGCTTGATGAAAAAATCGTAAATGGTCATTAAAGGCATGATCGGCACACCGATAATTTCGCGCATTTTTCCGAAAGAGCCTACGCACGACATCACGTTGCCTTCGGCAATTTCAAACCGCAGGAAGCGGTCTGAAACTTCTTCACCCGGAACCAAGTCAGGAAGTTTGGTGTCTTTTACGCCTAAATCTGTTTCGAGATCCTGGATAACCGGCGCGCCGAATATTTTTCCGTCCATTGCCGGATTCAAATTTGTGGAAGTTCCCACGTCCGGCGCCATTGTCATGAACAGTTCGCCTGCAGTTTTCCATTTTTTTTCGGTATCGGTAAGTTTAGCAGGTTCGGCATTTGCGATTCGGGTGAGTTTGGCAGTTAGCTGGCCGAGCATCCACTGCGTATGCGGATAGCTGGCCATTTTTGTATTGATATCCAGTTGGTCGGGAATAGCACCCAATTTTTCGAATTCATTCGCGAAAAAATTTTCATTTTCGGTTTTGAGCGCTTGTTGGGCTTTAATTTCTGATAACAATTTTTCGCCGCGGGTTTTAAGGTACTGGGCCTCATTCGACTTGATATCAAAGCCGGCAAAAATCGTGCTGCCTTTAATGCCCTGTTTTGCCTTGAGTTCATCCATCTCATCTGCCGACAACAAAGCGGAGTGATTTCCCGGTGCGGCCGCCATTTTCAGGCCCCAGCCTTTCAGGGTATGGGCAATGATGATGGTTGGTTTTTTAGTGGATTGTTTTGATTTCAGCATGGCCTCACTCACCAATAAGATGTCGTGGCCGCCGAAATCGCGGAGCGCATCGAAAAGTTCCTGATCTGAAACATTCTCGATAAATTTTTTCATATTCCCGTGCTCTTTGATGATTCCCTTTTTCAGGGCTTTCATATCCTGCACGAGCAACAAAGCCTGCAGTTCGTAATCCTGTAATTCTTTTTCGAGAAAATTCTTAAAGGCCTCGCCACCGGCTTTTTTAAAAAGTGTCTGGCGTTTTGAACCATGTCGGACCTGAATAACTTCCCAGCCGTTGGCAGACATGGTTCGTTCGATACGATCGGCATCTGTGCCGCTCATCTGTTTTTCATTAATGATGCGATGGCCGTCGAGCGATTGACGATTGTAATCGACAATCCAAGTGAGGTTTCCGATTTCGCGATCTGCAAAATCTGGAACGGCTTCATACATCGAACCTTCTCTGAATTCGGAGTCTCCGGTGAGAGCCCAGAAGTGAGCTTCCGGAACATTATAACCGTGCTCTGTGGCGTATCGATAGGCTAACGCCAGATAGCCGGCATTAACCGGCGGAATCCCGACGGTGCCTGACGGAAAAAAATTATGGTGATCGGAATCATACGCCGAATGATACGATTGAAAAACCGGTTCGCCGTTTTTTGAGTACTTCCGCAAGCCCATCATGGCTGTGTCTTTCTGTTCCTGATTCAGTTTTGTTAGGTCTGAATTTAAAAATAAATCGAGCAGATAATTGTAAGAATGATCGACAGGTGAAGCATGAGGTTTGTTTGCGATGTGATCGAATCCGGTTTTCACGATGAGGTGCAGGGCTCCCATGATGTGAAGCGCGCTTCCGCAGGCTGCCATATGGCCGCCGATTTTAGGATCGCCTTTGTCTTTTTCGGTGCGATTGTTCGCCTGAAAAATCATCTGCGTTGCCAAATAATGGGTGCGATTTGCAATGGCATCGAGAGTTTCGCGGGATAGATCTTTTAATTTAGGTGCAGTGGTGGCGGGTGCATTTTTGGCAGACACTTGAACTCCTTTTAAGAGTAAAAACTCTATTCTTAAGGGGGTGAAATATCAAGATTTAATAATCAGCGAGAGGCCAACTCGGCGTAACTAACTTTCGACAACGCAGTCCCAGCGAATCTTCACTAAACCGTCCTTATCAACCATGCCCTTTGGAGGATTCGGAAATGGCGCTGCTGAGCGAAATGCTTCAATAGCAGCGTCATCGAGGTCTTTTATGCCGGATTCTGCCATGACCTGTACTTTGACAAGCTTACCGGAATCGTCGAGGTAGATGATCAGTTTGGTGATTTTATTATCTTCTGAAGCAATCGTGCGTCCTTGGCGTAACATTTTTGTGAATTTTTGCTGTACCTTCGGCACCCACCACTGATTAAGCTGGGATTTGATCCGGCTGTAGTAGCCAAAATAGCGGTATTCTTTGGTGTTCAGGCGGGTCATGAGGTCACTTTCGATTTTCTCAAGATTGTCGTTAGTGGTGGAGGCGAGGTCCGAATTATTGCCGGCGCGGGCCAGTTGCCTTTTTTCTTCTTTTTTATTCATTGAGGAGAAGGCATCAAAACTATTATCAAAAATGTCGGATTTAGCATCTTGCGATTTGCTTTTTTTGGATTTTGTCTGCTGTTGTGTTTCCTTTTGCTCGGGCTGCTTTTGACCGGCAATTGAAGATTTTTTGGAGTTGTGAAATTTTTCGCCCGGCTTGGCTTTGGTTTCTTTTTTTACGGTGTTATTTTTTTCGCTCAGAAACTTGGCGCTTTCGGAAAGTTGGTTATTGGCTTCGCTTGTGTCGGATTCAACTATCGAAGTGGGTTCGGGTATTTTTGTTTTTGGTACTTCGATATGGTCAAACGAAATTTCGATAATGTCGGCCTGTTGGCTTTTTGAATTGGGCTCAGACGTGATGAGCAATAAACAAAACAACGCAATATGAGCAATAACGGAAGCTGCCGTAAACAGCAGAAATTTATTTTTTTGAAAGTGGTGTTGAAACATAAAAACCTCAAGCTAGTAGAGCATCCTTCTCGACTATCGGTGGTTAGACACAGTGAATGTAGAGTTCGGTGAGCCGATTTACGTGCAAAAAAAAGAATTGGACGGAGGTCTAGTGTTTCTAAGATTTGACTATCATGGTTGTGACAGTAACAATGTAGCTTAATGAGATTACAATCATGGGGCATTTCAGACAAGGGCTTAAAACGCGAAGGCAATCAGGATTCGTTTTTGATTGACGACCGTCTCGGCGTTTTTGTAGTTGCTGATGGTGTGGGTGGACACTTCGGGGGAGAAGTGGCTTCGGCAGTTGCAGTTGATACTGTACGCGAAGTTGTCAGTCATCCGAAAGCAGTTGAATTCAAACCGCGAGAAGTTTTGGTTCAGGCTTATGAAGAGGCCAGTCACCGCATATTCGATCGTTCGACGAATGATCCGAAGTTAAACGGAATGGGCACAACAATGGTGATGTCCTACGTGCGCGACAACAAGATTTTTATCGGTAATGTTGGTGATAGTCGTTGTTACCTTTATCGAAAGCCCTATGTTTGGCAGTTGACCGAAGATCATTCTCTGGTGAATGAGCAAATCCGACTGGGAATGATGTCTGAAGAGCAGGCCCGCAAAGTGATCGGTAAAAATGTTATCACTCG
>JANPPN010000203.1:0-4286 GCA_031428535.1 Bdellovibrio sp. | reverse complement strand
CCGGCGGGTTGGCGATTAAACTGCTCTGATTCTAACTTTGACGTGGCACAACACGATGGAAATCGCCTGGTACACTATCAAGGAAATTAGGTGGTACACAATGGTGGAAATTCACTGGTACACTATGGCGGAAATTCGACAGGCAGTCTCATATGTGATTTTTTGATCGTCGATCATCACGAACTCTTGACTACCTTTTAGCAAAGCAACCATGTGGTCGGTTAAGCTTTTTGATGGCCTGATTTTACCTTGGTCTATTCTAAAAAGCAGATTCTTGTCGTCTCCGTATTTTATCCATTTTTTGATAAATTCTCGAAGCTTTAATGTATCCTGCTTTAAAAATACGGGTGCCTTGGCACAGTCTTCTTTGTATATAGGGCCGTCAATAACTCCGTCGGGCTGATAATTATGTAAAAAAGCACAAGGGCTTACTTCAATATTTTCATCTTGAACGGTTTGGTTGAAATCTTTTATTAACTGAGCATACGACCAGGCTTGGTAAGACGGGTGCGGGGCTTCCCGCACGTTGCCACCGACAAAAGTAGACACAATGCTGGGTTTTGACGTCGCCTTGGCCTCGCTCCATTGCTTCAGTTCGACAATAACTAAATTTTCTTTTTTATCTTCGTCAGATCCTGAAATAATGAAATCAATGCGTTTTGAGCAATTCGGGATGTGATATTCAATCGAAACACCGGTTGAGTTTGGAATTTCAGAGTCTTGCATTACATTATTCATGTACATTAGCGAATTACGCCAAGAACTCACTTCGTTTTTTGAAACGCCTCCGCGGCCTTTTAGTAACATAAGATTTTGAATTTTTGATTCGATCGTTCCAGAAATAATGTCTTCTGAAAAAATTTGCTTGTTGGCTGAGTATATAATCATTCGTTATACTTCTTATTGGATCCTTTAGATTTATCTATCGGATATTTATCTGCATTTTTAGCCAATTTTTTCTTAAAACTCTGTTCGAGATCAATGTCATTCATTTGGCAGATTCTTAACAAAAAGAAGAAAACATCCGCAGTTTCATCACTGAGCTTTTCTTTGAATTTTTCGGTCTTTAACAATTCCCTAACTTCGAGATCAGACTTAAATCGAAAAAGTTCCAGTAATTCGCTGGATTCTGTTGTAAGGCCGATGGCTAAGTCTTTTGGGCTATGAAATTGGTCCCAGTCGCGCTCTTCGCAGAAGTTTTTAACGATTACTTGTAATGATTGAATTGTAGTCATATGGAATTATTCATTTGAGTTCATTCAATTGCAAATTAAAATACACAATTGTTTTAAGGCTATGGCCTCGAGATAGCGTTTAATAGGTAGCCGATTAAGGGGAAAATGTTGTGTATTTCGAGCGTGAAAACTCGCATTACAAAATGTTTAAAGCATGTGCAAGTTGTTCGTATAAATTTCCTTAATTTGAGGCGAACAAATCAATTTCTTCAAAATAAAATGAATTTGAAAAATTTGAAGTGAAACGCCGGCATATTGAGGCTAATAATCCGACAGGAGATTTTGATAAACTTGCAAAGCAAATCACAACAAAGAAAACAGATAAGCCGAAGAAAAAATAAAAGAGGTCTATATGCCTTCAGAAAACAGAAATAAATGACAAAATCACCTTTAAACTTCACAGCCCCCAATCAAGCCTGGATTCTTCACCGAGAAGAATTTGAAACAGTTCAAGACGGAAACTGTAATGCGTATGTTCTGCTTGACGCTTATTCTGAGTTCTGTTTCGCGCAGGAAATTTCAATTGATTTACCGGCTTCATCAAAAATTTTAAATATCTTAAAAGCGGCGCACGCTAAGTCTAACACCTGGCCTATGCAGATTCTTATTCTGAAAAAAGATCCTTTTGCCGAAACCTTTCAGGCGATCTGTAAAGGCTTGAAGATCCCACTGCAAGAACTGCCCGCTAAGGATTTAAAACCCTTTACGCAGTCATTTAAAGATTCATTCCGGCAATTTTGGCAGTCTAAAAAAGGCCCGCAGCCGGCCGATGATTTTGAGCCTATTTCTGAACTCGAGCAAGAAGAGCTGGAAGCCTTTACTCCTGCAACGTATTCACCTTGCCCGTGTGCTTCCGGCAAGAAATTTAAATTTTGCTGCCAGAAGGCTTTCAAAGATATCATCTTTGCCATGTGTGCGGCGCAAGAGGGTAAGCTTGATGAGGCGCTTCGTTTTATGCAACAAGCCGAAGAAAAGGTGGGCCGCACCGCTGAGATACTTTGTCGTTTGGGTATTTGCTGGTCTTTTTTTGATATGAATAGATCACAGGAGTATTTAGGTGAAGCCATTAAGCTGAACCCAAAGCACCCGCGCACTAATTACATTTTTGGTATTGGGGCCGTCGCCGCCGAAGACTACGACAAAGCCCTTGTGTTTTATCAGACAGCCATCGACAACTATCCGCCGGAAGATAAATTTCATTTAAACGAAGCTTATAATAACCAGGGCACGGCCTTTTTTGAGCTTAAAAAATATAAAGAAGCCAAAGAAGTTTGGGAGAAGGCGCTGGTCTTGCTGCCGTCTGATCAAATGGTGAAAAAGAATCTTTTTGAATTTATATATCAGCACCCCGATGTGCCAGAGGCGCTTCGCGAGATCAGCCCTTTTATGAAAAAATATTTAATAAGATGATAATGAAAAAATAAAATCCTGATAAAAAATTTGAGCCTTGCCCCGCAAGATGATTGCGCGGCCTGTGGGGCCTTGCGGGGAGTCTTCTCGATGGGGACGAAGGTCCTAATCTAATGAGATTGATTTAAGCACGTGTCATTTTCATCCGATATATAGAATTATATAGCTTTTTATAGCTTTATATAGCATATTTAGAAAATGGGCTATGAAGCTAAGTACAGGGTTGTGCCAACAAAAACAGGTATTAGAGATGGAAATAAACTTCCTATTTCTGAAGATGAAAAGGCGGCGATTATCGCTGAACTAAAACAGTTAAAGTATTGGCCAGCGAATGAGAGCAACTTTAGTTATGAAGGTGCTGCTGGATTGATTGAGTTTAAATTTAACGTCAAAGATCATTGGATTCGCTCATTCGTTTACCAAGATGATTCAAGGCGTACAATGTGGGTTTGTAAGGTTTTGGCTAAAAAACAAAATAAACTCACAAATGCCGAGGTTGCTGTTTTGACCGCGATTTATAAAGCAAAGGCGTTGGAAGAAAAAGAATTTAATAAGAAACATTGAGGTAATTATGCAAACGAGCACAAATCAAGCTTTATCAAAATTAAAAGATTTCTCCGCTAAATCGCGAGAAGCTGTAGAAACTTTGTCTGAGCGGGCTCAATTGGCAAAGGAGACATATAATTCAATGCTGAAGCTAATTGAAGAAGCTGTCCAAATATCAAAACAAGAAGAAATCGCGCCCGATGATGTCGAAAACTTAGAAAGCATAGTCGATGCAGTTAATGATATGTCGGACATTGTAAAGCGGTTGATTTCTGGAGAAAGTCCAACTGAGGGCGCCGTAGATATGGAAGAAGTATGGCCTGAACCAAAAGACCCAAGCGAAGCTGCAAGACACTTTTTAATGGTGTATAATAAACATAAGGCAAGGTTGGGATTAAATACACAAGAAGAAGTTGCAAAGCTAACCGGCTTAGATCGTCGCTATGTCTCTATTTTAGAGAATCAAAAACATAAGCCACAACACAAAACTTTAAAGAAGCTGGCTGACGCATTTGGGATAGAAGTTAATGAGTTTTTGAAAGGATAGTGATTAACCGTAGAACCGTAGGTCAACTTGCAGATTCATTGTGTTCCTAACTTTTTACGTATTTTTCTATTTCAGGCCATCGTAAATTGAGTCTGGGTAGTAGTGGCCGTAGAACTCCTCTTAGTCTCTTTAGAAAAATAAATAAAATAGGTTTTACAGTGAACAAATTGGCGTTCCCAACCGGATTCGAACCGGTGTATCCTCCGTGAAAGGGAGGTGTCCTAGGCCACTAGACGATGGGAACAATGCGAGCGCTTCTGGTATAAAACGCTCTAAGACTTCGACCAAAAATTGGTGGCTCGCGATGGATTCGAACCATCGACCCTTTCATTAAAAGTGAAATGCTCTACCAGCTGAGCTAGCGAACCACATCTTAAATCGAATCGCTAATTTCTATCAGACAATGTTTTCAGTCAAACACTTTTTTCGCTTGCTCAATCTTTAAACAAGTGCTTAATCCACAAAGTTTGATCACGATCAGGCCCCACTGATACAACGTCAATCGGACAACCCGCATTTTGAGAGACAAAATTGATAAAATTGATCGC
>JANPPN010000202.1:0-2392 GCA_031428535.1 Bdellovibrio sp. | reverse complement strand
CCGCAGGCACTGCCGATCGCCAACAGATAAAATGAAAACCTGTTTTTAAACGACGATCTCCGCCCGGCCATTTAACCTTCGCTCTTCTTGCTGGATTTCATACAGAAAATCCGGATCGGAATCCCGTGCAAATAAAATTTTTCCTTCAGATTCTTAATCAGAAACCGCCGGTAGGAATTCGTTACACCATCCGGATGGTTCGCAAAGGCAATGAAAGAAGGCGGAACTTGTTTGGTCTGAGTCAGGTAATAGAATTTAACATTCGTAATACCATAGACCGGAGCCGGTGCCTGACGGATCGTCTCAAAGAAAAAATCATTCAGATCCGAAGTTGAAATTCTCTGATTTAATTTAGCGCTTACCGATTCGATCATTTTAAAAAGATCATTGATACCCGCGCCGGTCTTAGCCGAAGTAAAGACAACCGGAACATCCACGAAGAAATGGAATTCTTTCAGTACCTGGGCTCTGAAAGTTTCGCGGTATTTCGGTACTTCATCCACTGCCACGTCGGATTTGTTGGCCACGATAATAACGCCTTTATGATCTTCAAGAATCTGTTGCATGATCTTGGCATCCTGCTCGGATGGGCCGGTATTGCCATCAATCACCAACAAAACAATATCAGACCGGCGAATCGATTCCTGGCTCTTAAAAGCCGCAATAATTTCGATATCATCTTCACGCCGTGAATGGCGGCGCAAGCCTGCCGTATCAACGATAATGTATTTTTTTTCGTTGTAAATAAACGGAGAGTCAACTGAGTCGACCGTGGTGCCTGCAACATCTGAAACCAGCATTCGGTGGACTCCAAGCAGACAATTGCACAGCGAACTTTTGCCGACGTTAGGTTTTCCGACCATGGCAATCTGCATGCCTTCTTTCACGGTTTCTTTGGCATCCGGAATAATGGTGTTGATCCACTCCATAACCTCGGCCACGCCACGCCGCTGTTCGAAAGAACAGGCCACCACATCAAGGCCGAACTCGTGAAAATCGGCTTTTGCAAGGTCGTCCTCGTGATGCTGATCCACTTTATTGATCACCAGCAAAGTTGGACGACCCGTTTGTTTCGCAAGCTTAATGATGTCGCGATCTTCTGGTAACATGCCGGAACGGCCATCCATAACGGCGATTATAAAATCCACTGAATGCAAAAAATCAGTTACTTGTTCTTTGATCAGTTTTGAAAAAAGATCCTGCGCTTCCGTTACACCGCCGGTATCGATCAGGTCATATTTCTTACCCCAGACATCCGCCGGCGAAATAATAATATCCCGAGTTACGCCGGCCTGATTTTTAACGACCGCCTTGCGCGAATCGGTAAGAATATTAAACAAGGTCGACTTCCCGACATTGGGGCGGCCGATAATCGCCACTTTCGGCGAAATTAAACTGAATTCACTATTTTCCATCGACAATATACCCCAGCTCTTTCATAAATTGCTGCTGGTCAAACCAGTTTTCCTTAACAACAACTTTGAGTTCCATAAATATTTTCTGATCCATTAATTTTTCGATCTCGGTGCGGCTTTCCTGACTGATTTTTTTTATAACCTGAGCACCTTTTCCGACGACGATCGGTTTATGGCTGTCTTTTGAAACCATAACATCCACATAAATATGCGGACATGGTTTTGCATTTTCATCAAACTTGCGTACCTGCACGGCCAGTTGAAACGGGATTTCATGCTCAAGATTTTCAAAGCATTTCTCGCGGACAATTTCAGCTACCAGCTCACGGACATTTTCAGTGGTGTAGAGTTCCTTATCGTACAGCGGCGCCGGTGAAAGTGGCAACAAGGCTTCGATTTCCGTAAGAATCAGTTGGCGGCCTTCGATGCCGTCTTTAAGACAAGACACCTGCAGACATTTTACACCAAGCTCTTCAACCATCGACTTCACAATAAGAATTCGGTGTGCTTTATCGCTGACGTCGGTTTTAGTAATGATGGCCATCCAGGGCTTGTGCGAATTTTTAACGAGATTGAGGACTCTTTCGATTGCGTCCGAATCTTTCTCGTCAATACTGAGCACAGCCAATAGTGCATCGCTTTCTCTGATGACTTCGAGAGCTTCCTTTTCTAGAAAGGCATTCAGCCCTTTTTCAGCTTTAACCAAACCCGGTGCATCAATGAAGACCACCTGCGAATTGGCGTTGTTATGTATACCGAGAATCCGCCGACGCGTGGTCTGCGGCTTTGAAGTAACAATTGAAACCTTCTGATCAATTAAAAAATTCATCAGCGTGCTTTTGCCCGCGTTGGGTTGACCTATTAATCCTATAAATCCTGCTCGATAAGACATGTGTTTCCTTTTACTACTCTTTTAAAGTTTTCATTAATTCATTTAAATAAAGTTCGGCCGCTTTTTGTTCTGCAATTTTTTTGCT
>JANPPN010000201.1:0-13518 GCA_031428535.1 Bdellovibrio sp. | reverse complement strand
ACTGATCGCCTTTCCTATTCCTACACATTAAAACTTACTCAACAAACAAAATGACCGGGCGTCACATGGTCGGAACTTATACCTGGACCATGTCGGCGCCAAACCGGAAACTTTGGTACTGTTTCAGATCGACGCTTGCATCTAGTGGAGTTGCGCCCTCGGGCATTTCAAAAGTAGGATTTATTTTTCTTTTCGCCACAGTCTTGAATCCATCTTAGTTAAAATTTCTTCTGCTAAATCTTGAATTTGTTCTTTTTCAAGCTCAGGTTTTACTTTTTGCTTTTCAAGTTTCATATGATGATGAATTTCCTGAATCAGTGCTTTCGCAGATTTTCTAGCCTGAATCTGTACAACTTCTTCTAATGTCGTATCCGGGATTAATGCGTAAACAAATTTACAGCCCATCGCTTTTGCTGCGCGTTCTATTGTTTCAAGACTTGTTGTTTTAGTGATCTCTCTATTTTCAAGGATAGTGACATTGGAAGCAGCAATCTTCATCCGCTCACCAAGTTGGGCGGTCGTCATACCTAAGGCTTCGCGAACAGCCTTGATCCAGCCATTTTTAGGTACAGTAAAATTAAATTTTGAATACTGCGAAAGTTTCTGATCGAGTATTCTTCTTTTAGGTTTAGAGAGTTTATTACTTTTATTCACGATAGTTCCTTATATTATAGTATATGAATATATCGGTATTTAGTATATTAAAGTATAGCAAAATTATTATATTCAGTATATTAAAGTATACGAAAATAGACCTAAGTTGTGCTATTTAATGCTGCCAAAATAATTTTATACCAATAATTTCAATAAGTTAGATTGAAGCAGGCGCCGCAACCAATTTTCCGCTACAAGGAAATTTTTAAATACCTGACATTACGGTCGAATTCTGGATTTTTAGTAAAATCGGTGGTTTAATTTTGTAGAATTTTAGAGTTCAAGAGTTGGGTAGAATCATAGAAAACTATCAATAATCATCAAGAGTTACTGTCCCCTTGGGACATTCAATCAACAGAACAATAGGAAATCAGTATCAAAGAGTCGAATTATTCGAATGTTTCGATGATTTATCGGAAGTTTTTTGCGCAGACATCAAATCCGGAAGCAATAAAAAAGTTGTTGGGTTTTTAATAGTTTCCGCTAGCAAGGACTTTTTTTTATTTCACGGCCGCGCCTCAACCTTGTTGCTGCGAACTTGAAGGGCCTTCCTGCGACCACGGTGATAAAGGCAGAAATTGATCCGTTACAATCGGAAGGGAAACTTTTAGCTGAAAAGTTAAAGGAGGCCGGAGTAAAGGTCGAATACAAAAACTATACTGGGGTGACTCACGAATTTTTCGGTATGGCCGCAGTTGTTGAGGACGCAAAGGAAGCTCAGCAATTTGCCGCAAGAGAATTAATGAAATCACTGCACTGAAAATAGGAAGTATTACCTAGCCGTACAACTTAACTGTAAAGACTTGCTAGCAGCCATGATATCGCCATTATCGGTGTACATTGTGAAATAACCACTAAACTTGCCAATGCGTTCGTTGGTTGTAATGCTTTTAGGAAATGAAAATTCAAGATCTTGCAAGGCATTAAAATCACTATAAAATTTTGCAAAAGCGTAAGTGTCTTCTTTTTTTCTGTTCAGCTTGTTAAATTCAACTCCTGATTTAGGAGATTTAAAATCGTTAATATTAAGCTCATTAGCTGAATCAGAAACAGTAGCAGTAATTAAGTTATCAAATATTTCTCCACGAAAACTTACTTTGCTTGCATTAACTGCACAGCTAAATGAAGCCACTGCAGGAGGAGTGGTGATTGAACCATCAGAGTCACAACCGATTTTTTCTTTGGCGTTTTTTTTATTATATTGTTTGATTAAGTCAGGTAGAGTTTCATCATAAACACAAATGCCACGGTCCTCATAAAAATCGCCATCACGAACGCAGGGGTTATTGCCAAAAGAGGCACACATAGTTTCATCACACTCAGCTTCTGCTTGGGCTATTAAATTTTCACAAATATTTTGTGCTTGAGCCTCAAAACCAAAAGAAATACTAGCAATTAGTAAAATATAAAAACTTTTCATAGAAGCTCCCTGTTTTTTGCTTAAGCTAACAAGGGTAAATATAAATTACATTTGGTTTTTAAAATAATGTAAGTTTTTCATTAGTCAATTCTGCAGGATGCATGCATCTTGAAAAACTGGCTCAGAAATTTAGAGGAATAAGTTAGCCGGTGTTCAATCGAAGATTTATTCGCGTTTCAGATTGCACAAAATCCTTCTAAAATGGTGACATAATTTACAAGTGAGCAATTCATTTACATTGTTCTTTAAGGTTATATTGCTACTCGTTCCTGTAATCTCAGATTGAGTCATGGTTTTTGAATTGCAGCAACGCACATTAGGTGAGGGAAAAAAAGTGAAAAAAATTACAGTCGTGCATGCATTCTCTGTTGTCGTGTTCAGTCTGGGCGTATCAATATTTTTTATCAATTGTTCTAAGCTCAAGAGCAATTTTTTATTTCAAAATTCTAATATAAATTTAAATGCGGTAGGCGCGCTCTCTTTTGCGAGTTATTCTTCAGAGGTCAGAACCTGCAATGAAATGCAAACAGCTTCTGGCGCTGTGGCTGTGGCGCAAGCTCTGCAAAACTGTATTGATCAAGTCGGCGATTACGGTGTGGTGCAAATCCCCAAAGGACTTTATCGTTTGCAAAAAGCTATTCGAGTCACAAAATCTGTTTTGATTCAAACTGAAAACTTAGGTGTTGATTCGGCGCCATGTCTCGGCAACGGGGATTCCCGCTGCGCAGTTCTTCAGGCGGTTTCTCCAATGCAGGACATCGTTCATGCTTTTATCAATGTAAGCAGTGCTAATGTTACGCTTTCTCATATTGTCATTGATGGTAACAAAAATGAGCGAAACTCGGGTTCAGAGGCAGCCACTTGTAAAACCCAGAATAACCGCGTCGGAATGAATTTAACTGTCGGCGGTTCGGCAGAAAATTTTACATTAGTGGGTATGAGCACAATAAATGCGGTTTGTGGTTCCGGGGCTGAAATTGCACCACCTGCTTCTAATTTGCAGGTTAATCAAACTTATGTTGCCTTTAACGGTACCCACAATTCAGATTTTCTTTGGTCGGATGGGTTAACGGTACTCCAGGCTCAGGGTGCCAATGTTACGTTTAATACTTTTGTAGATAACACTGATGTCGACCTCATTTTTGGCGGCTGCACCGATTGTACAATCACCAATAATACCATTATTCACAGCAATAGTTTTGCACAGTCATCATTTGCTGCGGCCATGTTTCACGCTTGGCCCAGTACTTCGGGCGATTATCGCAATTCAAATATTTCTGATAACTCTATCGATTGCGGCAATTATCGCTGCGGTTTTGGATTTCTTATCGGTGCCTATCCTTGGTATGCGGCGCCCACTCAGGGCGGAACGTACGATAACAATAGAATTCGCGGAGCGCAGATCGGCTTAGCTATTAATGACGCTACCAACGCCGGAAATCCTGTTTTAATCGGTAGATTTGATGTGAGTTCTTCAGGAGGAACTTTTCCGACTAGTTCAGGGCTTAAATTCGGTGAGGCGCGGTATATCACGAGTGTTTCGCTACCGAATGTTCAATTTATAAATGGCAGCTCGGCTGGCCAATTTTCGGTAAATACATTCACGAATAGCATTGCTAATTGGTGGACTACAGACTGGGTAAATGTGAGTGGGGCGGGGCCAAGTTCTGGTGGTAGTCCAAGCCCAAGTCCTGCGCCAACTCCCGGCCCAAGTCCGGCTCCTGCGCCTCAACTTTGCAATTCGGTAACACAGCCAGCGCCACATTTCGGCGTTAAAGATAATCAATGCCTGAAATCTTGCGGAGCTCTCGCAGGTACACTGGCAAAAACTCAGGCCTGTTCTGTTTTTGGTTTAGCAGATGCCGGAGCAGCCTATGATGTTGAATTTTGTTGTAAACCCGCAGAAGTTACTAGCCCTGTTCCAGTACCAACACCAGCGCCTGCCCCGGCCCCAACACCTACTCCAAGCGCCGGAGGGGGTTCTCAGCAAGTATTTATGGCCGGTTCGTTGTCCTTGAATACCTGGGAGCGGGCAGCGGCTAACAATTTAGAATTGGTCATGCAGAATGACGGCAACTTGGTGATTTACCCAAGCGGCGGTGTTCAAGCAATTTGGTCTTCCCAGACGGCTCATGGTGCTGACTGGTGCGCGCTTCAATGTAGATTGGCGTTTCAAGAAGACGGAAATTTAGTGCTTTATAAAAATGGTACTCCTTATTGGGACTCAAAAACCAACGGTGCCGTTGACAGTAGTAAAGTATTAATTTTGGGTGGAGCCTCATACCATTTGGAAATCCAAAATTCTTCAAGCCAAAGTTTATGGCATAGTCAATAACTCACTAATGAGACGGGTGCGGCTTTCGGTTTCGGTATCGAAGCTAAGGGTGGGATGGGAAGAGGGCAACAATGCGGGAAAAATCCGCTACTTTCAGGATTACAGCGCGCAGGACTCCAGCAAGCACAATCATTTAGACAATCATCAGCATGGAAAAGTTAACGCAGGCAATTTTACAGAAATTCCGGCGGCGTCTGTGGCCTATGAATGATGAGGATACCGGCGCTGAATTACGTTCGACACGTTCGCATCCGGAGATGCTCAAGCCAAAACCCAATCCGTTTCCGGAAAATGGCGGCGTCGGCGAATAGTTAATTATTCATTTGCTTTAGTTATAATCTAGCGAGTTAAAGCCTGAAGACCTTTCATCCGATATAGATGCATGAAAAATATATTATTTTTGTTCGTTCTTTTTGGTAGTGTTGGTTTAATCAGCGCCGCTGATGTAAAGGACTCAGTCAGCTTTAAATATTTAACGGCGGCTAAGAATGACATTGATCCGATTGCAGACCTTGGAAAGAATTTTGCTTCAAAACCCGAAAGTTTTTGTCCAGTCCAAAAGGGGACAGATAGATTTGCGTGCATGTCGGAGTATGTATCCGGCTTTATTTTGAAGTCTTCGACCCAAGTCGTTTTGTTAATGGTAAGAGTTGTGCACGAATCCGCACTGCCAGACAAAAAATCGAGCCCGGGATATGTTCGAATACTTGCGTTCATTGAAAATTCGCTTTTGGTTCTGGAAAGAACGAATTTATCGAAGTTTCATCTTTCTACATTGCAGGTTAGGTCTGCCGCAGATCAAAAAGAATTGGCAGCTCTGAAAGTGGACGATGAACGGCTGTTGGTGAAGACAATTAGAAAAATTAACGGCTTAATTGAAGAGAAGCTTGCCGAGGTTGAAAAATCGGAAGAAATTAAAAAAAGTGAATCTGATTCAGTTAAACTAAAAGAATTAAAAATACGTTTCAAAAACTTAAAAAATCGCAAATGGAAGTATGACACTTAATTCACCAACAAGGGGCTTGCCATTGATAAGAGCCTGAACCGATAACGGTGAGGCGAAAAGCAAAATCGAAATGAGGATTTTAGATTTACTGCGCGACAATTTTCATCCTCCGCTCTTCGGCATGATTTGCAACTTTTTTATGTGAAATACCCATCCGTTAACCTACGATAGTAGCTGTTATAATAACCTTAGACAACAGCGCTGTATCTGCTATGATTTAAATAAACAAAATGTTTAACAAAAGGAAATAAAATGGCAAAAAGTACGGATAAACCTAAAGAGGGCAAAGGCAAACCAAAGTTAACGACCAAAGAGAAGCAGCAGAAGAAAAAAGACAAAAAAAATAAATAGGTTTGTTTTTAAAAAAACAGAATTATCTGCAAAAAGTATTTATCTACACCGATGCAAGCTTTAACCCGTTGGAGGGGTTCGCTTCGTCGGGATTTTTGTTTTTTGCGAGCGAAATTGAACATCAGAGCAGTACCGTTTTAGAATCTAGTATTGAGATTCAATCGTTTAAAGTTAAGAACAACATTCGGGCTGAAATGATTGGAGCTAATCATTGTTTAAAAAGGTTAATTGATGAAATTAAACTTTTAGATATTGAGGCGAAAAACCTAGAAATAAATTTGTATTCAGACTGTCAGACGCTAACAAATATACTATTCAGGCGAGAAAAGCTGACCGCTAATAATTATATTAGCGGCAAAAAGAAAACCGAACTCGCGAATGCTGATTTGTACAAAATATTTTATTTGATGTATGATGAATTAAAGCCAAATATTTTTTGGGTAAAAGGTCATTCAAAAAGTGAAAATCAAAGCCTTCAACAA
Organism: Bdellovibrio sp.; assembly: GCA_031428535.1. Classification (GTDB taxonomy): domain Bacteria; phylum Bdellovibrionota; class Bdellovibrionia; order Bdellovibrionales; family Bdellovibrionaceae; genus Pseudobdellovibrio. The sequence goes on along the minus strand of JANPPN010000201.1, from coordinate 7,270 downwards.
AAAAAATTTCAGATAATTGACCGGTTAGTTCGAAATGAGCTAAGAGGTAAAAGTAAGCACTAGTTTCCTTTTCGTCCACCGCGAGCTGGTCCTACCGGAGATTTTTTATCATAGCGCGATTTGCTGGGCTTGAACTTGCGAAGAGACTCTGCCGTCTCCCCAGATTCTTGCGCTTCCATTTTACGCTTGGTCAATTCAACGAGAAGACTGGGCTTGTCAGATTTTTTTTTCATGTGCGTAAGACTAACATAAAAACTGAGTTACGGAACCAGGTTTTAGCTTTACTAGCTATTTTAGTCTGGACGACAACTTGAATGGTAAAAAAATTCATATCGAGCTAAAGATTCAATCCAAAGTTATTTTTTCAGGAATGGAAAAATAAATAGTTTAGTTACCCTCTTCAATCCCGATGTTAACCGTTGGTACAGTGTGCCAACGGTTAACATCGGGAGGAGAAGAGAGATTTTGGGGCAGGCCTTTAGTGTGAAACGACGGATTAAGCATTGGTAATGCAACAGCGTCTCTGTTAATGTTTCAAAATGAATAAAGCTACCGAAGAAAAATTAAAAGTGTCTGATTTAAAATTAAAAACTCAGGAAAAACAACTTCAGGTTGTTAAGGGCATCATCAGTCGGAACAGTGGTTATGCCCGTTCGCAGGCAGAGGCCACCGAAAAGCGTTTAACTCTTGAAATCGCCGAACTTAAAAAAGAAATCAAAGCCGCAAAGGCAAAGTAAGAAATTTAACAAGCCACTACTTTTCTCCGAGAAAAACCAGCCGCTCGAAAAATCATTAAGCCAGTTATTAATTTCAATTTCCGGCTGGTATTAGCTCAGAGCCGTCCGGTCAATACAAGTATGAGCAGAACCAAAACGACAATTCCTACTCCGCCGCTTGGAGCATATCCCCAACTTTTACTGTGCGGCCAGGTGGGAAGGGCGCCAACTAACAACAGAATCAGAACAATCAGCAGAATAGTACCTAAGCTCATTATCGGCTCCTTCAGGTTTGGATTTAGGAAGATAAGTGTACAAGGTGCAACTTACATTCCGCAACAATGACGAGCTGGGTGTATCTGGCGGAATTCGTAGAATAAAACACGAGAAATTTTTCCTCTTTGATCACAAAATAGCTATTACTTTTAGTTATTATAAACATATTAATTAGTAATTATATTAATGATAATTGCTCGGCTATATACCCAATTGAGTCGAAGGCAGGTGTCTTCGATAAAATTAAAAAACCAAATGGGAAAGAGAAATTTATGAAAAAGACAGTTATGTTAGCGTTACTAGTGGCTGTGAACGCCTGGGCGGGGAAATTTGAGATCATTGGCGAGGGTACGGCTGCCAAATCTGCCGAATTTGTCAGGGTAAATATTAATGTGGCTTCTGAATGCCACCAGTCAGCACTGAGTGCCCGTCAGGCAGTTGATCAGCTCACACAAATGGTCGTGGTGGCTCTGGCAAAATACAAAACCACTATTCCGGAGCAACTGTCGGTTTCACCGGAAGCCAATTTGCAGAAATTAAAAATAACTTATATTAATCAGCAGAATGTCGTGGTGTGCGACGCCGATCACAGTTGGACGTCTTCAACGATTGTGCAGTTTAAGCTCAATAATTTACAGTTACTGGCTGAATTGCAAGATGCGCTGTTGAGCCTGAATGGTCGAACTCCGTCTTTAAGTGAAATCAATACCGAAAGGCTTACGCTGTCTTTAGCCACTCCAATTCCGGGCGTGCTGGCGGATACCTGGGATTCAATGAGCGACTTAGCTCTTCAACGGGCGCATGCGAATGCTCTTCGACAAGTGCGGGTATTGAGTCAGGGTATGAACAATCCCAAAATTGAACTGATCAAAGTGACGACAACCGCAAGTTCATCCGGACAGGTGCTCTATGACCGTGTAGATTCTGAAGGTGACACCAGCGGCGCAAGTCTTGGTTCCGTTTCTTTGAAGCTTGCGCGACAGTTTGTTTTTAAGGTCGAGGCCCAGTAATTTTTAAGAATTGCCGGGCCTGAATTCAGGTCCGGGGGTTTAGGTACGGCGTACATTTTTATCTAGTGTTGTCTTTGATTTTCAACTATAGTCTGGCTTCGTTGAAATTACAGAATAAGGATATTTACTTTATATGAATTTTATTAAAATGCTTATTTTTCTAGGCCTCGGGCAAATTTGCTTTGCCAAAGAAGTTTCAACACCGGCCGAGTTGCTGAAAACCGAATTTTGCCGCGAATTTAAATGTGTTCAGACCTCGGCATTTGTAAACGAAGCCGGTGAACAGATGATCAATTACCTCTTGAAAAAAGAGAATGCGGATGTAGAGCTTTTGGCGACGGTTAGAGGCGGCAACCTGCAGAGCCTCATATTAAAATCCAGTTCGCACAATGCCGAAATCAGTCCGGTGCTTTTGACCGGCTATTTCACATCGCTCTTGGGTCAAAAACCCGATAAAGCCCAAGTTGATAAAATTATAGCGGGTGCGCAATCCAAATCGAGAAAAGATGAGTTTATGAAGATTGAAGCGATTAAACTCGGTCCATTATCGGTTCGCGCGGCCAGTGTACTGAAGTACCAAACCATTCAAACTGTTTTTCAATAGTGGTCTCGCACTAATTTTTTCGGTGTAAAGTATTGATCTGAGGCGCGGAATTAACTTCAATGTCCAGCTTTGAAATTTTTTCCAGATAAAGTTTTTCTTCGCGGAGCGGAAACCAGTCATATAAAATGACTTCAATGGGCCGCCACATGGCAACCCAGCCAATGATGGTAAATCCTTCGCGGGCTATCACCGCCAGGCCCGAGTCGCTGTGTTCTGATGCAATCAGTTGAGCAACACCCAGACAGGCAAAAAGAACCAGAAGTCCCACGATCAGAAAATACCGGCCCACACGTAGACGTTTGCGCATTTTAGACTGAGAGAGGCGGGCTGCGTAAACGAAGTGGGCGCGAATGGCCGCATAAAGGTCGTCTTTGTTTATGTCCTGTTCGTTTTCTTCAAGGACGATAATCTTCAGTTTCATCGGTGTCTTGAGTGGAAACTCCTGCGTCGTGCTGACCACGTAAGTGACAAAATTTTCATCGAGATCACGTGCTCTGAACGGGGCCGGGTCGCGCTCATTGAAAAGTTGCCAGGTATTTCTGATTGCGATCTCGATGATAACTTTGCCATTTTCGCGCAGGTAGCGGCCGCGTTCCAGCTGTTCGTACATAGCTCAAATCGGTGCAAAGGCGGGGCCTGTTCTACAGAGTTCTGAATTGCCACGATGGAAAACCCGCTATCGCGAAAAGCACTCTAAGGCTGACTAATGCAAAAGCTGGCTTGTAATTGATTTGCCGGATTCTTCAATTTCTGAAGCGGACGCGGCACGCGCACTGATGACTTCGATTTCAAAAATCAGATCCTGACCTGCAAGCGGGTGGTTGGCGTCGAGTGTGGCCATGTTGTCGTGCAATTGCAGCACTTTGTAGCTGCGGACCTGGCCGCTTTTTCCGGTGATCTGAACAGTGCCGCCGACTCGGACACTTTTAGGCAGCTTTATTTTAGGAAAGAAAATTATTTTTTTCGGATCGTAAAAGCCATAAGCTTCTTCGGCCGTCAGTTCAATGCTGCGTTTTTCGCCGTCCACAAGATTTTGCATCTTCAAAGCCAGGCCCTTTAAAATACCGGCATCGCTGTCTTGCGCGGCCAGCACATCGTGGTTGTAAGTGCTGCTGATCAGTTGGCCGGTTTTGTTCTTTAAGAGACAATTGAATGAAACGACTTGAATGCTCATATGGTCTCCTTGAGTTAAGTTGAAATCTTCAAATGCTAATTAACTTTCAGAAAAACGGTAATGAACCTTAAGAATTACGTGAAAGGGGCGCTTGAGTACTCAGTAGAACACAGAATCGTGGAAATAGATAGGTGAGATACTTAAACTGGTCGAATTAGGCCGTTCTGCCTCTGAATCGGCTAATTCTTACTTTAATTCGATTTCAGAACTGAAAAGTTCGCGTGCAGTGTTCCCGACTTTGGCGGTGTCGTTGAAAGAATAGCGGGCGATGACGGCTGCGCCCACCAATGGAATCCAGCGGGCGATGCGTTCGCCTAACAGACTTCGACCGATGCGTAAGCCCAGTTTACCTAAAAAATTTTCAAACATTTTCTGTGAACTGCGGCGAACAATAAAACGCTGGCCGATTCGCACAACCAGATCTTCCGAAGCGAAGGCCTCTTGCCCGAACAGGCAATAAAGCAGAGTTTCACGGTTAAATTGTTTTGATTTTCCGTTCACGGCGGCAATGTCGGCTACAAGTTGCGCCTGAATTTTCCAGACGACGACCAGATCGGGAAGTAAGGTGAGAAAGGCAAGCGCTCCCGCCGGCAAACTGAGTGCGCCCGAAATTACGGCGGCTTTGAGCGCTGCGGTTTTAATTAAAGTTTCCGTAGATTCTGAAAGTGCGGCATTTCGCGGAGCCGGAAGATTCGTGAGGAGTTCAAGCAGCACCTGATTTATTTTTTTATTAATTTTATAAGGCACAGTTGATCCGTTCGATAGTGCCGGGAAACAGTTAATTTCCTGGCTGTGGTGGTGGCTCAAAACCTACGATTTCATTTTCAGGCAGGCCTTCGCAGCGTAAGATTCCATTAACCATCTTCTGATCGAGTTCGGCCTCGCCAACAGGTCCGTCAAAGAGATTAGAATCGAGCGTTGCGACAAAGTCTTCCGATGATTTCCTGACAAAATTCTGCGGAGAAATCTGGTTGAAAACCATAAACAGATATTTTTCAGTGGCAATGCGTGCAAGTCTCGCCTCATTATTCATGCAGGCGCTTTTCTGCTCGTCGGTTTTGGGATACGAAGCCTGTTTGTCACACTGAATGGTTTGTTCTGATGTCCAGTTACTCAGGGTTTTTTTATAAAGCTCGGGGCTTGAGTTCCAGATGGCGTCCTTCGAATCGGGCGAGGCATGAAAACAGAGATCTTTTGGTCCGGCTCGGGTCAAATCCATATTTTTTGCCATGACGGCACCATAAAAACAGACATTCCTTAGATTGTAGTTGTTTTCAGCGCTGTCCCTTACCGTGTGCGCCGGGGAAAATGAGTCCTGAATCGTGTGAGTTGCATGGCCGATTAAAAACAAAGCTTTGGATTTTTCATTTGCCTCCCACAATTTGAGGGCGGCTTGCGTTACGTGTTTGATATTTTCACGGGCCTGCAGACATGTTGCACGCGCCGAAGCCAGAGTGGTTTTATTTTTATAATTTTTCAGGAAGTGTAGCACCTGCGCATCAGGGTTTTCATAATCAGAAATACTTTTGTTGTTCCAGAAACCTGCAAGTGAAAGCACCGTTGTCTGTTTCGGAAAATCGCTGGCAAAATTTCCGTGAATTACCATGTTTTTTGATTTGAAACCAAAAAGGCCTTTGGCTTCCGGGGCTAAATCGAAATTGAGATCTTTTAATTCAAAAAGTTGGTTGGCAGTATCGATAAGTTTGATTCGCTTTGCCGTGTTATTCAGCGCCTGGCGGGTGATTTCCTCATGACCACTATAAGTGCTGCCCACAAAGATCATTGAAGGCGCAGATTCAAATGCACCGGCAGAAAAAGCAAAAGCTGTCAAAATACTCATGTAAAGCAGATTTTTTGATGTCATTGTAATTTGCCTTGTTGACGGTAGTTGTAGCATTTGATTTGTTTGTCTGACGGATTTTTCGCCCGGTCTATACATATTTCAAAAACCGAACAAAATTTCGACAGTGGGCTCAGGTTACAAATCTGGCGGATGTCTGGTATGCCGGAATGACTTAAGCGCTGTTAAAACATTCGACAATAAGGAATTTTTTTTACCCCGGCGCTAAAAAGTCTCTTGTGCATACACATAAAGAAGTTCAGTACACCGCAGGCGATGCAACGGCAGGGCCACCGGTACTGTTTCCGATTCCGGGCCGTTGCAAGCAGGACTGTTTGCACTAAGCCCCGTACTTAAAGATCCGCGGTAATTGCGAAACCGTCCTTCAGTGCTTGTGCCAATTCGCCTTCGACCTGATCGCTGTGCACCAGTTTAAAAGTATGGGCGAATTTTGTTTTTGAAACCGGTTTCACCGAGGAAAAATCCGGGCGTTTTCTTTTGTCACCCAGAAAAATCACAACTTCTAAAAAAGACTTCTTTGGCCTGACAAAAAAATAACAATGTTTTTTAGCAAACATAATGGCTTTTCCGGAAGCATAAATCCGCTGTTCGCCGAGGCTTGCACCGAATTCCCGGATTTTTAACCAGGCGTCTTTGTGATCTTCAGTTAGGTTCTTGGTTAAAAAAGACTCGCTCTTATTGTAGTGATCCGGATGATGGGTGTAGGTTTTCTTTTTGGTTTGTTTCGCGGCTTTCTTTTTTGCCATTATTTCACTGTAAGCCGGATCGGGCAGTGGTCAGAGCCCAGCACCTGCGGCAGATGGTCCATTTTTTTAATGCGGTCAGCGATTTCTGGATTTGTCAGAAAATAATCGAGCCGCCAACCGATGTTGCGTTCGCGGATTCCGGGCCGGTAGCTCCACCACGTGTAGTGGCCGGGGCCTTTTTCAAATTTCCGAAACGCATCGACCCAGCCTTTTTTAATTAACATTTTATCCATCCAGGCGCGCTCTTCAGGTAAGAAGCCGGCGTTTTTGGTATTGGTCTTCGGATTTTTCAGATCAATTTCAGTGTGGGCAATATTGAGATCCCCGCAGATGATGGTTTCGCGGCCGTTCATTCTCAGTTGTTCGAGCCTCTTTTCGGCTGCCGCTAAAAAGGCGAGTTTATAGGGAAGGCGGGTGCCTTCGCGCTACGAATTCGGAAAGTAACTCGTGATGAGAGTTTTTGAGCCGAAGTCGGCTTCGAGCCACCGGCCTTCATCGTCGAATTTGGCGATGCCTAAACCCTGACGTACGTCATCCGGTTGTTTTTTGCAATAGATCACGAGGCCGGAATAGCCGGGCTTTTTTGCAAAATGCCAGAAGGAATTATAGCCGCCGGGATGAAAAAAATTTTCATCGGCCTTTATGACCTCTTCCGAAATTTTGATTTCCTGCAAGCAAACAACGTCGGCTTCTTCGTCTTCAAACCACTGAGCAAAATTCTTCCGGTGTACAGAGCGAAGGCCGTTCACGTTCCAACTGATCATTTTCATCTAAAAAGTCTGCCTGACCAGAGGGGTGTTTTGCAAATTCTAAATTTACCGATAGATTTTTAAAAAGCTCGATCAGGCCAACAAATGTGGGTTGTACAAAATAATGTGTTTGG
>JANPPN010000200.1:0-16140 GCA_031428535.1 Bdellovibrio sp. | reverse complement strand
CCAATGAAGGCCAGAGGAATTGTTATCATTATCTGCACGGTTATTTCGATCGACTTAAAATGATTGTAAAGTACAAAGCCAATTCCAAATAACGAAAGTAAACTGAAGAGGAGGATTTTTCGGGTTGCGGTCTTCTGGCTTTCGAACTGTCCGCCGTATTGAATGTAGTAGCCTTCGGGCAATTGAACTTTTTCTTTTACTTTCGCCTGGATTTCTTCAACTAAACTTCCGAGATCACGTTCGCTGACGTTGGCGCTGATGACAATTCGCCTTTGCCCATTCTCGCGGTTGATTTCGTTTGGGCCCGTGGATTCATAAACGTCGGCCACATCGTCCAGTAATATTTTTCTTCCATCCGGCATTATTTTGAGCGTCGTTTTTTGCATTTGTTCCAGTGTCCCGCGAGAGTTTTCATCGAACTGAAAGAAAACATCATACAGACGATCTTCGTCAACAATCTGAGTTACGGTTTCTCCGTTGAACGCGGTTTCGAGCAGCTTTGTGACTTCGCCTGCGCTAAGGCCGAATCTTGCGGCATCTTCGCGGAGGACGTGAATTTTAATCTGCGGAATCAGCCCCTGCTGTTCGATGCGCAGATCAACCAATCCGCGCGTGCCCTTTATTGAATCCTCGAGCTCGATTGATTTTTCGCGCAGAGTTGCTAAATCAGGTCCGAAGATTTTAATTGCCAATGCGGCGCTTACCCCCGACAACATGTGATCAATCAGGTGCGAAATCGGCTGACCGATGCTAATTCCCATTGATGGCATTTTTTCCTTAAGGCGGTTCCGGATGTCATTCAATACGACTTCTCGCGGGCGACCGCCCTCTTTAAAGTCGATATCCATTTCGCTAACATTGACTCCCATGGCATGTTCGTCGAGCTCTGCGCGACCGGTTCGTCGAGACACGGATTTAATCTCCGGCGTGGCCTGAATCACGGCTTCGGCCGACTGACCGAGCTTGTTCGATTCGTTTAAACTGATTCCCGGCGGAGCTGCAACAGTTACCATTGCGGTTCCTTCATTGAATTTTGGCAAAAAATCGCGGCCCATAAATGGAATCAGAATGAGTGCAAACAACAACAAACCACCGGCAATAAAAAAAACCTGATTTGATTTTGGTAAGGCATAATTCAAAAGATGCTTGTCGAGTTTTTTTAACTGGCTTACAAATTTGGTTTCATTGTGTTGGCTTGACGTGTGCTTCAGGAAATAGGAACAGAGCACCGGAGTTAGCGTCAGCGAGACTACAAGCGAAGCAAGCAGAGCCGTTAAGTAAGCAATGCCAAGCGGGGCAAACAGACGACCTTCAAGCCCGGTCAGATTGAAGAGTGGAATAAAAACCAATGCAATGATGACTGTTGCAAGCACAATAGAGTTTCTCACTTCGCTCGAAGCATCAAAAACTACCTTGAGCAGGGATTTTGGCTTCTCGAGAAGTTTGTTTTCGCGCATCCGCCGGAAAACATTTTCAACATCGACGATTGAATCGTCTACCAATTCGCCGATCGCGATTGCCAAACCGCCTAAGGTCATCGTATTGACAGTAAGTCCAAAAATTTTAAAGATAATTGCTGTAAATAAAAATGAGACCGGAATTGCAGTTAAGGTTATCGCCGACATTCGCAAATTTGCCAGGAAAATAAATAGGACGACAAATACCAGCAAAGTTCCGCTCTGCAGTTTTCCGAAAATTCCATCGATCGAAGTTTCAATAAAATTGGACTGTTTGAACACGTTTGGATTTACGATTAAACCCTTTGGAAGTGTAGGTTGAATTTCAGCAATGGCTTTTTCGACGGCCCTGGAAATTTTTACGGTGTCGGCGCCGGGTTGCTTCTGAATTGTAAGAACGACAGAAGGTTTGCCGTTAAAACTTCCGTCGCCGCGCTTGAGCCGGGCGGCTTCTTTTACTTCTGCGATATCACTGATCAGAACCGGCTTTCCAAAATGAAGTCCAACCAACGTCTTTTTAATGTCTTCGACGCCATTTACAACCCCGATATTGCGCACTAAAAATTCCTGACCGGATTTTTCTAAAAATCCGCCCGTCGTGTTCTGACTGATTTGCTTGAGCTCACGATCGACATCATCAATAGACAACTGATACCGATTTATTTTTTCGGCCGAAACCAGAATTTGATACTGTTTGAGTCCCCCGCCGATTGAAATCACTTGCGCAACACCCGGAATTGTCATCAGCCGCGGTCGAATCACCCATTCCGCAAGGCTTCGAAGGTCCATCGGGCTAATTTCATTATTTTCAGACGAAACGGCGATTTGCTGAATCTGCCCCATTAATGAACCGACCGGTGCCATGATCGGGCTGATGTCTTTCGGAAGTTTTTCTTTCGATAGATTTAATTTCTCCTGAACCAGTTGACGATTACGATAAATATCGGTGCCCCATTCGAATTCGACATAAATGACAGAGAGTCCGATGCCGGATTGAGAGCGAATTCGCTCCACTTGTGGCAAGCCGTTTAGAAAGCTTTCAATCAGGTAAGTGACACGAAGTTCAACCTCTTCAGGCGCCATGCCGTGCGACTCTGTCATAATGGTTACAGTCGGCTTTGTAATATCCGGAAAAACATCAATCGGTAGATTTAAAAGACTCAAGCTGCCGTAAACAGTTAAAAATGCCGTGAATGCCACGACGACGAGGCGATGGTTGAGTGAAAATCGAATTATCGAATTCAGCATAAAGATCTCCAGAAAAGCAGTATTGAAAATAACGAAGCCGTTCGCGCGAGAATTTTACGCGATTCGCGGTGGTAGAAAGGGAACTTCCAAGGGCCGATCAGGCAGGCGGACTTCCATCCATTTCGGCTGATCTGCAACCTTAACGATTACTTTGTAAATGAAAATCGAACTTGGCAAGAAATGCTGAAATCCCGTAGCACAGAAACAATTTGGATGACTGGAGCAGTGATCTGCTTCTCCGGAAGCTGACTCTGTATGATGATGGCAGGATGATATGAAAGCATTTATCGTCGTTTGATTCGTAAAAACGAGTAAAAACAAGAAACATAAAAATACAGCTTTTATTTTCCGGCTAATAATGACCGCCAAAACTCAACAAAAAAAACAATCCAACCAACTTCATAAACCCCATAATACCCCTCAAAAAAGTGGCTGGCACTTTTTTTATCGAGGTAACTTCTATTTTCATGGGGATTAGATGCTGATTTTTAGTTCAAACCCAAAAGAATACGCGCCCGAACCAAAACGATTCCGAAATCCGGATCGCTCAGGTGCCAGCCACCTTCGGCTCCTTCGGCTACTTTTGGACCTCTTTTTGAGGCTCTGGGTAATAGTCGGGTTTTACGAAGTCTACTGAGTAGGGGTAGAGGTAACTTTTATAACTGCTGATTTTTGGACTGCCTACTTCTTTGAAGGCTTCATCCCAAAAATGGGCAAGCAGGAAGCTTGATCGCGCCATTTGTTTAACTATAATTTTGTTCATTCGTTTATAGCCTTCAGCAGACGATTTACGTTCAGCCGGCGTTTTGAGGCTCATTCCTTTTTCAATTTTAACCAAAGAATTTTTAATAATCGGGTCTGCTTTGAGGACTTCTTTTATTTCTGAAAATGAAATTTCACTTAAAGCCTGCATGTTTTCAACGACCGATTTTTTCTGTGTGAAAGGCTGGGTTTTCCAGCTCTTTGCTTTTTTCACAATTTGCGCCAATAAATCAGGCCCGAAGTTAGAAACAACTGCGTCTTCATAATACGAGTGAATCCCGCCTTGGTTGGCCGCGTAGCCATCGTGGTCTGAGGTAGTATGAAAAGGCTGACTGTTGTCGCCGACGAAGTGGCCCATCAATCCTAAATTAACGCCCATTTCATAAAAGGCTTTATTAAATGGAAATTCGTTGTCTTGTTCCTCTTTGTAGCCCTTTGGTTCTGGAAGATTCTTTAGTTCTTTTCCGGCAGCAACTGCACGACGATAAAACTGATCTGCACGCCACCAGCTTGAACCGAGTTCGTCGGGAATTGAATAGAGTGTCAGCGCTTCATTTTGCTTGTTTGGCTTACCCGTGTAGTCGGTAATTAGCTTATTGTAATCGATCGGAACTTCAGAAAGCTTCAGCCCGATTTTTTCTGCATTGATATAATGGCCCGGGTCTCCGACCTTTCTAATTTCTGACGACAGCGATTTCCAGTAAATATCTGGCGTATTGCAGAGATGGCCCATAACATGTGGCTTACTCATTAAAAATTCTTTTAAATTCGGAGATTTCACGAGATGAACAGCCGCTTCGCAGATTGCGGCGTGACCGCGCCCGCCCCAGGCCCAAACGTTCGAACAAAATTGGGTAATCAAAACAAACAAGAAAATAAGCAAGGTGCGATTGTGAACTTTCATAAGTCTCCTTTGTAAAAAACTACCGCAATTCTGCAGGAGCGCGGTCGTTTGACCGCATGATCAACAGGGCAATCAAAGTTGCCACATAGGGAATCATTTGTATAAATTCTGCAGCAAAATAGGACGAAATCAACTGATTCGATTGAAGTTGAATTTGTGATGCTTCGCAAATTCCAAAAAATAGGCAAACAAAAAGTGCACGTTGCAACTTCCAACCCGAGAAAATCAGTGCAGCAAGGGCGATAAAACCGCGCCCGGCGCTCATAAGCGGAGAGTAGCTAGATGCCAGGGCTGTCGAAAGCACGGCGCCGCCAATGCCGGTAATGAAGGCCGAAAGCGTTAGCGCCTGCCACTGCCTTGCAGTAGAACTGATGCCGACTGACTGGAGCGAAAGTTTTTTCTCTCCAGCAAATTTCATTTGCAGACCCCAAATCGATTTTTCGGAAATCCAGTAAGTAAATGCGCAAACCGCAAACAGTGCGGCATAGGGAAGGTACACATTGAAGGCCGGAAGTTCAAGCGACGGCGTCGAGCCGGTCGAATTAAACAAAGTTTTACTCACAATTGGTATTATCCCCATGGCCAGAAGATTCATCCCGGTACCGATTACGATCGAGTTACCTTTGAATTTCAGCACCAATACACAGAAAAACTGTGCAAACAACGCCGTGACTAAGGCTGCAGCAGCGTAGCCGGTAACAACAGATTTTGAAAAATAAGTAACCGAAGCGGCCGTAAACGCGCCGACAAGCAGGTAGGATTCAAGCGCAATCTGAGCTACTCCGGATTTTTCAGAGAAATACGCGCCAATAGCGGTAAAGAACAAAGGTAAACTCAGTCGTAAAGTTGAGAATAAAAGCAGAACAAAAACTGAATCCATTAAAGCGCCTTTACTTTCGGTACTTTTGCCGGCCGACTGGCTCGATTGAAAATAAAATATGAAGCTGCCACAGAAAAGATGATTATGGCCTGTAGCACTCTTGAAAAATCGCGGGTGAGAAAATCAGTTTCCATATCAAGATCGGAGGCGCCTTTGTGCAGACAGGCCATCAGAAATGCAGAGCCGATGATTCCCATAAAGTTTTGCCTTGCAAGCAGCGCCACTGCAATTCCGAGAAACCCATACTGCGGCGAAAACCCGATCTTGTATTGGAAAGTATTGCCGAGAACTTCGGTTAAACTGACAAGTGCCGAGAAGAATCCGGCCAGACCCAGTGTTAAAATAAGAATTTTTCCGGCACTGATTCCGATGCGGTCGGCTGCCGCTGGATTGATACCATAAGCACGAATCTGATAACCGATGAGGGTCTTCTTTTCTACGAAATAGAGAACAACGCATGAAGCAACTGCAACAATGAGAAACGAACTGACAGCAGAATTTTCGAAATAGGTTTTCAGAAAATCACTTTCGAAAAAACGTAACGGTGGTAAAATCAATCCCGTCTCGGGGTTTTGCGAATTCGGATTTTGCATATAATTTACCGTCAGCCACGTGGTCAATGCAGCAAGAATAAAGTTTAGCATGATTGCGACGACAACTTCGTGAGCCTGTTTGACCAATTTGAAAAAGGCAAGAACAAGCGCTGCAAGAATACCCGAAACAAGGGTGCCGGCAAAAATGAGGACTAAAGTAATTAGTACCGGCGAAGTTGTCGCCAGCGAAAATTGCGCCGAACCCAAATAGGCAGCAACCATTGCAGCCAGAAGAATCTGGCCTTCGCTACCGATATGGAAGAGGCCGGCTTTCATCGGAATTGCGAACGCGAGCCCAGAAAAAATCAGGCAAGTTGTGTAAAATAAAGTTAAACCGAAATCGAATTTTGAATTGAAAAAGCTGGTCGCCAGTATCTTGAATACGTGCCAGGGGTTCTCGCTGAAAAGTGCAGCCAGCGAACAAGAAATAAAAATGCCAAGCAAAAGTCCCAGCCAAGGCGCAAGTTTTTTATTCATGATTGACCAGCCATAAAAAGGCCGATTTCCTTTTCAACCAATTGACTCTTGCTGAACGGACCGTGGATCTTACCTTTACTGAGGATAATGTACCGATCTGCGAGATAGAGGATCTCATCTAGATCCGAGGAAACCAAAATCACGGTTTTTTCTCTTTTTGAATAATTCAGGAGTGCGGCGTGAATTTTTTCCTGCGCCCCGAGATCGACCCCACGGGAAGGATGCGCTGCCAGCAAAACTTCGGGTTCATTCCACATTTCCCTGCCGACCATAAACCTTTGCTGATTGCCGCCGGAAAATTCCGAAAGCGGCTTGTGGATTTCAGGCGGCCGGACATCCCACTGCTTTACAAGTTCAAGTGTTGCTTTGGCCAGCGAGTTCACGTTCAGTACACCAAAGCTTGTGAATTTTTCTTTATGTTTTAGCAGCATATGCTCAAAGAGATTTAATTCTTCAAAAAGACTGAGTTTTATTCGGTCTTCTGTAATGTCGCCGAATGAGAGCCCGATTTTCTTAAACACATTCAGCAGCAATGCGATGAATTCGCTTTGGCCATTGCCTTCAATGCCGGCTACGCCGAAGATCTCCGATTTTTTTAACACGATGTCGGTATTTGGAATTTTTAAAAGTACTTTTTCGGGGCCTGTACGCGTAACTGAATTATTTTTTACGATTTTGCGTCCGATCATCAATTCGGCAAGTTCCGCAATTTGGAGAGCGTCCCGCTGATGGGTCGATACGAGGCGGCCATGCCGTAAAATACTGATTTCATCCGATACCGAACTGACTTCGTTAAGTTTGTGGGAAATCAAAATGATCGTTTTGCCTTCAGCTTTCAGTTGCAAAATAAACTGCATCAATTCTTCGGATTCCTGCGGCGTCAACACGGCGGTTGGCTCGTCAAAAATGATGATGTCGGGCTCCTGCATGAGGGCCTTCAGGATTTCAAGACGCTGTTGTTCACCGACGCTCAGTTCGCGCACCAGCTTACACAGTTGAATTTTCCAGGAAAAGCGCTTCAGAAGCTGGTTGGCGTTTTCAGCTACCTGATCGGAATTTTTTATCGTGAGTGGATTTCGGCCTGAGGTTGCGCTTAAGACTAGATTGTCGAGCGCCGTAAGATTTTCAGCCAACACGAAGTGCTGGTGAATAAATGCAATTCGATTGTTGAAAGCATCCTGTGCTGATCGGGGCGAATAATCTTTTCCGCCTATGAACAGCTGGCCTTCGGAAGCGGGTATGACACCGCCCAGAACTTTGACCAAAGTGGATTTGCCGGCGCCGTTTTCACCGATAATAGAATGGATTGTGGCTTTTTTAACGAACAACGAAATATCGCAGCAAGAAATGCAATCGCCATAGATTTTCGAAATATTTCGGAATTCGATGTACGACATTATTTTGCTAAATAATAATCAGGTACCAATATTTTTTTGCTGATGATTTGTTTTTTAATGTCTGCGAGCTTTGCCTTTTCAGGTGCGGTCCACAGCTTCTCGTTGTTCTGATCGATCGCAAAATCGACACCTGAATCCTTGAGGCCGAATCTAATGATGCCGGCCTTGAAGGATTTTTCCTGCGCCGCTTTTATAGTTTCGAAAACGGCAACGTCAACCCGCTTTAACATACTTGTCAGAACGACTCCGGGCTTCATCCAATTTTGGTTGGAATCGACGCCGATTGCGAAAATCTTTTTTTCGGCCGCAGCATCAAATAATCCCGAGCCGGAGGCTCCGGCGGCGTGAAAAATCACATCGGCTTTCTGGCCGATCTGAGAAAGGGCCATTTCTTTAGCCTTGGCCGGATTGTTCCAGGCTTCGCCTGTTACTCCGATGTAATTATTCAGAACGGTTGCTTTAGGATTGATGTATTTGACGCCGGCTTCGTAACCCTTCTGAAAACGTCTGATCATCGGGATATCCATTCCACCGATAAAACCGACAGCGCCGCTTTTTGACTTCATTGCGGCGGCCGCACCGACCATAAACGAACCTTCATGCTCTTCAAATAAAAGTGATCTGACGTTATCAGCCTTAATTTCACCGTCTACAATTGCGAACTGAGATTTTGGAAATGTGGCCGCAACTTTTTTAATAGCGTCAGTTTGTGCGAATCCGATTCCGATAATCAGATCGTAATTTTTCTGCGCAAAATTACGATGTAAAACCTCTAACGAGTTGTTATCGGTGGCTTCAACGTATTTCAGTTCGATGCCAAGTTCCTTCTGGGCTTTTGAAGCACCTTCATAAGCCGACGAGTTGAAGGATTTATCATCCTTGCCGCCTTTATCCAGAACTAGTCCGACTTTAATTCCGGCAAATGCATAACCTGAAAATAATGAAGATAAAATGACAGCAGAAAGAAATGATTTAAACATAAAACTCCCGACTTGATTGGACTCACTCGTTTTAGATTCACGAGATAATTTAGTCAAGGAGTAAGCTCGGTTGCGAGCGCCGCCAGATAGATTTAAACGAGGATAGAGTTAGGCCGGTAATTATTTTTTGAGATGCATCGTCCGGATACGGGAATTAACAGAAAGCAAAGTGTTCGGGTTGTCATCTTCATCGTGCATTTCCCCGACAATTTCTTCGAAAATATCTTCCATTGTTACGATTCCGATAACGACCTTCTCATCTTTGATCAGCGCTAAGTGACTTTTTTTATTTTGAAGACGCTTAAGTGCGCTCAGAATCGGTTCTTTCGGATCAAGTACGGGTACCGTCCGGATGAGCTGTTTCCAGTCTAATTTTGAAATTTCAGATTCCGACACAAATTCTTTGGCGTGAAGTAAGCCCACCACTTCATCGTTTTCATCAATTACCGGCATCCGGGTGTGCCTGGCGGCTTTAATTTTTTCAAGGACTTCGTGTTGATGATCATTGATGTAGATTTTTGTAACTTGTTCCCACGGTAGCATGACATCTTTGACGGTTCTTTTATCGACATTGATGAGATTAAAAATATATTGTTTATGCGCTTCGGTTAAATTCGCGAGGTCAACGTCTCCGGTGGAACTGATCGCGCTTTCCGGTTTGAAATTCGCAAAGATGTACTTGGTCAGAAACCGAGTAGAAGTTTCGAGTAAGTAAACAAACGGATGAAATACACGCTCAAGTATAATCAGCGCGAAGCCGCCGGTCAGTGCGATCCGCAATGGAAATTTGAGTGCAATCGATTTCGGCGCGAGTTCGCCGATAACAACGCTTAGGTAAGTGAGCGGAAGCGCTATCACGGCTATGGATAGAAAATTTGAATATTCACGGGATAGGGTAAGTGTGTCCATAAAATATGGGGTCAGATGCTGGTCTGCTGTGATACCGCTGACCGCAGCAGAAATTGCCCCGACAAGCGTGATCCCGACTTGCAGCACCGAAAGAGTTCTTTCAGGATTTGATTTGAGCAAGAGTACTCGTTTAGCTGCGCTATTGCCTAACTCTGAAAGTTTTTTGATATGAGCTTTTGACACGGTAATAAATGCCATTTCAATGCAGGAAAGCATTGCATTGAGCAATAGGCAGGTTGCAATAATCAGTAATTGAATCATTTTTAGATTAGAGCACATTTTGCGGGGCCCGTACAGTTGCCTGTAGGTCAAATTGTCAACTTCGATTGCAGTAGACGAAAGTCGGTATGAAAAAATTCAGGACCTTTGCTCGATCAATGTCTCATTTAGCTTTTCTCGAAAAACGACGATAAATCAGCATATGGTAATCTCTCTCTGGATAACAATCGGACTTATTCTTTCTGCGGCCAGCGTAGCTTCGTTGGGTGCATACTTTTCAATTGTGGGATTAGGCGCCTTATTTTCCGGCGCAGCTATGGCCGTTTTTCTGATGGCCGGCTCGCTGGAGTTTGCGAAGTTTACTCTTGCAGCTTACCTGCATCAGACCTGGAAGAATCTCAATAAAGTTTATCGTGCCTATCTGACCTTTGCCATTGTCGTTCTGAGTGTTATCACGAGTTTGGGTATTTTCGGATTTCTTTCAGACTCCTATCAGTCGGCTTCATCAGTTCTTGAAGGTGAAAATATAAAATTAGCCGCGATCAAATCGCAGCAAAAACTGATATCTGACGAACTTGCACGCCTGAACAGATCAATTGATGAGATTCCGGCTAATAGAATCAGCAAAAGATTAGCCGCACGTGCCGAAATTGAACCTGTAATTAAAGATCTGACTAAGAAATTTTCTGATGGTGACAAGGGTATTACTGCTGCCAATCTGAATATTCTCGAAGTACAGAAAAAAGTCGGACCGCTGATGTATATTTCGCGCTCATTCAAAATGGACATTGATACTGTAGTAAAATATCTGATTTTAATTTTAGTCAGCGTATTTGACCCGCTTGCAATTTGTCTTGTCGTTGCATCTACTCACGCACTCGAGTCAAGACGGCACCAAAAGGCAGCCGCTTCCGAACCAGCTGTAGAAACTGTTGAAAAATCAGTTCCGGCAGCAAAACCTGCACCGCAGCCGTCAATGGCTCAGGAAACCCCTGCACCGGTGGAAGCCAGATCCGAACCGGAAGATATTATCGTTCAAATGAATTTCAAAGACGAACTCGAAGATAAAAAAGCGGTTTGATATGAAAGTCGTTCGTTTTCTTGAACGCGAAAAAGTAATAAAACTGTTCGGACTGGGGCTAGTGCTTGCACCCTTTTTCAATATCATCCTTCATCTTTGGCTTCAGAAGATTCAATATAAAGTGGCGTGGGCGCAGATCAACGTTCTCTCCCATCTGAAAAGTGGCAATCCTATCAGTTACGTACTTGCAATTTGCAGTATTGCAATTGGAATAAAAATGCTGGGTGGAACAACACGCGCTTGGCGTTATGTTTTAGCCCTGATCGGTGCGCATCTGATTATTCAGGTGCTGAATCTGAATAATCGGGCCTGGCACGGCCCGTTGGCATGGCCGTCATTTTTATTAAATATCGGACTGTTTTATTTTATAATTGATCAATTGGTCTGGAAAATTGGAGTTAATACTTTTCATGCCATGCCTAAGATAAAAACTCCGGTAAAAGCACTAGAAAAGCCGGCTGATAACGTGAGCTTTTTCGAAAAGGAACGACAGGTTATTAACCTGAAATCCTACCGGAAAATTCTGTTCAGTTTCGGAAGCAAAGAACCTTGGGGTGAGCTCAAAACCCTTTCAAGCGAAGAGCTTGCCGTTCGCAGTTTTGCAAAAGTTCCCGACAACATTGAAGGCCAGATCGTCCAGATTAATTTTTCAAAAGATGTGATTGTTGAAATTCAATTCAGCCGCAGGGAAAACGAAATGTATTATTTCAAACCGCTGAATATGGAAAAAGAAAATATAATTCAACTTAATCAATGGCTGAAAAAAATCGCCGTATGAGTGCCGAATACTCTTTCAAACCGCTCGGGTATTTGAAGTCGTGCTATCCTGATAAGTTCGGAGTGCCGCGCCAGTCTGGACTGGTTCGCAAGGCCTATTCGGAACTTGTTATTACGCCCGAATTTCAGCCGGAGCTTTCGTTGCAGGGCCTCGAAGGGTTTTCGCATATCTGGTTGCAATTTATTTTTCATTTAAACACGACGGCAAGATTTCATGCCAAAGTTCATCCACCAAGACTTGAGGGGCGAACCATCGGGGTTTTTGCCACACGTTCACCGCATCGCCCGAATCCAATCGGCCTTTCTTTGGTTGAACTGGTCGAACTCAAACACGACCGGCTGATATTTGCCGGCGCCGATCTCGTTGATGGAACCCCGATTTTAGATATCAAACCTTACCTGCCTTCAGTTGAAAGTCAGCCCGACGCGCGCGGAGGCTGGTCTGATGAAATTCAAAAGCCCGAAATCTCGGTTGAGTTTTTGCCTGCGGCTATGGAAATTTTGCAAAAATGGTCTGTGAAAACCGGTAAACAAGAACTTCAGGATGTGATTACTGAAGTGTTGAAACAGGACCCGCGGCCGGTTGTTTACCGAGGTTTCGAAGCCAAAGAGTCTTTATATCGAAATAAACATGCTTTCAGGCTTTACGATGGAGATATCCATTTCGAATTCACGTCGAAAAATCACGTAATTGTCTTTGATATTTTATTCTAATTTCGATAAAAGTAGCACGACAGGTTATTTAGAGGGGTGCCTATGCAAACTATTACACCAACCGATGTTACATTACGAAAAGTACCGACCTTGAGTTTAGGTTCGTACTTGCATGGCTCACCGGACGATAAAGTAAAATTCATTGAACAATTGTTTCATGGCATAAAGGATTATGGCTTCATCATCTTGAAAGATCATGATGTTTCAAAAGATCTTTTGCAAAAAGCTTATCAGATTCTAGAGCAGTTTTATAAATTACCAAGCGCAAAGAAACAGTCTTATATTTCAGAAATGGGTGGCGGGCAGCGGGGCTACACCGCGTTCGGTAAAGAGCACGCAAAAGGATCGCCGGTCATGGATTTGAAAGAATTCTGGCATGTCGGCCGCGAAGTCCCAGCAGGGCATGTCTTTGAAAAGTATTATCCGAAAAATATCTGGCCGAATGATTCCGTTGTTGAGTTCAGACAGGTCTTTGAACAGCTTTACTCACAATTGGAAACAGCCGGAATTCAAATGATGGAAGCGCTTTCCTATCCGTTGCAGGTCGAAAAAGATTATTTTTCAAAGATGGTGATTGAGGGAAATTCGATTTTGCGACTTTTGCATTACCCGCCGATTCCTGAAGGTGTTGACACCCGTTGTGTTCGCGCAGCCGCCCATGAAGATATAAATTTTATTACCATTTTACCGGCCGCAACAACTTCAGGATTGCAGCTTAAAGATCGCGATGGAACCTGGCTTGATATCGAAAGTGATTTCGGAGCTTTGATCGTTGACGCCGGCGATATGCTGGCCCGAATTACAAACGACCTGATACCGTCAACTACCCACAGAGTAATTAACCCGCAGGACGGCACAAATAATTCCCGTTATTCAATGCCGTTTTTTATGCACCCGCATCCGGAATCAGTTTTGAGCTGTCTGAATTCCTGCCGGGGCAATGGTGCAAAATACGGGGATATCCTGGCCCATGAATTTTTAATGCAAAGACTCCGCGAAATAGGCTTAGTAAAATAATTTAATGAAAACCAGATATTCACTGACTATTCTGGCTACAGCATTTGTTATGGTGCTGCTGTTTTCGAAAGACAAAAAATCCAGAGTTAAAGAGGCTGCTGTTCAGCAGGCCGAAGTAGCCGTTGATTCAAAAAAGCCGATTTTGCCATCGGCCGTTACTGCAACTATTGTATCAGCAGAACAATCTCTTCCGGTTGTTGAAGCCTTGGCTGAGAAACGACAAATCAACGAAATTGTTCAGAAAAAATTTTCGGCTCATTTAAAATCAATGGCGAAATGTCTAAAGCTTGGCGAGCCCTCCGTTTCGGAAAAGACGGAGCCCACCTCAGAGCAGCTTTTGGCAAACCTGAGATCTTCATTCGGAGATATGGTTGTTCAAATGGACGACTGGTCACAAACTGAGTTTTTGGATCAAGGAGCAGTCAGGAAGCGCGTTCGCGTCGATTATGATTATCCGGAGGGTACGAATCCTACGCGTCGCCTGTCGATGTATCAGATTAATTCTTACGGCATGCCTGAAATCGTGAATTTAACGGCCGACGAAGTAAATAATCCAAATGAAGCTTACGTTGCCTCATTATACGAGGGGCACAAGATCGTGACAGAAGAAAAGGGTGCCCGGGCCTATTTTCCGGATGGTGAAGAGCTTATTTTTTCGGTGCGAAACGGCCTGCTTCAAAGTGTGAGTCTCAACAAAGGAGATCACTCCTTTAATTGTTTCAATATGGATGAAGAAAATTCAAGTTGTACGTGTCCTTAAATCTTCTTGAATATCGCTTTCATCGGGAGATGATCTGAGCTTCGGATGTTTTCCAGTATCTGAATGTCAATAACCTCAAGCCCCTTAATGTAAACGTGATCGAGTTTCTGGCTTCGATTATCCGTAGTAGGCAAAAGATGAGTTAACCCCAATTCCTTCGTTTTTTTATCGAGATGTTTCTGGCGACCGGCAGACCACGTGTTAAAATCGCCGGCCCAGATGACCGGGCCTTCGAGTTTCTGAATAAATGCCGCAAGTTTATTGATCTGATTATCAAATTTACTTCCGAGATTGAAATTCAGGCCGTGGGTATTAATAATATGCACGACGCCGATTTCAGGAATACTGACCGCTGAATATCCCGAAACTTTCGGTGTATTTATTACCGGCTCCAGATCCGGTGAAACCAGTGTGGCGTTATTCTGCAAAAGATATCGCGAGGCATTCATAACGCCGGTGGCCTGTTTATCCGAAGTACAGAAACTTTTGCTGAAGCTGAAAGAGAAATCAAACTTGGCAGCTAGTGTACCCTGCAGCTCGGAATTATGCATGGCTTCCTGAATGAGAATCACATCGGTTTCACGGCTCAACTGAATAAGATCCGGCATGAATTTTCTATCGGTCAATTTATGCGCATTCCAGGTAATTACAGAAAATTCCGGTGTGGTCCGGATTTGAAGAAGATTCGAGAATGAAAGCTGGTTGCCGGCTGATTTTTCACAAAGCGAAGACTCCGCTGCATAGGCCGTAAATCCGACAACCTGAAGAAGCAGTACCGATACTAAAAAATTTTTCATAGTGGCTCCTAATTTAAATAATTACTGAAATCGGGTTAATGAGTCACGCAACGAAATAACCTGTTCGTTCGCCTGCTTGAGCAAAATGCGATCAGCGGCAATAACATCAGGGTCGGCATTCTGAACAAATTTTTCGTTCGAAAGTTTATTTGATAACAGGCTGACATCTTTATCCAGTTTTTCAAGCGTTTTCTGGATGCGTTTAATTTCCTCGTTGAAATCAACAAGGCCTTCCAGCGGGATGATAACTTTTACCCGCGCATCACCAATAGCAATAGGCGTAACTGCGCACTTGGTGAGATCGCCATCGCTTCCAACTTCCATGCTTTCAAGCCTTGCAAGGGTCATGATTGCGGAACGGTTGTAACTTAAAATTTTCTGAACTTCGGCTTCGGTGACACCAAGTCTGATCGTCAGTTTAACAGCCGGACTGATTCGGTTTTCTCCGCGGATATTTCGGATGGCCGTGATCACTTCTTTTGTGAGATCGATCTGCAGTTCAGCTGCGTGACTTGCAAAGGCCAGCAACTCTTTGTCGTTTTCAACAGTTGGGTAAACATCTGTGATACAGGCGTTGGATTTAAGTGGCAGATTCGAATAGATTTCTTCGGTCAGGAACGGGCAGAACGGGTGCAGCATCCGAATAGTCCGGTTTAAAACTTGTGCCATGACCAGTTGGGTGGTCTGCTTTTCTTCTGGCGAGGCTGACGACATGATCGGTTTTGTAAATTCGATATACCAATCGCAGAATTGATTCCAGATAAATTGATAAAGTGCCGTTGCGGCGTCTGAGAATCTTTCGGATTCCATCGCGTCCTGAACAGTTTTTTCGACTTCGGCAAGTTTTGCAATAATCCATTGGTCAAAAACCGAAAGGTGAGTTTTCGACGGCATCGCGCGGGTATTTTCAGCCGGTACTTTGAAATCGCTTAGATTCGAAAGCACAAATCGCGAAGCATTCCAGACTTTATTCATAAAATTGCGGTAGCCTTCAACTCGCTGCTCGCTGAATTTAAAATCTTTACCCGAGAATAAATGCGCCAGAAAACTGAAGCGAAGTGCGTCCGCACCATACTTATCAATCATATCGATCGGATCTACTGAATTGCCGAGTGACTTAGACATTTTACGGCCTTGACCGTCGCGCACTAATCCATGAATGTAGACG
>JANPPN010000199.1:0-14481 GCA_031428535.1 Bdellovibrio sp. | reverse complement strand
GTCGGCCTTGACATCAAGCACAAGAATTAAGAAAACTACCTCTATCGTTATGAGTTATAAAATCTATTCTTCGCAAGACTTTCCGGCCTATTTACCCAAGCTTAATTCGCTGTTTGATGATTTGTTTTCGGGCGGTAAGGGCTTCCGGTCGAAGCTCATCGGTTTTGTTTCTGAGCCGCTGCGGGTGCCGAATTCAACGCAGAATTTGCTCGCTCAGACGATTGAGTTTATTCATAATGCCTCGTTGCTGCATGATGATTTGGTCGACCGTTCGAATCTGCGGCGCGGGAAGAAGGCGGCATGGCTGAAGTACACGCCGGAGTATGCGGTACTGGCCGGTGATTATCTGCTGGCGCGGGTGATGGTTAATCTATCAAACTTTGGTAATATTAAACTTGTGCAGTACACGTCGGAGATGATTTCGGATTTGCTTGAGGGCGAGTGGCTGCAGGATTCGATTATCGGGGATTATCAGGTGACGCTTGATCAGCTTGACCGGATTCATAATCTGAAAACGGCTTCGTTGTTTAAGTGGTGTTTGCGGGCACCGTTTATTTCTCTTGAAAAGTATGATCAGGATCTGCATTTTACGCTGAATGAGATGGGTTCTATCTTAGGGCAGCTGTTTCAACGCAGTGACGACCTGCTGGATTACGATATTCGTAATACCGAAGGCAAGGCTATATTGGGTGATCTGAAATCGGGTTATCTGAATTCGTTCGGAAGTTTTGTGTCCGCGGGTTTTTCGAAAGCGGAACTAGAAAGGCTGACGAAATCGGCTTCGCTGGCGGATTTGTATCTGTGTTTTGCAGGCGATGCCGAATCGGGTCAGAAAGTATTTCTGCAAAAAGTTGAAGAGTTTGATCAGCTTAATGTTAAATTGATTGATCTGTATGCGCACCATCTTGAAAATCTTGAAAAGCATTTAACTCATGATGAAAAAAAATTAGCGGCGAATCTGCGGCCCCTGACGGAAATTCTTTATTGGCGCCGGAAGCCTTCAAATTAAATGCCCTCGCAATTTGTAACCGTGAAAAAGAGTCAGTCTGAGTTTCCGGAATACCTCTGGGGAAGGCTTGAAAGCGTTGCCAATCGGCGCGCGATACCAGTTAAAACCTATGATCTGGGCACGGTTGACGAGTCCGTCACGTTTGAACTGAAAAGTATTTCTGAAATAAAAAAGCCAGGGCTGTTTGTTTTTTTTGCGGCTCTAATTAAACTTAATAGTTTTATTCTAATTCTTTTTCCGCTTTTCTATGTGCTTGAAAAAAATTATTTTTCAGGCGGGTATATGACTTCACTCGGAATATTTTTTGCGGCGATTTCTTCGGTGTTTCTTTTTGCCGGCTTGAATATCCGCAATGATGTTTACGATCATATTTCGGGTTTTGACCGTGTGAACATTGATCTGAACCGGAAGCCGATTCGGATGGGCTGGATTTCGGCGCAGGCGGCATCGAGAATTTCTGTCGGTCTGATTGTTCTGGCCGGGGCGCTGGCGTTACCGGCTGTTTTGCTGCAGCCGAAATTGTTCTGGGTAATTGCGGCGGCGTTAATTTTGTTTTTTGTGGGACGATTTGCTAAGAATAATTCCTATAAGCAACAGCACTCGGGCGAGCTGATTTTGTTTCTGTTGATTGGCCCGGCGCTGTCGGTGGGTTATCAGGTGGCCACCGGTTCGGTGGTTGATTCGGAAGTCGTGGGCTTTGGTGCGCTGTGGGGTTTTCTTGTGCTTTATCTGATTCAGGTGAATAATTTTTCGCACATCATGACGTCTTCGCAGTCCGGTATAAAAAATACGATGACGAAGCTGGGTTTTGATTGGGCGCAGAAGTTTCTGATTTCGGCGTGGTTGGTATTTTTATTTTTGAATTTACTGTTTCATTATTATGTTTCAAATATGGTATGCACTGTACTCAATACGGTAACGCTGCTAGCGGTGTCGGTGCCAACGCTTCTGAAAATTGCGGATATCAAGAGCCCGATGGGGTCGGGCCTGCAGGTTATCCGGAAAGAAGTTCAGCGGAATTTTCTGGTTTTTGTTGTTTTGGGTCTTGTTGAAATTTTTTGGTTCATGTGGGCTGGAGTAAATTGAGCACGACGAATTGTTTTGTTCATTCAGGCGATGCGCTAGCCGTGGCCAAAGCTGCAAAATGGGCCGAGTTTCTGACTCGGAATAAATTTGATTTCGGTTTGATTGACAGAATCGACATGACAGCGGTCTGTCCGCAGATTTACGACCCTGCCGGAAACAGATTTGCGGTGGATTTCGTAGAGAACCGTCAAAACTATCAGAAAAAAAAATCGAACTTAAAGTCGGAATTACTTTCGCGGGCACTTGGGGCCGGTAAATACGGCTTAAACGTGTTAGACCTTAGCGCGGGGCTGGCCGTTGACGCTGTTTTTCTGGCGCAGCTGGGTTATCAGGTAGCGGCAGTTGAGCGGAACCCGTTAATTTTTCTGGCGCTGGAAGAGGCGCTGGTGCACAAACCGGAATTAAGTTTACAGTTTAAATTCGGGGAAGCGCTTGATTATCTGAAATCGGATGAGGCTGCCGGATCTGTGGGCCCGGAACTTATTTATTTTGATCCGATGTTTCCGGAAAAAACAAAATCCGCACTTCCGAGGCAGGAAATGGTTTTTTTCCGGAATCTGGTCGGTCGGGATGAGGATGCGTTGCAGATTCTGGAGCACGCGATGAAGAAACCGGGCATTAAGCGGGTTGCGGTTAAGCGCCCGGTTAAGGCCCCGGCTTTGCTGAAGACAGCAACGACGATTTACGGTAAGCTTGTGAGGTTTGATCTTTATCAGGGGGCTAATCCATGAAGAAAATTTTGGCGGCATTAAAAGATGTGCTGTTGTCTTATGGGCCAAGCCGCAGTTTTGTAGAGTCTATGATTAAGTTTGATTTTAAAATCGGTGAGGCCCATACGAATTTAATGCAGATATGTTTTTCAAATCTGGCTTCGTGGCCGTTGATTCCGTTACTGCTATTGATTTTTTTTGATCCGTTTAAATTTTCATGGTCGCTGGTCGGTTTGCTGTCGTTTGATAATCCGGTGGTGCTGTTTCTGCTCGATGGGCACCTCAGCGGAATGCTGATCTTTTTTCTTTTGTTTTTTGTATTCGAGTGGGTGATCAGGAAAGAATACGTTCTGATCGGGTTGATTTTTTATTTTTTGAATCGCAATGAGCTGCACATTCATCTTGCAACGGTGGCGCTGCTGGCGGTTTACATTTCCAGAATTTGTTATTTGTGGTGGCTTTCGGTCGATTCGGAAAGCGAAACGAAAAAAATCTGGAAGAGTGTCAGCTTACTGCAATTTGTGGCGTGGCTGTTCGTGGCGATTGCCGCTGTTGTGGCTTTAGATTACCTGCAGATCAATCATTTGTTCACCCAGTCGGGGGAAATGACGCGTTTTGGTTTTCTGTGCGTAACCGTATTGCTGTATCACGGTTTCAGTCATTTATTTTTGAGCCTTTGGGGCCATTTTTATTTTCAGCGCACGACTGAACCTTCGCAGTTATCGATTTATTATTCGACCGCGAACTGGATTCTGCGATTCAATATGAGTAACTACCTCAGAAGCCTTTTGAAAAGCCGGATCTCACAGCAGCTTGAAAAGCATCTCGAAAGTCAATTGCAGTATCAGGAACTCAAAATAATGAATCCGGCACTTGCAAATTTTCCAGTAGGTTCGGTGCTGGAGCGTGAAATATCTTTCTTAAAGGAAGCCGGCCTTCGAATAAGTAAAATCGGGTAGTTGTTGACCATTTCGGGGTCTCATTACAGACTAATCGCATGGGTTCAGATGAAAATTCGCCGCTGCTGAAAAAAATAGGGCTTCTTGAAAAGGAGCTTGCAAAGAAAGATTCTGAGATCATGATTTATCGTCGGGAGCTGGGGCGATTTTCGCAAAAACTGGATTTCCTGATGTCGCAGATTTCCGGCGACATTAAAATTCTTTCTGAGTTACAGAAGTCGCTGATACCCACCGAAATTCCGAGTTTTCCGGGGTTCGAAATCAGCCGTAAATTTATTTTTGGCTCAAAGTCGGGTGGCGACTACTTTGATATTTTCGAACATGAAGACAAAATGAAGTTCGGAATTCTTGTGGCTTCGTCGTCAGGCTATGCGATGTCGGCGCTGTTTTTGTCGCTTATTCTGAAGGTTTCTCATGTGCTTGAAGCGAAAAAGGGCAATTCACCAGACAAGATTCTCCAGCAGATTGCCGATGAATTAAAAAAAGTGGCCTCCCCGAAGGATACGACCAGTGCTTTCTACGGCGTTATTGACCGTCGAAGTTTTACTCTGCAGTTTTGCAGCGCAGGCAATATGGACGGCTACTACATGGTGCCGCATAAACCTATTCAGGTACTGAAGTCCACAAACAGCGCATTTGGACAGCAGTTTGCCGAAAAACTGACGATGGCTGCACTTGAGCTTGATCCAAAATCGAGGATCTGTCTGGTTTCGGAAGGCTTATCGGAAGTGCTCGGGGTTGATGGTGTTGTCAAAACCATGGGAGACAATGCAAAAGGAAGTGTTCACGAGTTACGCAATGAGCTGCTCTTTCAGGCGCAGCGAAAATCAGGTCTTGAAGAGCCTTTGAGGGATCAGACCGTCATCGTTGTTGAAGTCAAAGATCGAGTGATTAAGCTAGCCAAGTAAGTAAGCTTTTGGTAATTCTCTAGAAATTATATTTTAAAATTATAATTTAAATATTTAAAGGAATTCGAAATGGCAGAAGTTAATATCTACGAGGGTGCGTTGGATAAGGGTCTTGAAGGCGTTGTTGCCTGCACAACCGGAGTTTCTTTCATCGTCGGTAATACTCTGATTTACCGTGGTTATACCATTGAAGATTTGGCACAGAACTCAACATTCGAAGAAGTTATTTTTCTGCTCTGGAATGACAGACTGCCTGACAAAACCGAACTTGCGGCATTTAAGAATGAAATCAATCAGAACATGGCATTAGAGCCTGGATTTTTACAGGTTCTGAAAACGCTGCCAACCAATGTGCATCCGATGGCGTGGTTGCGTACGGCGGTTTCACTTACAGCGCATTGGGATACCGATGCAAATGATAATTCATTTGAGGCTAATAAACGCAAAGCCATCAGATTAACCGCAAAAATGGGAGCTTTGGTTACGGCTTTTGAGGCCATCCGAAATCAGCGCGAAGTTCTGGCCCCAAAGGCCGGCCAGTCTTTGGCTTATAATTTTTTGTATATGCTTAAAGGTTCGGAACCTGAAACTGAACTGGTAAAATTATTCGATACCTGTTTAATTCTTCATGCTGACCACGAATTGAATTGTTCCGCTTTTGCAACACGGGTAACGGCGTCTTCGTTATCTGATATTCACTCGGCGATAGTTTCGGCTATCGGCGCGCTAAAGGGCCCACTTCACGGTGGAGCCAACGAGCAGGTTATGGTGATGTTGGCTAAAATCGGCACCATCGAAAAAGCACAGCAATTTGTTAAAGATGCGCTGGATGCCAAAGAGAAGGTGATGGGCATTGGTCATCGTGTCTATAAGGACGGCGACCCTCGCGCGGCAATTTTAAGAAAATTTTCTGAGCAACTGACAAAAAAAATCGGCAAGCCCGAACTTTATCAAATGTCGGTGCTGATCGATGAAACCATGAATAAGCAAAAAGGTCTGATGCCGAATGTGGATTTCTATTCGGCAACTGTTTATCACGGTATGGGAATTCCAACAGATATCTTCACGCCGATTTTTGCAGTTTCGCGGGTTGCCGGTTGGATTGCACATGCTAACGAGCAGTTCGAGAAGAACCGCATTTATCGTCCGCGCGGTAAATGGCAGGGTAAAGAAGGCTTAACCTGGAAACCCCTTGAGCAAAGATAATTTTATCATTAAGTATTTTGCAGTTCTGCTGCTTACAATCGGTTTGCTGACCAGTTGTGAATCTTTGACAAAAAGTTTTCTGCAGGACCCCGAAGTGACAGTGCTTAATGTTGATGTGGCCGACATAACCCTTTCGGAAATTTCGCTGAATGTTAACATGAACGTCAGAAATCCTAATTCTATTCCGCTGAAGTTGGACCGCATTACCTACCAGTTTAATATTTCTGGCGATACCGTTACCGAAGGCACAATGGCTGAAGGCCTACAGGTACCCGCGCTGGGCGAAAACACACTTCGGCTTCCGCTGAAGTTCAAGTTCAGTACCGTTTCTGGAATTCTGCAAGGAATCTTGCAGAATTCTTTTACCAAGGAATACGAACTTAAAGGTTCCGCGCAGCTCGGAATATTTTCGATACCATTTTCCAAACGGGGCGAAGTTCAACTTAAGAAATAAAAAAAAATGGGCGGGCTCATGGC
Source organism: Bdellovibrio sp. (assembly GCA_031428535.1). GTDB lineage: Bacteria > Bdellovibrionota > Bdellovibrionia > Bdellovibrionales > Bdellovibrionaceae > Pseudobdellovibrio. The sequence goes on along the minus strand of JANPPN010000199.1, from coordinate 8,126 downwards.
TTCAATTTTCACGAAGATTATAAACGGCGAATTACCCAGTTACAAAATTCATGAAGACGAAAAAACAATTTCGATTCTGACGATCGACCCAATCAGCCTCGGGCACACGTTGGTTATATCGAAGCTTGAAGTAAACCATTGGTTCGATGTGCCACCGGATATCTATACCCAAGTGGCGCTTAACTCACAAAAGATAGCCAAAGCAATCAAGCAGGCAACCGGCTGCCCGCGGGTCGGCACCATTGTGGCGGGATTTGAAGTTCCGCATTATCACCTGCATTTGATTCCGGCCTGGAGCATCCCGGACTTGGATTTTAAGCGTGCTTCGCGTAAGTCTGAGCAGGAAATGCAGGAAATCCAGAAGAAAATAGTCAGTTTCCTGAAGCAGGTACGTGACTAATTTTTTGTTCACGCGCCCTAGTAGGAAAAACGACGAAAAGCCGGAATTTCTTCTTCAATTAAGCGAGTTAATCGCAGTTCTGAAAATTGGACATCTTCCCTTAATTTAGTGATCTTCAGTATTCCATTCGTGCCCTCAACCCTGAGCCCGTCGATCTGCTTGAGAAAATCAGTCATTGAGTAGACTTTGTTTTGAAAATCAATCAAAGTGCTCGAATTCAAAGAATGTATATATAATTCTCCGCCAACCTCTAGCCGATCAAAAACCAAGGCAAGAGTTCTAGAAAGATCTCGTGTGTAGCTGAGAACCCCATAATAGTCTGTGATTAGCTTTGCTTTGGGTATTTCGACTGAGGGAATTTCCTCAAAAAGTCTTCCTTCAATGACGGATAACTTGTTATTAAATTTAGGTAAGTTGAACCAGCGGTCGAGCTTATAGGCAATCAGAACCACATTGGCGCTTGTGCGTGTTGCGGTTATTTCCTTAAGATAATCAATAGCGGCATTGCCCTTGCCAGCCCCTAGATCAATCCAGGTTTCATTGAATTTAAGGGCCTGAAGAGAAGAATTAAAGTCCTTATGAAGGCCCTGACGATATTCTGAAAGAGTCCGGCCTGTCACAAATAAATTCCATTTGATAGCCCGGCTAATGCCAGCACGACCAATTAGGAGTTGACCACATTTTAAGTTGGCTGCCCAACCGGTCCCACCAGAAAAAACGGTAAGTAAAACTAAGAGGTAAATTAACGTAAATCTGCGCTGACGGTTCATATTCTTCAAAACAGCAAATTAAAGACCATGTTTAGCGCGAATCCGCCTATTCGCCAGCTAATAACTTGTTTAAGAATTAGACGCCGGACAAATTAAGTCCGAGGAGTCTTATTTTTGCATCCGATTTTTGCAGTTTTTGAATTTATGAAATCTCGTTATAGATCAGATAATAATTTTATTTTTGAAGGAATTATTCAATGGGTGTACTCTAGTAAGTAAGTCGTTCTAACGACTGGAGAGGAGGTGATGTTATGAATAGATGTGACATAACAACGGCGGAGGTGCCAGGCTCGTAGCCTAGCACTTAAGCTCGACGCAACTACGAGGCTGGAGACCTCCGCCGAAGCGTCATAAGATCTAATTTCAAGGGGCCGGCGACATCGAGTATGATTCGCCGGCTACCTCTAAAGTAAAATGACATTGACTCCGATTTACTTTAAAAGAGAGGGTTTGTGTCAATATTGCCAGAACGAATATATGTGGCCTCTATCCTGAAAGACATCGAAAAAAAAATGGTTTTTATCGGAGGGCCCCGGCAGATCGGGAAAACAACTCTCGCCATATCTCTTATTAAAAATTATAAAGACGGTAGCCCCGCGTATCTAAACTGGGATAACGAACTTTCAAGAAAAACAATATTACGTTCAGACTGGCCCAAAGACGAGCCCTTGATTGTATTTGACGAAATTCATAAACGAAAAAACTGGCAAAGCCTGGTAAAGGGAATATGGGACACCTGGAAAAATACTCAAAAATTTATTGTAGCCGGTTCGGCTCGGCTTGATATCTAATGTAAACTGAACAGTACTGATATTTCGCCCTCGTTGCTTTATTTTAAATCAAAACTCAATATACCCAAATGGTATCAGGTTAATTTAAATGATAAGAATAGGATAATCGACCCAACGTTTTCAATATTGAGTTTCGATAAGTTTTGTAAAGAAGTTGGTTTAGTCTGAACGTTTTGGCGGAAGCCTGAACCTGAAGATCCACTTCCATCAGTTGTTTGTCGATGGCTGCTATCTTAGTGATTTTAATAAGATACAAAATTCGGTGCACCTTCGTAGTCGAGTATCGAACTGCAGTTCTGAAAATGTGCACTTAAATTCTATTTGAGATCGGCCCCTTAAAGGGGATCAGTTTAAGTTCAACATTTCTGGACTTTCTTAAGCATTGAAAATTGGCAGACTAAGTATAGAACCGTAGAACCATAATGGAACGCCGCCGATTGCGGAACCGCAACAGGTCAGCCAACAGGGCAGGTTTTTTACGAATTTATGTGCTCATTAGGGCTTTATACCAATAGCTCTACAGCAAAAACCGCTTATCAAACCCTATTAAACGAAGTTGCTGGCTTTTAAATTAATTTTCTCTTAAATTTAAAAAATGCAGATTCACAGTTATATCGATAGCGCCTATTATCAGTCCGACAATAAATTTTTTAAGACGCACGCTTATACCGGGCAAACAACTCATGAGGTCAGCTCATGTGATTTGATCGGGCTGATAACGGCCATTCGTTCAGCAAATTTGGCATTTCAAGAGTGGAAAACAAGTTCTCGCGTTGATCGGCTGGCCTTAATTGAAAAAATAAAAATGGCACTTTCAGTAAAACTTCAGGAGTATGCCGCGCTTGAGGCAACCGATCAGGGTTTGCCACTTTTCTTTGTTATGAAAAACTCTCTTGAACTGGCATTGCTTAATATTGCCGAAGTTCAAAAGCAACAACCGAGCGGTGAAAATCTGCAGCACTCAAGTGTAGGGGTTATTGCGTTGGTGGCTTCGTGGAATTTATCTTTACGTGTGATTTTGGACCGCCTGATTCCGGCACTGCTGGCTGGCAATGCGGTGGTGGTCAAGGTGTCTTCACAGTCGGTGGTGACAGCGCATATTCTGGCCGAAATTTTAAGTTTAGCAGCCGCCCCAAAGGGATTGGTCAATATTATCGTGTCGGATGATCTTGAAGTAAAAAAAACCCTGATCAGCCATCCTGGGGTTAGAGCGGTTTCGTTTACCGGCAGCATTGAAACGACGGCGGCAGTTTTACCCTTGATCAGCCAGTCTTCACTCCAGAACTTTAAGAAAATTCAGGTTTCCTCGGGCTCAAAAAACTCGGCGGTAGTGCTGACCGAACCTTCAGATGATATTTTTGGCCAGATTATGAGTTCATTTTTACTTGGTCAGGGGCAGCTTGTGTGGAATTCAGCAAGGCTCTTTATTCTTGAGAAATTCGAAAAGCAATGGGAAACCAGAATCAAAGAATATCTTCAAGGGCTAAAGCCGTCAGAAGGCATTGACGACACTTCGTTATGGACTCCGTGTATAAAAGCAGGGTCGTATAACAAATTCGATGAAATCAAAAAACAGATTTTCGAAGACAAGGGCCAGTTGCTGCTCGGAGATTATAATTTGTCGGACCTGCAGAAAAAAACTTTTTTGCCTGCGATATTTACGAAAGATATGTCGCGCTGTTCGACCTTACAACAGGATCAGATCCACGCACCGGTTTTCATTCTGTCTGCGGTGAAGTACCCGTTTGATGTGGCTAAATATTCTAATGTTTCTTATTTTGGGTTTGCAGCCCATTTGTGGGGCGAGCCCGAGAAGCTGCACAAGATTGCCGAAAACCTCGATGTTGGTCTTGCAAGTGTGAACAAGTCATCCGTGGAAGTGCCCGGGGCGGTTACCGCCGTCAAACAATCGGGCTTCGGGCTGCAGGATTTTCAAAGTTTTGGCGCATTTTTTTCAAACGTCAAAAAGCTAACGTAAGTATCACTGAACGGAGTATATTTTGGCGCGGGCGCGGATTTCACATTGCGGGCAGGTGGCTTCTTCTTTTATTTCACCGTCGGTCAGGGTTTCGAATTTAAGTTCAAGTGGCGTGTTGCAGAGTACGCAGTTATTTTGCAACTTTAAATAGGCTTTTTGATTGGCTGACTTCGTATTTTCGTAATAACTGATATCTTTCATGCAGACTCCTGATTTTACCTATGAGGTAAATTAGAACTCTGCAAGAAGCAGACACAGACGAAAGTCGATAACCTAAATGCTGTGCTTCAGTTGATTTTCTGCCAGTTGCTTTTCGAAAGCAAAGTGAATGAGTGCCGTGATCAGGTCTTTGTACTGCACGCCTGAAGCCTGCCACATTTTCGGATACATCGAAATCGGGGTAAAACCCGGCAGTGTATTTATTTCGTTCACAAAGAGCGAACCGTCCGGCTTCAGGAAAAAATCTACACGGGCCAAACCATCACAACCAAGAGTTTTAAAAGTTTTGATGGCAAGGGCCTGAATTTCTTTGGCCTGCAAGTCTGTGACTTTTGCAGGGATAACAATTTCTGCGCCCTGAGAGTCGACATATTTGGCTTCATACGAATAAAATTCGTGACGGATGATCAATTCGCCGGAAACGGAAGCTTTTGGATGCTGATTCAACCCGAGCACCGCGCATTCTATTTCTCGTCCTTCAATAAATTCTTCCGCCAGAATTTTATGATCATAAAGAAAAGCATCATTAATTTTTGCCAGAAAGTCACTTTCGGATTTAACTTTATGAACACCGATCGATGAACCTGCGTTGGCCGGCTTAACAAAGAACGGGCTGCCGATTTTTTTGACGATATCGGCATAAACCGGGTCTTCATCGCGACTAAGAACTATATAACTGGAATTCTTAATCTGTGCTTCGGTCAGCAGCCGTTTCATATACACTTTATCCATACCGATAGCGCTGCTTAAAACACCACAACCCACAAACGGCAGATTCAGAATTTTGAAGTAACCTTGTAGTGTACCGTCTTCGCCACTGGTGCCGTGTATGATCGGAAAAGCGCAGTCCAGCGGTATTTTTTCCTGGGTTTTCAGAACTACCGCAAAAGTTTTTTCGTGATACGAAAGCAGGCTGACAACCTGCTGTGAAGCCAGTTCGGAATCATTAAGGGCTTTATGTTTTTTGAAAACGTCAGCATCCGGAAAATGATACCAACTGCCTTGTTTAGAAACCCCCAAAAGTACGGGATCAAACAAAGATTTATCAATTGCTGTATAAATGTTTGCGGCTGAAGTGAGAGAGACTTCGTGTTCTGCCGACTTTCCGCCAAAAACCAGAGCTATTTTTTTCTTCATAGAAAAATATTATTAAATTATTCGCCAAAAGTGTAGTTATTAACGTTGTAACACAAATCAGCTAAAATTTTCTGAGAGACATTCGGAATCTCATAAAGAGTCCGGGTGCAGTAGCGCAACACTCTCGAAGTAAACGGCACCTGTTTGCTCAGGATAAGCGTGTAATGAATACGTTTTGGTTTGCCGTCAGATTCGATTTCATACTTACGTACGAGGTCAAATTCAACTTTCTTGGCTTTGATAAAGCAATTGTAAACATCAACGCACGGATGCTGGTAAGCGGCGCTCGACGGAACTTTGTAGTCCATTTCGGTAATCACGAGATTGTGGCAGGTTTCGGGATAGTTGCCATCATCGTAGCACGAACCCAGTGCCAGATTCTGCAAAACCTGAAACATATACATGGGCTCATCAACTTCGGCCGCCACCTGTGCGTTTTGGCTCATTGAAAAAGCATAGCCGCTGTATTTGTAAAAAACTTTATTCCAAAACCGCGAACTTTCGGTGGTGTTGGATCCGGAATACCGCAGTATACGTGAAAGCACGCCGAGTTCTAAAGTGGTGGGGTTGTTGTTGACCGATTGAACCGTAACGTCCTGTTGTTCTAAAACCTGTGTGGCGCCGTCCTGCACTGTTTGCGAAAGGACGATGCTGCTTTTTTCATTTACTTTAATGTCGTTATAATCAATCACGCCGAAACCGTCACCTAAAGCAGCGGCGATTTGTTCGGGAGCAACGCTGTCGCCGAGTGCTTCATCCTCGAGATTTATTTTTTTCAGGCACGAAGCCCCGAATAAAATTCCGCAGAAAACCACAACCAGGATGATTTTATTTTTCATATCGAATCCCAGCCCCAGATCCAAAGCGGCATTGGTAGCACAGTCGAGAGTTTTTGTTTAGAGTCAGTCGAAATAAAATCGAGGGCATTCACGTTCAAGGGCCCGAAAATCATCTGCACCAAATCGGACTCTTTTTCGAGGGTATAGAGGTCCGCGCCGAAACCGAAAACCAGTTTTTCATTTTGTTGTTCGAGGACGATTTTGTCGAAGCCTTCTTCTTTAAAGGCTTTTTTCACTTTGTTAAGCAAAGCTTCTTTATTAACGATTTTCAGCATGCCCAGAAAACCCTGATGCGAAATTCCGGCAACTCCGCTGATTTTATTTCTGAGGTTCTGCGAATGTGCAGGAACCATTACGGTAATCACATCGTTTTTCTGGGTTCGGATATACTGAAAGAGATCGAGTAACGCATCGACTTGACCGGCCCATTCGTGAATATAATTTATCAGATCTAAACCCTTGCCCTCAACCGCATAACCCACGAGCTGATTGTTCTGATCCCAGGCAGTAAAAACATTTGAATTGGGGATTTTAAGGAAATTCCGGAAGTCCTCGGTGCTTCTGACGGCATGAACCGTGTGCTGCGAATAAAGTTTCTGTAAGGCGTTGGGGTCGACGTTGTTACCGCTGACAAATCGTAGTTTCTTGTTCTGGATTGTGCCCGAATTTTCATAAATGTAGCTGTAATCGAAGCCGGCCAGTTCAAATCCGAGTTTGCGGTAAAAATCAAACTGATCCGTCCATAAAATGACAAGATCGCATTCCTGTTTCTGGGCTAGCGCAATGCAGTTTTCGATATTTTTGCGGCTATGGCCTTTTTGTCTGTGGTCAGGGGCCGTTATCACCGATCCGATAGCACCCACCTTGAAAATAGCATGCGGGGTTTTAACAACAAAGGTTTTCAGTACGGCGTGGGAAATGATTTTTTCGTCTTCGGTGATGATGCTCATATTGTGGATGTTGTTTGCAGACAATGCCGTCGGGTATTCGCTCGTGATAGTCCAACTCTTGTTTTGACGTAAGTTAACATTCAGAAAATCAACAACCTGGGGCCATTCATGTGATTCCGGCGATCGCGGTCCTTGCATACTTCCTCCGATAGAACGATAAACCTTATTTTAGCCGTTTTCTGCACCCAGATGATACATCCAGCAGGGATGAAATTGACTTAAGCCCAGAAGTTTTTTACATATAGAGGCTTAAAAGTGGTAAGGTGGGTTATTCAAGCAGCTTTCGGAGGATTGAAATGGCAGATTTAGGGCAAAAATGGAAAGACAATAAAGCCGGTAAGGTGTTTGTAGATCAATCCTGTATTGCCTGTGATGCCTGCGTCCTGACTGCGCCAAAAAACTTTTCAATGCACGATGAAGACGGTCACGCTTTTGTTTCTAAACAACCGGAGACGCCGGATGAAGAAGCGGCCTGCAAAGAAGCAATGGAAGGCTGCCCAGTTGAAGCCATCGGCGATTTTGGCGACAAGTAAGACCAAAGTCCGGTTCGACCTCGTTTTAAAACGCCTTAAAAAACACTACCCCGACGCTCACTGTGCCCTGAATTTCACAAATCCCTATGAACTGCTGATTGCCACGATTCTTTCGGCCCAATGTACCGATGTACGGGTCAACATTGTAACCCCTGAAATATTCCGTCAATTCCCTGATCCGCTCAGCATGAGCAAGGCGCCGGTTTTAAAAATTGAAAACCTGATTAAATCGACCGGTTTTTTCAGAAACAAAGCCAAGAATATTAAAGCCAGTTGCGAAGAACTCGTGAAAAAATACAAGGGCGAAGTCCCTCAACGACTTGAAGAACTTAACCAACTGCCGGGTGTGGGCCGCAAGACGGCAAATGTTGTGCTCGGTAATGCGTATAATATTGCTTCCGGTGTGGTTGTTGATACGCATGTTATACGGCTTTCCAACCGGCTGGGCTGGGTCAAATCCACCGACCCGGTCAAAATTGAAACGCTACTTAACATATTGTGCCCAAAAA
>JANPPN010000198.1:0-3667 GCA_031428535.1 Bdellovibrio sp. | reverse complement strand
GATGGAAGTACAACAGAATATTTCTCGAGATAAACATCGCGCATTCATTGGCAAAACATTAGAAGTTGTTGTGGAAGGCTTTAGCGAAGAAACGGATTTGTTGCTACAGGGTCGAACGTCCCAACAGGCGCCCGAAATTGACGGCGTTGTACTGATTAATGACGGCCAGGCTAAGATCGGCGAGTTTGTGCGTGTGAGAATTACCGAAAGTATGGAATACGATCTCATCGGAGAAATTGTTGAATAAGTATAAACACGTTCTTGCATTTGATCTTTCGTCTTATGGTGCGGCACTTTCAATTATCAATCAATTCGTTGACGACCAATCGGTAAAGGTCTTTGAAATCAGCCCATCGGGCCAGACCGCGGTTTTAATTCTTGTTTCGCAGGATTTATTTGGACTTCAGGTTGTTAAAAGCGAAGCAGTTTCATTTTACCGCTCTGAAATTCTGGAATTTTCTATGATCGAGAATATTCATGAAGATGTTATTACGGTGTATTTAAGTCAGAATAAGCCGGGAGTAAGTAAGTCGTTAGTAATTGTTGAAGGCCCATTTGTTTCTACAGCGCTGGCAATTGCAGATCTGCTCGTTAACGACAAAAATGTGCTACTGGATTTTCGAGTTGTTCGAACCGGACCGAAGAATGTCATTCTGACTGTTGGTTCTGAGGATGTCGGATATTTCGAAACGGTAGATTTGCGAGGATTTAAGAAAACCATTATTGAAAATGTTCAGCCGAGTCTGAAAGCATTTTTCGAAATCTAGAAATTTTTAACGGCCGCAGGATTCAGCAGCATTCATAAATAGCTTAATCTCGGCCGATTTATTGTCTGCCAGCTGTTTGACGGCCTTGCGGATTTCGGCTTCAAATTTGGAATTCACGAGGCAGGCTTTCTTGAAGGCTGAAATTGAGCCCGGGTAATTTCGGAGTTTTAAATTTGTCCAGGCAAGCCCCAGCATTGCGCGTACTGATTTTGAAACAACATTAAGTGCATTTTGAAAGTTTTCCGCGGCTTCAGCCAAGCTGCCCTTCATAAAGAACGCTTCAGCCAAACACACGTATCCCATTTCGGTCGGCTTTATTCCAACTGACTTCTGAAATGCGAAAATTGCCCGCCTCGATTCTTCACGTTCGCGGTGGGAAATTCCTTTATAGATGACCGCGAATGGATTTTCCGGAAACTTACTGCTGGCATCGAGGCAGATTTTTTCTGCCTCCGCATTTAATGAATTTAGAACCGAAGTTTCACAAAGCTGAACTAAATAAGAGTTTCCGGAAATTTTATTCAGATCTTCGAAAATAGTGCTGGCCTCATAGTAGTTTTCGACGAGCATATAAACCTCGGCCAAAAACTGCAAAACTTCGGTATTTTTTTTGTCTTCAGTCAGCATTTGATTCAGAAGTTCAATAGCGGCGGGATAATTGCGTTCCGCAAAAAACACCATTGAATTCAGGTAGGCATTATCAGAGATCGAGAGTTTTTCTTTTTTCAGTGAATCAACAACCGGCTTTATCAGTGCAGCCTCATCCTGATCAATATATTCTTTTATCAGTCTGAATTTTAATTTCACCGCACCGTCGCCAGCGCCGGCAATTTTTTCTTTCAGCAACGCTATTCTCCGTTTTTTAATTTCGGGCGGGTAGAATTTAATTATGTCGTATTCATTCAGCCGGCAAAGAGACTGATATTCCTGATATTTTCCGCCGGTTTCATTTTTTGCGGGGGTGTTGTCGTGCGAGGCAGACTGGCCCGGAGTAGTCTGGATGGCTGGTAGCGACGAGTTGAGCACATTCGGATTGAAGGGAACTGCCGGAAACTGCGAACCGCTCTGCCCGTGACTCAAATTGAGACATGAAAAAACAAGCAGAAATGTTAAAAGTGCAGATAACTTTCGTTCTGGCATCATAAGAATATCTCTATCTTCCGATAAGTACAGAGGTGAAACAAGACCAGAAATATTATTTTAGACGTCTTTTATTGAACGAAAGCGGGCAGGCCGTTGTTGAATATATCCTGCTTATTGTTGTTGTGATCAGTCTTGTTATAGGAGCCAAAACGGCATTTAGCCATGTGGATGATTTTATGAGTCATTATATTGGTGATTATGTAACTTGTCTTATGGAATATGGAGAGCTTCCAAGTCTTGGTGTTGCGGAAGCCGATCAAAAAAAACATTTGGATGGCACAGGTAAAAAATGTGACGAGGATTTTGCGGGCTTCACATTCGAGGATGGGCGGCCTTCAAATGGCGGAGGCCCAAGTTCAGGCGGCACCAGCAAAACAGGAAGTGGAAACAACAATAATTCCGCCAGCGGAGGAAATAAAAATAGTTCATCAAATGCCGCCAAAGGTGGCAGCAATAATAAGTCCGACTCAGATGGCGGTTCCGACTCCGGAAGTGACTTGGGCGGTGGCAGAAACGGTTCAAAGTCGAGTAAGCAACAGACTCCGTACGCGAAAGGTGAAGTCAGCAGATCGAATTCCCTTACGACGAATGACGGCTTCGATGATGGAAGCCGAAAAGTCAGGGTGCTGGAAGAAGACGAGGAAGCAAAGAAGAAGAAAAATTCCGCATTTGCCGGGTTCCGCAGCAGCGGCAGCAGTTATAAAAACGACAGGTACAGATCGATTACGGGCATAATGCAGGCTGAGATGGAGAAGTCTCTGCCACGCAAGCCCAGAGCACCTTCAAGCAGTGTTGTGCGCCTGAAAGACGATGGTAATAGGTTCGGCCCATACTCAAAGACATTTACCCCGCCGTCAGTGAAGGCCACACCGGTGAAAGAAGATGATAATACAGGATTCAGTTTTGGATTTTTCATTCGGTGGTTATTAATTGCTGCAATGATTTTAGCCATTATCGTTTTCTTCGGCGGACAGATTATGAATTACTCGAATTCCAAGGAGTAAATCCCAAATTTCAGCAACGCTTCGCGCGATCTAAATAATCTACAATATGAAAATTCGTAATTGAATCTTTATAATAAATAAAACTATAACAAGCTTCTTTAAAAAAAGGGTGAACTTTTGGTCGAGATTATCAGCTACAATACAGTCCGAAATTTTACCCTTGAGGAAGCTCAGAATTTACTTCCTTTAGTTTATCGGCTGACTGAGGAAGTCGCCAAAAAATCAAAATACTTAATGTCATGCATCGAAGCCTTGCCGGATAAAAAATCCGGGCGAGCTCTCGAGATTCAGGGCCAGATCAACGAGCTTATTGATAAATGGCAAAATAAAATTGAACGTCTTGGGGCCCGTCCAAAAGGGCTCTGGCTGGCGGATTTTGATAACGGAAACGGCTACTTTTGCTGGAAATTCCCCGAAGTTAAAATTTTATATAAACATGGCTACCAAGATGGCTTTACTGGGCGTATTCTGATTTCATCCAATGAGGAATCCCATGAGAATTGCCCTTGCCCAAATTAATTCTACTTTAGGCGACTTCGAAAACAATAAAATAAAAATTCTATCATTTGTCACGAGCGCGAAGGAAAAAAAGGCCGAGTTGGTAATTTTTCCTGAGGCCTCTTTATTCGGCTATCATCCTTTTGATTTACTCGAGCGAGAGCTATTGGTCGACAAACAGGCCAGCGTACTGAAAGAGCTGCTTAAGGGCATACCTTCCGGAATTCATGTTTTAATCGGTGGATTTGAAAAAAA